>CAVINP010000047.1:0-14105 GCA_963643985.1 bacterium
ACTGCAAGCAAATCCACTCGAAACTGCACATGTCTCATTTTAGAAACACACTCTAATCCTTTTCCGGACGACGGAGGTGCGCTTTGCTCAACGTAGACGATCGACTTAAACTTTACGAGAAACAGGGCTTCTTCGGAAAATATCATATCGACGGTACGCCGAGGGATGCGTTCTTGGGGAACGGATCCTTTGGCAGCGTCTACAGACTGCGCTGCGTCGAGGTCGATGCGCGTGGCCACCGCGATGAGTATACCCGCGCGGTCAAGCTGATTGCCATCGATGCCGATCATATCAGAAACAAAAAGGCAGGCAATGTTCAGACTCTGCTGGACGCTCAGCGCAGGAAGGTGCACAACGAGATTCACGTCATGCGCAAGCTCGGCCAGGAGACCGGCATCGCTTTTTTCTTTGACAGCCGCGAAATCAAGCGCACGGACACCCCGGAAAACAGCTGGGATGTGCTCATCGTCATGGAGGAGCTGGAGGTGCTGCCCGCATACCTGCAGAGGGCGGGCATCGTGCCGGGAACGACGGCCAACATGCGTGCCGCGCTGCACGTCTGGATGGAGATCAGCAGCGCGTTGCGCGTCTGCGAACTCAGGCAGGTGCTGCATCTGGATGTCAAGCCGGACAACATCTTCCACTCCGCGGGCGACCACTACAAGCTCAGCGACTTCGGCACGGCCATCGAAAAGCCGACCTTTCCCGAGGGCACGCTGCGCGGCACGCACGACTACATGGCGCCGGAAATGTACAAGCGTCTGGGCGGCGATATCCGCGCGGATATCTATTCCCTGGGCGTCACCATATACGAAATGCTCAACGGCGGTCGCCTGCCCTTCCAGGCCGATCTCGGCAAAAACACGGATGTACCGCTGCGTGCCCGTCGCGATGAGGCCAACAGGCTGCGCATGGAGGAACAGAAGGCGGTGCAGCCCATACGCGGCGTGCCGCAGGACATCAATGACCTGCTGCTCTCCTGCCTGCAGGCCGATCCCGCCAAACGCTGCGCCGACTGCGAAGAGCTGTACCGGAACGTGCTGGTGCTCTATGCCAGGTACTGTGCGCGTCGCGGCTCGGAGACCGGGCAGGGCAGCAAGACCAAAATCATACTGGGCGCAGCGGCCGTGGTGGGCGTGCTGGGCCTGGGTTCCGTGGTACTCATGCTCAACAGCGGCAGCAAGCCCTCCGCCGAACCCGTGGCAGTCATCGAGACCGCCGCACCCACCGAAGCCCCGACCGAAGCTCCGACCGCCGAGCCAACCGCAGAACCGACTGCGACACCCACCGCCGAGCCTGCGGACGACGGCTCGATCTCCGGCGCTTCTTCCAAAGAGGGCATACTTGAGATGCAGCAAAAGCTGGTGCTGGTCGGCGCACTGGATGAGGCCAACGGAGAGTACGACACGGATACCATAGTTGCCGTCAGGGACTTCAGAAACTGGGCCGAAGAATACAACGAGGGCGTGGAGCTGCCCGACAGCACCGAATGTGACGAATTGACATTGAAATATCTGGATGCTGCTGTGAAAGAGGGCGTGAGCATACGCGAGGCAACACCCACACCGTCCCCCGCCCCGTCTCCCACACCGTCCCCCACCCCGACCGTCGCGCCCACGGCTGTGCCGCAATTGGGTTTGACCGATCTGAGCTGCAATGCGGAGGGCGACAGCGTCACCATCAGCGGCAAGCTGCTCTGCGATGCCGGGTTGTCAACATCCGACCTGAAGCTCAGCGTCAACGGCAGCGGTGTGAACGCAGAGAACGTAAGTTGGATGTCGGATGACGGCGGCTATATCTTCAGCGCCGGCATACGCATGGATGTGACGGATATCGACGAACTGCCGCTGCGCGTGAGCGTGAACGGTATGGACGGCATCACTCCTGCCGAGGGCGCGGTGGCGGTGACCCGCGAAGCCGTCGAAGCCGAACCCACCGAAAGCATCGAACAGGTGGGCATTCATGCCGACGACAATCAGACTCTGTGCTACATCAATGCCCAAAGCGCCACCACTCAGACCTTCACCGGCACGGCAACACCGGACAGTTCGATTCAGCTGCTGGTCAACGGTGAGCATCAGGGCAACTTCGTTGTCGAGCCGGACGGCACGTTTGCCGTGGAAGTGCAGACTTCGAAGCTGAACGCGGATGAGCAAAACACCGTTGCCGTGGCCTATCCCGGCAGCGATGTCGCTGCCGAGTGGCAGGTTTACTACGATCCGAATCCGCCGCAGATCAGCTGTGACGCACTTCTTTCTGCGGATACATCCATGATCGAGGTGCACGAGGCAAACGGCGAGGCAGGCGTGACTATGACGCTCTACGTCAACGGCAAGGCTACGGACATTGCAGACACGACCGGTCCGGACGGCAGTGCCTATCTGACGGATATCGATACGCTGAGCCTAACCCGCAAGGACAGCGTCACGTTGGTTGCGGAGGACGAGGCCGGCAACACGAACGAACGGCCGCTGAACTTTGAAGCGGTGAAGGCGCTGACATTTGATGTCTCCGCGGGCAGGCTGAGCGTCAGCGGTGAGCCGAATGCCACGGTGGATCTGTCCGTCAACGGTTCTTCGATTTCGATGAGCCTCGATGCAGACGGCGAAGCCGAACTTGATCTGACCAATCTGCTGAGTGTGGGCGAGAATACGGTCTCTGTGGCCTACGTCAGCGACAGCGACAACGGCTTCGGCGACGATGTCCCCGAGGCTCCCGAGGCGCAGACGGTCACCGTCACGGACGATGCGCCTACGGTCAGCGTCGATCCGGATCGCATCATCCCCGGCCTGACCTGTATCGATATAACGATCGACGACGACCGCGATTCGAGCCTCACGCTGGAGATGATCGCAAACGGCGAGACCTTCAGGACCTATGAGAGCATGGAAGTCGGCACCCACGAGGGAATCGAGCTTGAAACCCCGCCGGGCTTGCACTTCGATGACAGGATCACGCTGCGCGTGACGGACTCTTCCGGCCGGATCGGCGAGGCCACGATGACCTACGCCATCGTCAGGGGCCTGTCCCTGAGCAATTCGGACGGCACCACCGTTGAAGTTGAGGGCGAACCGATTGCCAAGGTGCTCATAAGTATCAACAATGAGGAAGTGACCTCCCTGACGCTCGGGGCGGACGGCACGGGCAGCATCGACCTGACGGAGTATCTCACTCAGGGCAGCAACACCGTCAGCTGTTACTACAGCGAGGACAACAGTTTTGCCGACAGCACGCCCGAGATGCCGGACCCGCTCACAATCGAATTTGACGGCGAAGTACCCGAAATCAGCGTTTCCCCCACCAAGATCACCCGCGATACCGAGGAGATCACGCTCTCCGTCAGCGGCGAGGACAAGGAATGCACATGGGAGCTGTCCGTCAACGGCGAAGCTGTTGATAACGGCACGGTTAAACCCGACGGCAGCGTCAACATCCCCGTGCCGGACCTGCAGGAAAGCGATGAAATCTGCCTCTACGTGTGGGATGACTTCGGCAACACTGCAGATGAATATCTGACCTACGAGAACACCAGCGACAGGAGCATGACCTATGCCTGGACCGACGGCGGGGATATAACGGCCGCGGTGGGTCAGACGGCGGATTTGACGGTCTATCTGCTCTGCAACTCGAAGAATATCGGGTATACAAAGATTTGGCTCGGGGATACCTCCGTGCCGGATTTCGAACGCGAGGAACTCAGCGGGGCCGAGCGCGAAGGTATGATCGAAGAGCTGGGCCTGAGCGGCAAGGTCGATACGGGCTATGCGGATACGCTGTTCAAAATCACGGACATCAAGATTCCGGACCGCATGTCTGCGGACACATATTCGCTGACGGTGGAAGTTGGAACCGAAGAGGGTTTCGAAGACTGGCTTGTTGCCGAGGTTACGGTCGAAGCTTCCGCTCAGGCTGCCGGCCGGGACTATGTGGATGCCGCAACCAAATACGCCATCGGCTTTGACGCACCGGTTCAGTCGTCCTTCAGACCCGATGATGTGTTGCTCAGCGGCTGGATCTGCCGGCAGGCGGGCGCGGACAACGGGCTTGGCACATATAAGCTGCTGGATTCGGGCGGCGTCAAGGTAGCGAGCGGCATCTTCTCCGAAACGGAGCATTCGCTTTATGATCGCGGGAACACCGATGCTCTGACGCAGGGCAAGATCAGCGGAAGCGACAGCAGCAATGCGGGCTTTATCTTCACACCCGATTGGAGCAATGTGGACGACGGCAACTACACGCTGCAGATCTACAACGAGAGCGGACAGCCGACCGCTTCGATCCCCCTGACGATCGACAGCCATGCCGGCAGCGTACCCGAAAGCACACAAAGCGACATACTCGACTCCTGGGGCGTGACGCCCGAGGCTTCAGCGCAGGACTATGCCGTGGGCAGTTCGTGACCCCGGGCAGCTACCCCCAGACCGTCGGCGGCAGCGATGAGTACAGTGCTGCTATGGTCGGCACCGACGGGACACTAACTGATGACTTGATCCATAGCGGTAAACCCTGTGTCCGCCCCGCACTGTGGATCGATCTTAACGCCTGACCCGGCCACCCCTACCATTTCACTGACCACTGATTGACGGAGGTTCCTTATGCGCAAACCCATCATTCCCCTGCTGGCCCTGCTGCTGTGCATCTGCCTCGTTCAGTCGGCATTTGCGCTGACGGGCTTCCAATTTGCAGACTCTGATCCCACACCGACGGTAGAACCGGCCGGCTTTGATATCTCACTGAGCACACGTACGCTCTATCCCGACACCGACAAGGTCACAGTGACGCTGACGGGGCCGGCGGGGGATTATACTCTGGCAGTGATTCTCGGCGAGGACATCACCACGGGTGAAGTTATCCACAGCACGACAATAGAGCCCGACGAGCCGCTGGATCTGGTGGGCTTTACCTCGCTCGAACTTCAGTCGGGCGACATAGTAACTGTGCTTGTGCTCAGCGAAGAAGAGGGGGTCGGCCTCACCTTAACTTATGTCGATGATGCAGCGGCTACGGCCGAACCGGCCTACGATTCGGCTGCACAGGCTTTCACATCCTCCAACAAGCCCTATGTGGACGTGCTCAACAGCTATGCCATCGGCTTTGACGGGTCGGGTGGAACATTCAGCGGCGGCCGGTTGCAGCTCACGGGCTGGATCTGCCATCAGCCGGGCACGGTGGCCTACTTTGACAGCTATGACCTGCTTGACGCAAGCGGCACGGCAGTCGTCACGGGCTATTTTGAAGATGGCGAGATATCGCTCTGCGACCGCGAGGACACCGATGCCATGACGGGCGGCAAGATCAGCGGCAGCACCGCGAGTGATGCGGGTTTCACCTTCACGGCGAGCTTTGGCAGCCTCACCGACGGAGACTACACGCTCCAGTTCTACACCTCCGACACCTACGGCAAGGCGATGCAGACCGCCTCGATCGTCATTACGGTCGGCAGCGGCGGCAGCGGCGGCAGCGCGGGGGCGGACGGCGACACGTCTCAGACGTTGTCCGTGGGCAGCTGCGTGAAATTCGGCAGCTATCCGCAGACCGCAGGCGGCAACGACAGCACGCCGATAGAGTGGCTGGTGCTGGATACGGACGGAGAGAGGGCACTGCTGCTCAGCAGCTGCGGCCTGAATGTGCGGGCCTACGATTCGGAGGATGCGGACGTGACATGGGAGGACTGCTCCCTGCGCACCTGGCTGAACGGCACGTTTTTCAGCCGCGCCTTCGATTCCAACGAGCAGCAGGCCATACTGATGACGGATGTGGACAGCGGTGCGAGCCAGTGCTACAGCGCGTGGGATACGGACGGCGGCAACGATACGCAGGATAAGGTTTTCCTTCTGAGCTATGCCGAGGCGTACAAATACTTTTCCGTGACGGAGGAAGACGGGGATAACGCAGCAGCCCGTGTGGCGCCGACGGAGTTCGCCAAGGCCAACGATGCCTATACCAATTTGAACTATACGACCGAGGACGGAGAAACGGCAGGATACTGGTGGCTGCGCTCGCCCGGCAGTCAGCAGAACTATGCTGCCCTCGTCGATCCCTCCGGCGCACTCTTCACCTCCCATGTCGATGAATTGAATTCCTGCATCCGCCCCGCAATATGGGTGGATATGAGCCTGCTCTGAAAAAATGCGCCCGCGCAATTGCGCGGGCGCATTTTTTGTTCTTCACGGAAAGCCGGGGGCTTGACTGACCCCACCACCGCTCAGCGGTGGAAGGAGTGCGCCGGAAGTACGACACAGCATAAATCCCCCAACCTTTTCGTGAAAGCCTTATCCTGCCATGCGGATTTCCATCCACACGTTCTCATACAGGCTCATGCAGTCGGACACGTCGTGGAAGTATTCGCAGTTGTTGAGCACATCGTCGCTCGGGTTGAGCGTGCTCAGCGCCTTTTCCTCATCGGTCATGCCGTCAACGACCGCCTGAATGGGCGAGCAGTAGTGGATGTATTCAAAGTTCATCTTCGCGATGTCCTCGCGGCACATGAAGTCGATGAATTGATGTGCGGCATCGACATTCTTGGAGCCCTTGGGGATGCACATGCCGTCGACCCAGATGTTGGAGCCTTCCTTGGGGATGACGTACTTGAGCTTGTCGTTCTTTTCGATGGCGTACTGCGCATCGCCGGAATAGATCACGCCGATGCCGGCCTCGCCGCCGACCATCTTGTCCTTGGTCTCATCCAGCAGGTAGCCGGACTCGATCTTGTCCTGCTTCTGCTTGACCAGCAGGTCACAGGCGGCGGTCAGTTCGCTCTCCTCGCGGGTGTTGAGTGAGTAGCCCAGATACTTCAGCGCAATGCCGACGGTGTCGCGCATGGAGTTCATCATGATGACCTGACCGGCGTACTTTTCGTCAAAGAGTGCGCTCCAGCTGTCGAGGTCTTCGGAAATCATTTCGGTGTTGTACAGATAGCCGAGCGTACCCCACATGTAGGGGATGGAATGGGCATTGTTCGCGTCATAGTCCGGGCTTTGGAAGCGCTCCATCAGACCCGCGGCATTGGGCAGCTTGCTCATGTCAAGCTCTTCGAGCATGTCGTTGGCGATCAGGCGCTCGATCATATAGTCGGAGGGGAAAATCACATCGTAGGTGCCGGAGACGGCCTCGAGCTTGGTGTACATTTCCTCGTTGGTGGTGTAGTTGCAATATTGGACGGTGATGCCCGTCTCCTCTTCGAAGAGCTCGATCACCTCGGGGTCAATGTAGTCGTAGCAGTTGAACACCGTCAGCTCGGTGGACGTTTTTTCGCTCTGTGCCTCTTTGGTTTCGGTGGCGGCACTTTCTTCCGTCGTGGAGCCGCCGCAGCCGCAAAGCGTGCAGAGCGCAAGTACAAGGGCGAGAATCAGAGCCAGCTTTTTCATGATAGTGTTTCCTCCCGTAGTGTCAGATAATTTCAAGACCGGATCTGCGGTTGACGATCAGCAGCAGGGTCAGTATGCAGATGAACATCAGCGCCGAGAGCGCGTACATGGTCGGCTCCACGCCGCGGCGTGCGGCGGAGTAGACGATCATGGCCAGATTCTGGTCGGTCGATGATGTGAAATAGGAGATCACGAAGTCATCCAGCGACATCGTGAAGGCCAGCAGGCCGCCGGTGACGATGCCGGGCGAGATCTCCGGCAGTATCACCTTGTACAGGGCCTGTGCGGGATGACAGCCCAGGTCCATGGCCGCCTCGTAGAGGTTGGGGTTCATCAGCTGGAGTCTTGGCAGCACCGAGAGCAGCACGTAGGGAATGTCAAAGGCGATGTGCGCCAGTATCATCGTCCAGCGCCCGAGCGGCACTTTCATGAACACGAACATCAGCATCAGCGATACGCCCGTCACGATGTCCGGCATGGTCATGGGGATGTTCGATATCGCCGAGAGCAGGTTGAACCAGCCCTTGTGCATCGAGAACATGCCGATCGCGCCCAGCGTGCCGATGATCACGGAGACGATCGTGGCAATGACCGCCACGGACAGCGTGACCTTCAGGGCATTGATGATGTTCTGATCCTGAAACAGCTTCAGATACCAGCTGAAGGTGAAGCCCGTCCACTCCGCGCGGGAGACGGAGGCATTGAACGACAGCGCGAACATCACCAGTATCGGCAGATAGAGAAACGCCAGCACCAGTGCGAGGTATACGCCCTTGAGCGCTCGCACCGAGCCCTTACTCTTGCGTATCATGCGTGGCCTCCTTCCGGATTCACGCGCCGCAGCAGCAGCGTGGAGATGAGCACCAGCACCAGCATCACCAGCGACAGTGCGCTGCCGGCGGGGCGGTTGTTGAGCGTGATGAAGTATTCCTCGATCATGTCGCCGGCCAGATAGATCATGCCGTTGGAGAGCAGGCGCGTGATGGCAAAGGTCGTGACCGCGGGCATGAACACCATGGTGATGCCCGATATGACGCCGGGGATCGACTGCGGTATGACCACGCGCGTGATCACGTGGAAGGGGTTCGCGCCCAGATCCTCCGCGGCCTCGATCACGCCCGCATCGGTCTTCTTCAGCGCCGTGTAGACCGGCAGCACCATGAAGGGCAGGAAGTTGTAGACCATGCCCAGAAGCACAGCGCCCTCCGTGCCGATGATCTGCATCTTCTCAAGCCCCAGCTTCTCAAGCAGCGTGTTGAGCAGGCCGTTGTTCTCGAGGATCGTCATCATGGCGTAGGTGCGCAGCAGGAAGTTCATCCACATGGGCAGCAGGATCAGCACCACCAGCATCTTGTTGGCGGAAAAATCGCGGCTGGCCAGGAAATACGCGGTGGGATAGCCCACCAGCAGACAGATCAGCGTGCAGTAGAGCGCGAGCTTGAGGCTCAGCAGCAGCACCGAGATGAAGCCCGGGCGCGTCAGGTTCTGAAAGTTCGCGGTCGTGAAGCTGCCGTCGTTGCCGATAAAGGCATAGTAGAACACGAAGAGCAGCGGCACGATGGTGAACATCAGCATCCACAGCGCGTAGGGGGTGGCGTACCATTGACGCTTCATCGTATCAGGCCTCCTTGTGCATGATGTGGATGTTGTAGGGCACGATCGTCAGACCGACCCGGCTGCCCACGGGCTGCATGGTGGTGGAATGTACCTTCCATTTCGTTGTGCCCGTGTCCACGATCATCTCGTAGTGCACGCCCTTGAACAGCACACTCTCGACCGTGCCGGTCAGCATGCCTACGTCCTCACCGACGATCATGATGTCCTCCGGGCGCACGACCACGTCCACGGGTTCGTTGTGCCCGAAGCCCTCGTCCACGCACTGGAACTGCGTACCCAGCATCTCCACCAGGTCGTCCTCGAGCATGATGCCGGGGATGATGTTGCTCTCGCCGATGAAGTCCGCCACGAAGGCGCATTTCGGCTCATCATAGATGCGCTTGGGATCGCCGATCTGAAGGATGCGCCCGCCGTTCATCACGGCCACGGTGTCCGACATCGTCAGCGCCTCTTCCTGATCGTGGGTGACGTATATGAAGGTGATGCCCAGCTGCTGCTGCATGGACTTGAGCTCCACCTGCATCTCCTTGCGCAGCTTGAGGTCCAGCGCGCCCAGCGGCTCGTCCAGCAGCAGAACTTCCGGCTCGTTGACCAGAGCACGCGCGATGGCGATGCGCTGCTGCTGGCCGCCCGAGAGCGAGTTGATGCTGCGCTTTTCGTAGCCCTCCATCTTGACCAGCTTGAGCATGCGATCCACGCGCCGCCGGATCTCTTCACGCTTTTGGGCGCGGGTCTTGGCACCGAAGGCCTCGGGGGCCTTGAGGTTGAGTCCGAAGGCGATGTTGTCAAACACGTTCAGATGCGAAAACAGCGCGTATTTCTGAAAGACCGTGTTGATGCGGCGCTTGTAGGGCGGCAGCTTGGCCACGTCCGCGCCGTCAAAGAATATCTGGCCGCTCGTGGGCGTCTCAAAACCGCCCAGCAGGCGCAGCAGCGTCGTCTTGCCGCAACCGGAGGGGCCAAGCAGCGTCACAAACTCACACTTGCGGATGTACAGATTGATATGATGCAATATTTCCGTATCGCCGAAGCTCTTGGAGATGTCCTTGAGCTCGATTAAGCGCGTGTCCTGAATCATATGATCGTCTCTCCCATAGAATAATGTAGGTTCGGCGCGGAAAGCCCCGGGATGCCGGTTACCGGTGATTAGTGACTGGTTAAATAGTGTGGTGGTAACCGGTATCTGGTAACCGGTAACTTGTGAAACGGTGACCCGAGCCATTCAACTGACCACTGACCACTACCCACCGAATCCCTCAGAAATTCGGCGGCGTGCATACCCAGATCACACGACAGGTGGTCTTGCCGGCATTCACCAGGCGGTGCGGGGCGGTAGGCAGGAAATAGAAGCTCTCGTCCTTGCGCACGCGCTCGCAGCGGTCGCCCACGATGACCTTGACCGTGCCCGAGAGCACATAGCCGAACTCCTCGCCCTCGTGCGGGTCTTCCTCGTTCGTTTCCCCGCCGGGGGCCATCTCGACCAGTATCGGCTCCATGCGGTTCTTCTGCGCCGAGGGCACCAGCCAGCGGATGCGCCCGCGCAGCTGCTCCGCGTCTTCCTTGACGAATATGTCCTCCTCACCGAAGACGATCTTCTCGTGATCGTTCTTGGCAAAGAATGTGGGCAGATCCGAGCCGAGAGACTCGAGTATGTCCGCCAGCGTGTCCAGCGACGGCGAGGTCAGATCGCGCTCCAGGAGCGATATAAAGCCCTTGGACAGCTCGCACCGGTCTGCCAGCTCCTCCTGCGTCAGCCCGCGCTGCAGCCGAAGACGCCGGATTTTATTGCCGATCTCCACAATTTGCGCTTCCTTTCCGCCGCTCAGTCGCAGGCCGGGCGGGTTTAAAATTGCTAAACTTCAAAAGCTATTTTATTAAACCACCAAAGGCTGTATATGTCAATCCCTTGGTGGCCATAGCGCATGTTAAATTATAAATAAACGTTTTATGCGATCCGAAGTTTAGGAATAGTAAACCGACGTACAGGGATATGTCCCTCGAAAAAGCTCTTCACGGTTTCTTGTGAGACGGAAGTATCCGTCTTCCGGGAAACGTGAAGAGCTTCTTTTTTGTTCACCACGGAAAGTTGGGGGATTGGTCAACCCCATCACCGCTCTTACGCACCCGCCGCACTGCGCCTTCGCGCAGCAAGTCTTGAGTGCGTTTCGGGGGGAGACAAGGGGGTGGAGCTCCGATGCCGGCTGTACTCAGCTCCTCGAAGTCCAGGTGGACGGCATGAGCGTGAGCAGCAGCGGGAAGATTTCCAGCCTGCCCAGCAGCATGGCCAGTGAGAGCACGATCTTGGACAGGTTCGAGTAGGCCGCATAGCTCGCCGCGGGGCCGGCCGCGCCCAGTGCGGGGCCGATGTTGTTGAAGCAGGAGAATGTCGCCGCCAGATTGGTCTCGGTATCAAAGTGATCCAGCGAAATCAGCAGCCAGACGCCCACCATGCAGATGATGTAGATGGCAAAATAGTTGCCGACCGCGCGCTGGGTGGTCACGTCCACGACCTTGCCCTCAAAGCGCACGGAGCTGACCGAGCGCGGATGCAGCAGGCGGCGGATCTCCGAACCGATCATCTTGAAGAGCATGACCTCGCGGCTGATCTTCAGGCCGCCGCCCGTCGAGCCTGCGCACGCGCCGCCCAGCATCAGCACCAGCAGAAGCCCCTTGGAAAACTGCGGCCAGAGGTTAAAGTCCGTCGTGGCATAGCCCGTGGTCGTCATGATGGAGGACACCTGAAACGCCGAGTGCCGTATCGATTCGGAAATGTTGCCGTACATCGGGTAGATGTTGACGGCGATCAGCGCGGAGCTGACCAGTGCGATGCCCGTGTAATACCAGCACTCCGAGCACTGGAGCGCCGCACGGAATTTCCGCGCCAGCAGCAGATAGTAAAGGTTGAAGTTCACGCCGAAGAGGAACATGAACACGGTGATGACCCACTGCAGGTAGGGGCTGTAGCCCGCGATGCTGTCGCGCTTGATGCCGAAGCCGCCCGTACCGGCCGTGCCGAAGGCGTGCAGTACGCTCTCAAAGAGCGGCATGCCGCCCAGCACCATCAGCACGATCTGCACAAGCGTCATCACGATGTAGATCTTGTAGAGTATGCTCGCCGTGTCCCTGGCGCGGGGCAGGAGCTTGCCGATGACGGGGCCGGGCATCTCCGCACGCATGATGTGAATCGAGCGGTCGGACATGTTGGGCACCAGCGCCATCACAAATACCAGCACGCCCATGCCGCCGACCCAGTGCGTGAACGAGCGCCAGAAGAGCAGGCCGTGGCTCATGGCCTCGACATCCGTCAGTATGGACGCGCCGGTGGTGGTAAAGCCGCTGACGGTCTCAAAGAATGCATCGACATAGCTCGGAATCTCGCCGCTGAGCACGAAGGGCAGCGCGCCGATCGCCGATACCATCAGCCAGGACAGGCCGGCCATCACGAAGCCCTCGCGGGCGTAGATCACGTTGCTCTCGGGGCGGTTGAACAGTTGCAACACAACGCCCAGCGCGAGTGATATCGCCGCCGTGATCAGCAGCGCCACCACGCAGCCCTCACCGTAGCCCAGCGCCACGATTGCGGGCAGCGCCAGCATCGCCGCCTCAAACTTGAGCATCAGCCCAAGCGTGTTGAATACCATCTTGCGATTCATATTGCTTTTAACACCGCTCTCACAGCAGAATGTCCTGCATGTCATGAATGTAGTGACCGGCCGTCATGATGATCACGTGATCGTCCGCCTGAATCATGTCCACGCCCGAGGGAATGATGGCGCGGCGGCCGCGCAGTATGCCCGCGATCAGCACGCCGGGCTTGAGCTTCAAATCCTTGAGCGCTATGTTCAGGTGGTCAAAGTTGCTCTCCACGCGGAACTCCAGCGCCTCGCACTTGCCGTCCATCAGCTTGTAGAGCGTCTCCATGTTGCTGCCCATGGAGTTCTGCAGTGCGCGGGCATAGCGCGTGAGCACGTTGGAGCTGGTGTGGCGCGAGGAAATGCGGCTGTCCAGACCCAGCTTGTCCGCGATGTCGTACAGACCGTCGCGGTTGACCTTGGGCACGACCTTCTTCACGCCCAGGTTGGCGGCGAAGAACGATATCAGTATGTTTTCCTCGTCCATGCCCGTCAGCGCCGCAAAGGCATCCATGGAGGTGATGCCCTCCTCAAGCAGCAGTTCCTGCTTGGCACCGTCGCCGCAGATCACCACCGCGTCGCCGATCTTGTCCGTGATCTCGCGGCAGCGCTTCCTGTCCTGCTCGATGATCTTGACATTCGTGCCGCCCGCGATGAGCAGCTTGGCCAGATAGAATGCCATGCGGCTCGCGCCCAGCAGCATCACGTTGCGGGCCTGCTTCTGAAGCAGCCCCAGCTCCTTGAGCAGGCGCTGTATCTCCGTGGGCGAGGCCGTCAGCTCGATGCGGTCGTTGGCCTGCAGCACGAAGTTGCCGTCGGGAATGAAGACCTCTTCGCCGCGCTGCACCGCGCAGACCAGAAACTTCGCCTGAAAGCGCTTGCGCAGTTCAAACAGCGGCAGCCCCAAAAGTTTTGAATCCTCGCGCAGCCGCAGCTCCACCATTTCAAAGCTGCGCCGCGAGAAATATTCGATCTTGACCGCGCTGGGCAGCTTGAGCATGTGATACAGCTCCTGCGCCGCCAGCAGGTCGGGGTTGAACACCAGAGAGATGTCCAGCTGCTGGCGAATGAAGGCGTTGTTGCGGTCGCTGTACTGCGGATTGCGGATGCGTGCCGCCGTGTGGCGTGCGCCCATGCGCTTGGCCAGAAAGCAGCTGAGCATGTTCAGCTCGTCCGAGCAGGTGGTGGCCACGAACAGTTCCGCATCGGCCACGCCCGCCTCGGCCAGCGTGTCGCAGTCCGTGCCGCTGCCGCAGACACACATGCCGTCGTAGATGTTTGAAATATCGGATATGACATCGGGGTTGTTGTCCACCGCGACGATGTCGTGTCCCTCGGCGAGCAGGCTGGCCAGTATGGTCGTGCCGATCTTGCCGCAGCCGACAATGACTATGTTCATATGCTATCCTCACTTCAGTAACCGATGATTAGGGATTAGAGCGTGTTTCTAAATTCGCCACGATGCATTTTCGGCGTCTTTGCCTGCATT
>CAVINP010000048.1:0-13606 GCA_963643985.1 bacterium
CGAGCGCGGCACCGCAGCGACTGAGGGGTTGGTAGCCCCACCCCCCAGAAAAACGTGAAGAGCCAAAATAAGATCCATTAAAGAAGCTCCACCCGCGAACGCGGGTGGAGCTTCTTTGTCTACTGCTCCTTCACGCCTCTTCCGCGGTACTCCGCGGGGGTCTTCCCCAACTGTTCGCGGAAGCTGCGGGTGAAGTAGCTCTGATCCTGAAAGCCGCACAGGCCGCTGATTTCCGCGGCGGTCCTGCTTGTCGTCTGCAGCAGCTGCGCAGCACGCATGATGCGGTACTGCCTGAGATACTGTATGGGCGGCATGCCCAGCACACTTCTGAAGCAGCGCACGCTTTCACTCTCGCTGACGGCGGCTGCGGCGGCGATGTCGGCGGCCGTGACGGGATCGGCGAAATTGGCGTGTATGAAGCTGACCATCTGCCGCGCGCGCTCGGCACGGCGCAGATCCCGTGCGGACGGCCCTGTGCTGTCCGCAGGGCAATGGGCGCACAGCAGCGCCATCATATGCGACAGCGCGTCGCGCACGCGCAGCTCGTAGCCGTAGCCCTCGTCGCGGCAGTTTTCCCAGGTGCGGTTGATAAAGTCTATCGCCTCGCGCTGCCACGGCACATCGGGGCGCAGGGGCAGCTGCTTGAGGGCAGCGTTTCCCAACACGGGGCTTATGTACTTCTGCCAGAACACGGAATCCACGCCCGCGCCGACGAGCCTGGGGAAGAACACGACCGTGCGGATATGATATCCCTGCGGCCCGGCCTCCCATGCGCCGTGGAGCGCGTTGGAGTTGATGAACAGGGCCTCGCCGCTTCCCAGTTCCGTGCTGCCCTGCTCGGAGGAGAAGCGCAGGCTCCCGCCGGTGACCACGATCGCTTCCATCTCCTCGTGCCAGTGCAAAGAGACGAAGTCCCGCGTGTCCAGCATGTCATAGCAGGCGATGGGAAAGCCCGCGCTGCCGTGCTCGACCAGCTCGCGCTGATCGTCGCTTACTCTGGAATTGACGGCCTCGATCGCCATGCTTTTCACCCCTTTTTGATTGATAATTCCCATAAATCGGGTTGATTATTTATACCCGCTCCGCCCGTGCAAATGCTATAATTACGACAGACGGTGGATAAAATTCCGCTGCAAAAATATGCGTTGGGAGGTTGTTTTCGATGGCAAAGATCATGAACTTCTCGGACATGGGTCGCCTCGCGGACGTCATCGGCCGCTGCAAGGGTGACGTATTTCTCAACTTGCCCGATCGGACGCGCTTCAACCTCAAGCAGAACCGCGATGTGCTGCAGCTGCTGCGCTACATGCAGCCGTCCGAGGCCGCACTGGAGCTGAGCATTTCGGACAAGGGGGACCTGCCCATCATCATTGGCTACATGATGGAAGCCGGCATCGCGTGATTCCATTATACACCGCTGTTGCCTTTCCTACAAGCGGCAGAAATGCAAAACTATAACAAAAACGACAGGGAATGATAGAAAATGATACGCCGAAACATGACGGCGCTCGCGCTGGACAGCCATGGCCGCGAGATGCAGATCGGCTCGAATGCACGCTTCGGTCTGGTGGTCAACGAAAATGACCTGCACGACTTTGCGGGCGGAATCGCGCCGCTGCACTGGCACACGCAGATAGAGCTGTTCTGGATGATCTCGGGCCGGGCCGAGATGCAGGTAAACGATGAGGTGCATACCGTTCAACCGGGCGGCATGTTCTTTGTCAATTCCGGCGTCATGCATGCCTGCCGGGCCGTATCCGACGAACCCTGCCGTCAGAGATCCATCGTGTTTGATGCGAGCATCGTATCCGGTTTGCCCGGCAGCATATTTGACGTGAAGTATATCCGTCCGCTGCTGCAGCAGGGCGCACCCGTGATTGATATGTCCGCCCTTCCCCATGCGGCACGGATCAGGGCCTGCATGGAGGAGATCTTCGAGGCCTGCCGGAGCGAGTATGAGGGCTTTGAATTCGCGTCACGCAACGCACTTTCGCAGATCGTACTGGACCTTTGGCAGGACAGTGTGCGGCAGCATCAGACGCGCCCCGCCAACCTGCAGGAGGATCGCGTCAAGCGCATGCTGAACTGGATCGACGCAAACGTCTGCACGGACATTCAGCTCGAGCAGATCGCCCGGGCGGGCAACATCTGTCCGCGCGTGTGCCAGCGGCTGTTTCAGAAGTACCTGCACTGCACCCCGGGCGAATACGTGCAGCGGGCACGCATACTCCGCGCGGCCGAGGCGATCGCCAACAGCTGTGAACCGATCACCGGGATCGCCGCGGCCAACGGCTTCCCCAGCCCCAGCTATTTCACGAAAATGTTCCGCCGCTACCTGGAGTGCACGCCGCGGGAGTACCGCAGGATGCAACAGGAGCGCAGAAGCGCATAGCCGATCGGGTTCTGCTGCTGCGCGGAAAAACGGGGGATTGCATTTCGGTACAACCTTCACGACAGTGATTAATGGATAGTGGTCAGCGAGACAGTGTGGTGACGGGCGGCGATACAAGCTGTTCAACTGACCACTGTCAAACCTTATACTTTTCTCACAATCTTTTTGTAGCGTTCGGGCGGCAGTGCCATATCTCCCATGGGCATTCGGAACAGCCGCACGACCTCAACTTCCTTTTCCTCGCCATGCGCAAGCACGATCACATGATCACCCACCGCGACATCATCGATATCGCAGATGTAGTCATAGCTCTTTCCGCCGGGCGCAAACGTGACGGCGGCAAAATTGTACACCTGCATCTTCCGCTTCGCCTCTGCGGGCAGCCTGCGCTTGAATTTGCGGACGGTCAGGGCAAGCTTCAGTTCATCAAAGAAGCGGAAGCAGCAGTGCAGCCCGCTCTTCGTCCGCTCGGACGTGATCCTGTTGGCAATGAAGCTCTGCCTGCCCGGCAGCTGCGGCAGATTCCCGCCGCAGAGCGTCAGCTGCACACAATCCGTCAGATCACAGAAGCCAAGGTCCGTATAGACTTCAAATACCTTCCCGATTTCATGTTCGCCCGGGTTCGCCAGACGCTGCACGGTGAGCTGCATGCCGTCTTCCTGCACATCGAGCGTCACGCGGCAGCAGTGCCCCTCGAACAGCTCATCGATGACGGGCGGCACATCCGCAAAGCGGATCGTGGTCTTGTTCCTCAGCGGACGATCCCGGCGCAGCTCTTCCAGCACATTCTGCATGCCGGCCATGACGCCTGAATCGCCGTAGTGATCGTACTTCAGCCTGCGCCGCAAGGCAAAGTCGGCCAGCGTGCAGTAGTAGAGCGGGTCTTCCTGCAGCACGCCGGCCCTGCAGAGATTGCCCATGCGCAGCGCGGCATCGGCAAAATTGCAGGCGAAATCGCCGTGCTGTATGCGCCCGAGGTTTTCGTCATAGACCATGCGCACGAGCGTCTCCGCGGCAGAGGTGTTTTTGGCCACATAGTAGCCGTGCATGTACATGTCCGAGAGCTTGTACATGGACTCGAAGTAGCCGCCGGCCGCGCCGATCGAGAAATACGTGAACGCCCTGTCGTACTCCGGCACGCCGCCGTTGCAGCGGCCGTAGTAGAAGATGTAGCCCAGCGTGTTGGCATAGCTGCACTTGGCATGGTCGTCCACATTGTCCATGTCCATCAGACGCAAAAAGCAGTCCCTCGAGCGCGGCCAGTCGCAGTCAAAGAGCGCATCGCCGCCGTAGCAGGAATAGCCCAACTGCTGCAGCGCGTAAGGTTCGCCCTCCCCGGCCAGATCCGCCATCAGCCGGCGCAGTTCCGCCTTCTCTGCTTCATTGAGCTTCTTGAGCTTTTCCGGCTCGGAGTTGTGCAGCGCCATCACCTTGTTGCTTTGCGACCAGAGGTGGACGCGTACGGGCCTGCGCTCGCCCTGGTTGCGTATATCCTCCAGCATCAGCGGCAGATCAAATTCCGGATCACCGCCGCAACAGCCCCAAGTGCGGAAGGTGAAGTGGATATAGCGGCCCATGGCGATGTCGTTTACGGGATAGGGTATACCCAGTGTCGAATGCGAGGGATCGATTTCGCCGGTGCCCACGAGGGCATACAGGTCGCCGAGCCTGTCAAAGACCAGTTTGAGCCATGCTTTCAGGCTTTCCCCGTCCGGATTTTTCCCGATCAGGTTGCCTATGAGCACTATCATGTCGTTCAGCGTGTATTCGTATTGCCCGTTGCTGTCCTGCAGCGTGTCCGGATCGATCTGCTGCGTAAAATCCGCAGCGGAGATGTCGTAGCGCAGCAGCTTTCGGAGCAATTCCCGGATTTGTGTCCTTTGCACCATGCGATCACGCTCCTGTTTTACGATAAAAAAACCGAACCTCCGGCTTTACCGCCGAAGGTTCGGATATATACGATATGGTGGAGCATACGAGACTCGAACTCGTGACCTCTACACTGCCAGTGTAGCGCTCTAGCCAACTGAGCTAATGCCCCATGTCCTCTTGGGAACAGAAGGTATTATAGCACAGATGAGCGGGTTTGTAAATAGCTTTTTTGCCGTTTTAAGAAATTTTCACGGATTTAATAATCGCCTCAGTTGATCTGCTCGGTGGAGTCGTCTATGATGACCACCTTGTCCTCCTCGCTGACCTCGGGCGTGTAGCGCTCATCGATCATGACCTGAATGTCATCGATGCAGTTTTTCAGGTCCGCACGCGCCAGCCCCGTGGGCGTACCCTGACGGTAGGCGGTCGAATAGGCCTCGAAGGCCGCGTCGAAGGCAGATACCAGTTCCTCGCTCATGACGGCATGTTTTTGGCCGTAGGCGGAGATGAGCGTATCGTTGAGCGAGCGGGCCGCGGTGTACTTGGCCTTCAGCGCCGGAATCAGCTTGTTTTGCACGTCCACCTCCGGATCATCGATGCGCGCAAAAAGTTCCGTCATATCGATCAGATTCTGGTAGGTTTCCTCCTGCGTCTGCAGTATCGCATTTGCATATTTGTTTTGAATATTCGATCGAATAAAAATGGATATACACAGCGCCAGCACCAGCGTTGCAAGCGCACAGCACGCGATGGTCACGTTGCGCCTGAAGTTGGGCTTTGCTTTGATTTCAGCCCATTTTTGCCTGACCCGTTCCACGAAAAGAGACCTCCTTGTATGCCTGAATAAGTGACTGTATATGCGGAATATTTCGTGTATATACATTTAAATATACGACACGGTTTATGCAATTCCTGCCGGTACATTTTGAAGAAAATGTATATATACACGGTATATGCGACCGTATTATGCCATGCTTTATGCATTGTGATTTTTTTCATGCAAGTTTCGGGCGCAATTCTGTCGTTATTCTTTCGGCTGTCCCGAATTTATATGTAAAATATAACCTGTGTACGTTTGACAAGTCTCTGCATTTATGCTAGATTTAATTGGGATACCGTGGCTCGCATCCACGGCACTTACCGATTCATTGAAAGGAAGTCTTTAATATGAATAAGCTTATCGGCGCGGCCGTCATCGGCCAGTCCGGCGGCCCCAGCTCCGTCATCAACGCATCCGCATACGGCGCCATCAGGACGGCACTGGACAGCGATGCCATCACCCACGTCTACGGCATGTGCAACGGCATTGTCGGCCTGCTCAATGACAATCTGATTGACATGGGCAAGGAAGATCCCGACGAGCTGGCTCTGATGAAGTATACGCCCTCCTCCGCACTGGGTTCCTGCCGCTACAAGCTCAAGGATCCCGACGAGGACGAGACCGACTATCTGAAGATCCTGGAGATGTTCAAGAAGTACAACATCCGCTATTTCTTCTACAACGGCGGCAATGACTCCATGGACACCTGCAACAAGATCTCCAAGTTCATGCTGCGCAACGGCTACGAAGTGCGCTGCATGGGCATCCCCAAGACCATCGACAACGACCTGGCCGGCACCGACCACTGCCCGGGCTTCGCCTCCGCAGCCAAGTTCATCGCCACGTCCGTTATGGAAGTCTATCGTGACTCCACCGTGTACGACACCGGCATGATCACCATCATCGAGTGCATGGGCCGTCACGCAGGCTGGCTGACCGCTGCAGCCGCACTGGCCAACTACTGCGATCACGGCGCGGATCTGATCTACCTGCCCGAGGTCGATTTCGACATGGACAAGTTCACCGCCAAGGTCAAGGAAATCTATGCCGCCAAGAAGAAGTGCCTGGTTGTCGTTTCCGAGGGCATCCATGACAAGGACGGCACGTTCATTGCCGAGTACGCCAACAAGAACGCCGCCAAGGACAGCTTCGGCCACACCCAGCTGGGCGGCTTGGCAGCCTATCTTGCCAACTACATCAAGGGCGAGACCGGCGCGAAGGTGCGCGGCATCGAGCTGTCGCTGCTGCAGCGCTGCGCTGCACACTGCGCTTCCCAGACCGACATCGACGAGTCCTTCGCCTCCGGCAAGGCTGCAGTCGACAACGCGGTTGCGGGCATCACCGACAAGATGGTCGGCTTCGAGTGCACGCGCGAGAACGGCAAGTACAGCTGCAACACCAAGCTGTTTGACCTGACCATCGTCGCCAACACCGAAAAGAAGGTACCGCTGGAGTGGATCAACGAGACCGGCGACGGCGTCAACCAGGGCTTCATCGACTATTGTCTGCCGCTGATTCAGGGCCAGACGAAGCTGGATATCGTCAACGGTCTGCCGCACTTCGTCAACCTCAAGAAGGTCAAGGCCGTTCCGGAAGCCTGATCCCAAATAACCTTTTATTCTCGCCGCACGGCCTCTGTCTGTGCGGCGAGCGTCGTTTTATAATGCAAAAGGAGCGTGTTTTATGGCCTGCGCGGATCTGCACATACATTCCGTCTGTTCCGACGGCACATTTACGCCCGAGGAGATCGTCTCCCGCGCGCGGGCACGGGGGCTGGGGCTGATATCCGTCTGCGACCACAACGTGACGGAGGGTACGCTCGAGACTCAAAAGCTTGCTCAGGCGGCGGGGCTGGGCTACATCACCGGCGTGGAGATCGATGCGCTGCACCGCGGTACGGACGTGCACATACTCTGCTACGGCGCGGATCTGCAAAACGAGGCGCTGCTTGAATGCATCCGCCGTGCGCGATCCCGTTTGGACGACATGAGCACGGAGCTCCTTTTGCGCATGCTCCCGGACTATCCGAACCTGAGCATGGCGGAATACGGGGCACTGGCGCACGACCCCGCGCAGGGCGGCTGGAAGATGCTGCAGTACCTCAGGCAGAAGCACGTGACGCAGACCCTGCGCGAGGGCTTTGCCTTTTATGATCGCTACAACGTGCGCTATGCGGATGCGGGCTTTGATGCCGCGGCGGACGTGATTCCCCTGATTCATGCCGCGGGCGGACGCGCGGTGCTGGCGCATGCGGGCGTGACGTTTGAGTGGAATACATTGAACGAACTGCTGGCGCAGACCCGGGACGCGCTCGATGCCGGCTTTGACGGAGCGGAATGCTACTATCCGCGCCACGATGCGGGCGTGACGCGCAGCCTGGTCGCACTGTGCAGGCAGCGGGGCCTGCTCATCACCGCGGGCAGCGACTGCCACGGCGCATTCAACCACAGCGAGATCGGCCAGACGCGAACGCCTATAGAGTTGCTGGTGATCGGTTGAATGGCGATCGGGAGCCGGCTTTAACTTGACAACATTGCGCAACCCCACACAATTTCACTGACCACTGTTTCCCCGGTCCCTAGAGCGTGTTTCTAAATTCGCCACGATGCATTTTCGGCGTCTTTGCCTGCATTTCTGCGTTGATTTCCCTTGATTTACCTCCAGTAAACCTGCGGAAAATCGCCTTGAACTGCAAGCAAATCCACTCGAAACTGCACATGTCTCATTTTAGAAACACACTCTAATCCCTATTCCCCGACAACTATTTTGTCATCTTTTCATCATACCCATATCCATATTCCGCCCCCTTGGGATGATATACTATAAATGTATATCCATATGCCCGAAGGAGGTGCTTTTCTTTCATGCAAGTGCTCGATTTCCTGTCCGGCAGCTGGCTGGACATGCTGGTCTATGCCATCATCATATTTGTATTCGTCATTGCTCTGGTGAAGTGTGTCGCGCCCGTGCTGCACAACCGCAACCTGCTGCGCCGCGCCATACGCAACATTCGCGCGGGGGCGCAGGCCAAGCAGTCCTGGCAGGAGGACAACTTCCTGGGCGACGGTGCGCTCTGCTCCCACTGGAGCGAATATCTGAACAACCTCTTCTTTGCCGACGGCGTGTACCACAACGCATCCAACGTTGAGGACTATATTAATGAAGAAACCGTCATATCCGGTCCGGGCCGCGGCAGTTTCTCCGATGCAGTGCCGGGCCTGCTGACCTCCCTGGGTTTCCTGGGCACGCTGATCGGCCTGACCACGGGTCTTTCGGGCTTCAGCATGGACGACTCGGGCGCGGTGATGCAGTCCATCGTCACGCTGATCCCCGGCATGCGCTATGCCTTCATGACCTCGATCTTCGGCGTGATCGGCTCTCTTGCCTTTACGCTTATCACCCGCGCCGCGCAGGGCTCGACCGAGCGCACGCTCCGTGACTTCTACGGCGCGATGAGCCGCTATGCGGGCGTGCTCTCCGTCGATCCCATGACGCAGGTGGCGATCTACCAGCAGGAACAGACGGCGCTGATCAGGCAGATGTCCGAGGATCTGGGCGGCCGGCTCTCCGACAATGTTGCCGAGGCCGTCGGCCGCGCAGTCGAGCCGCTCAACCAGAGCCTGCGCTCCTTCGTCAGCGTGACCACGCGCGACCAGATGCGCTTCCTGGATGCGGTCGTCAACCGCTTCATGGACCGCATGGACGAATCGCTCAACGGACAGATCAAGAAGTTCGGCAAGACGCTTGAGGAGGCTGCGTCGCTTCAGGAAGAGGCCATGCAGACCATGCGCTCCGGCGTGAAGGATACGGACGACATGCTGCGCGGCATGCGCGAGGTATCCCGCATCGCGGGTGAAATGGTGCAGAACAACAGCACCTACATCCGCGACCTGCAAAACATTCAGGCCAAGAACAGGGAAGCCTTTGCCAAGGTCGCCGACAGCGTCGAGCAGATGGATCTGGTCACCCGCCGTCAGGACGAGTACCTCAAGAGCGTCAGCGCCATGCAGGCCGAGATCACGCACAGCGTCGATCAGATGCTCACCGCCCTCAAGGGCTTCTCCGAGAAGATGACGGAGAACGGCAACGCCGCGGGCGCGAGCCTGACGAAGGCCGCCGAGGAGCTGCGCACCACGGGCGAGAACCTGCAGAGCATCCACCGCGACTGCACGGGCGCGATCACGAACGAACTGAAGCTGACGCTGGATGCGTATCAGGACTATGTCAACCAGTTTACGCAGCGCGTGGACTATCTGGCCTCGAGCATCAGCTCGGCGCTGTCGCAGCTGCCGCGCAACGTGGACGATGCCACCAACGGCTTCCTCGACCAGATCGACCGCCTGACGGACGCACTGTCCCAGGCGCAGGCCGCGCTCAACCACGGCGTGGACGAGTTCTACGGGCGCTGAGGTGACGGACGATGAAGTCATACAGCAGATACCGGTCCTCCGGGCACAGGCGCGGCGGGGACGGCAGCCACTGGCTGAGTTTTTCCGACCTGATGAGCTCGCTGGTCATGATCATCATACTGGTGATGTTCTACATCATCTACCAGTATTTCAACCTGGCCGAAACCAATCAGGCGATACTTGAAGAGAAGCAGGCGCAGCTGGAAATCCAGCAGACGCAGCTGGACGAACAGCAGACGCAATTGGACGAGCAGGAGGAGCAGCTGACCGCGGCCCAGAGCGACCTTGCGACCAAGGAAACCGAGCTGCAGACGGCCCAGACCGAACTGCAGAACGCGCAGGATCAGCTCAGCGCAAAGCAGAGCGAGGTGGACGAAAAGGAAGCTTCCCTGCAGGAGACGCAGACTGCGCTCGATGCGGCGCAGGAAGAACTCGATGCCCGTCAGGCGCAGATCGATGCGCAGCAGACGCAGCTGGAAGAGCAGCAGACGCAGATCGAGCAGCTCGTCGGCCTGAAGACGCGGCTGATTTCCTCGCTCTCCTCGGCGCTGAAGGCGGGCAGCATTTCCGCCAGCGTCGACCCGACCAACGGTTCCATTGCGCTGGAATCGGACGTGCTCTTCGAATCCGGCAAGTATGAGCTGACCGAGCGCGGCAAAGAATTCGTGGACCGGTTCCTGCCGGTGTATCTGGACGTGCTTTTCTCCGACGAGTACAAGGGCTATGTGTCCGAGATCATCATCGAGGGACATACGGATTCGGACGGCGGCTATCTGGACAATCTGGAGCTGTCGCAGCAGCGTGCGCTGGCGGTGGCAAGCTACGTGCTGGGCACGGAATGCCGGGCGATCTCCGCAGACGTCAAAAACGAGCTGCGGCCGGTGGTCACGGTCAACGGGCGCAGCTATTCCGACCGAATATTCAGCGCGGACGGCACGGAGGACAAGGAAGCCTCCCGCCGCGTGGTCTTCAAGTTCCGCCTGACGGATGAGCAGATGATACAGCAGCTGCGCGACATACTCGAAGAGTAATACATATGAAGGGGATATAAAAAGGTGGTCTATCTGAGAAGGCTGGTCTGGTTCATCGCAACCAGGCTGATACTGGTCTGCATCATATTCGGCATGCTGGTCTGCGGCTTCTACATGGGCTTGAACACCGCCAATATCTACGTGATACTGACGGACGGCCTGGAGCGCCGCGCGGACGTGATACTGACGCAGGAGGACGCGGAGAACCTGAACTTCTATTTTCACGCCGACTTTCTGAGCACCGATCCGGCGCTGGAGGGCGCGTTTGACGGCAGCAGCGTCTATGACGACTACAACATCACCGACTTCGACTATGAGCTGACCGTCGAAAAGCTCTGGGCATGGCCGTGGGACAACTACGCCACCTGCACCGTGACCGAGCGCGTGCCAGGCATCACGGGCAGCGTCATCTCCAGCCGCCGCAGCGAGGTCTCCTCCGAGATCCCCGCGTGGCAGGGCGGTCGATATGACATCACGCTCGTGAAGGAAAACGGCACGTGGAAGATCATCGGCATGCAGCAAAAGACCGTGCTGATCGAGGCCGCCGCCACAACCGCCCCCACGCAGGCCCCGGCGGAGTAGTGGCCGGGGAGTAGGGATCAGGGACCGGAGAAATAGTGATCCAAGCCCGGCGTAGCAGGTCTTGGGTGCGTAAGAACGGTGGTGGGAGTGCGCCAAATTCCATAAAATATGGATTTCGCGCCCCATACTTGATTACAGAACGGATATCAATTATAATAAGGCCGGGGAATCAGTCGGGGAGGCATTGCGATGAACGATAAAATCTATACCATCGACGAAATCAAAGCGATTGCCTCACCCATTGCCAAGCAATACGGCATTGCAGCGATGTATCTGTTCGGGTCCTATGCACGCGGGGAAGCCACTTCAAACAGCGATCTTGATTTTCGCATCGACAAAGGCCGGCTCCGTTCTCTGTTTCAGCTGTCAGGTATGCAGATTGCACTCGAAAACGGTTTTAAGAAGGATTTGGATCTGCTGACAACGCAGATGCTCTCTCCGGAGTTTCTCAACGACATTCATCAGGAAGAGGTATTGATTTATGCCCAGGGTTGATTCAAATATTCGCGATAGAAATTGCATCGGGCATATGCTGCGCTACTGCGATCAGATCGAGGAAACTCTGGAATCAATCCGGTACGATAAAGACAGATTTCTTGCCTCGCACATTCACCAGAATGCAATCGCCATGTGTATTTTGCAATTAGGCGAGCTTTGCAAGCAGTTGTCAACGGCCTTTACGGATTCACATCAGCAGATTCCCTGGAGCCTGATTGCCAAAACGCGTGATACCTATGCGCATCACTACGGTGTGGTTGATTTTGAACTTGTTTGGGAAACGGCGGTCGAAGACATTCCCGGCCTTGCTGACTTTTGCAGAAAGTATCTTGCCGAATAGTATTACCCTAATCATCAGTCATTGCGAACCTGCTCCATAATTTTTGTCTCAGGGGGCTGGTCATTCGGTTAATTTTGTGATACAATAGTCCTCAGAAACATTAAAGGAGGCTCATCGTATGGATCGCAAAAACAAGGTGTGGCTCATTGTGCTGCTGGTGCTGCTCGTGGCGGCGATTGCAGGGATAATCGTGGTGACCGGTCAGCTGACGGGTTCGCGCGAGTCGGTGGCAACGCTCAGCACGCAGCTGGAGACCCAAAGCGAGCAATACGATCAGCTGAGCACCGAATACGAAGGCGCACAGGCGCAGGTCACGGAGCTTGAAGGACAGCTCACCGACGTACAGGCCGAGCTTACCGATACGCAGACGCAGCTGACCGACGCGCAGACCGAGCTTGCGGACACACAGACGCAGCTCACCGACGCGCAAACGAACGGCGCGGCACTTGAGACGCAGCTGGCAGACGTGCAGGGCGAACTGACCGAAGCACAGACGCAGCTGACCGAAGCGCAGACGCAGCTCAGTGCGGCAGAGGCGAGCAATGCCGAGCTTGAGGGTCAGCTGGGCGAAGTGCAGACCGAACTGACCGCGGCTCAGGAAAAGCTGGCCGAGGTACAGGCACAGCTGAACCTGAATGCGGACACGATCACGCAGACCATCGGGCTGGTGCAGACCGAAATCGATGCGCTGGGCATCGAAGCAGAGACCGACGAGACGCGCGATCTGAGCGGCATGACCGTGGGCGAGGTGCAGGATGAGATCAAACGCATCACTTCCGACGACACGCTGAGCGCCGAAGAAAAGCATACCGAATTGAGCGCGATCAGGAACGGTCTGCTCGTGCTGATGGGCGACACGGGCGATGCCGACGAACTTGAGCAATCCGTGGACGATACGCAGGCGGTCATCGATGATCTCAATGCGCAGATTGAGGAGAGCAACGCCACCATCGCAAGCCTGCAGACTGAGCTGGACGCACTGCAGACCGAGCATCAGACGGCTTCCGACGATGCCGATGCCCGCATTGCGGAGCTGAGTGCCCAGATCGAGACCGAGCAGGCCCGCGTTGACGAGCTCAATGCCCTGCTGGCCGAGGCTCAGGCCCTGCTGGAGAAGTACGAGGCGCAGCTGCGCGTGTACATGCTCAGCCGTGATCTGAGTGACGGCGAGGCCTACAGCGCCACCACCCTGGGCGGCGAGATCACCGCAGCTGCGGGCGATACGCATGCATCCTGGAGCTACACCAACAACTCCATCAGCGGCAACGATGTCATCATCACACTGACGCTCGGCGATGAGGAACTGTTCCGCTCCGCCGCGCTCAAGCCGGGCGAGAGCCTGACGGAGCTGACGTTCAACCGCGCACTTGAGGCCGGCAGCTACGAGGCCGTGGTCACCGCCACGATCTGCAGCGGCAGCGAGACCGTCTCCGCCACGCGCACGCCGATCGAAATTATTGTGCAGTAATTTTGGTCCTTCACGTCTTCTTGGGGGACGAGGCTGCTATCCCATCAGCTTCGCATTCGCCCGGCAGCTCCCCTTTCAGAGGAGCCAAAGACCTTGCCTCCCCTGAAAGGGGAGGGGGACCGCGTGAGCGGTGGTAGGTTTAGAGCGTGTTTCTAAATTCGCCACGATGCATTTTCGGCGTCTTTGCCTGCATT
>CAVINP010000049.1:0-13382 GCA_963643985.1 bacterium
AGGACGGCAACCTGACGGGCAGCTATGAAGAGCTGTATATGTCGGTGCAGCTGGCGCTGCTGGACTGATTACCAACGTAAAGGGGCTGCGGAAGAACATAGCGTTCTTCCGCAGCCCCCTTTTTTTGGTTCTTCACGGAAACCTGGGGGATTGACCAACCCCACCACCGCTCACGCGGTCCCCCTCCCCTTTCAGGGGAGGCAAGGCCCTGGCTCCCCTGAAAGGGGAGCTGGCAGCGAAGCTGACTGAGGGGTTGGTAGCCCCACCCCCCAGAAAAACGTGAAGAGCCTTTTTTCTTCGCGAAAAAGAGGCTCGGCCGCACGGCCGAGCCTCTTTGTTTTTACTGTTTGATTTTTCCGTCCGGATCCCAGAGATCCTCCCAATGGGTGGCACCGGGCCAGAGGAAGACCTGACCCTTGACCAGGCGGCAGTTGCGATCGAGCGTTGACATGATCTTCATCTCTTCGTCGCTGAGCGGGTCGGAGGTGACGCAGGCGAGGTTGGAGACATAGTTTTTCTCCCTCACGGAGAAGGGAATGACGACCTCGCCACGCTGTACCGCCCACTTCAGGCAGACGGCTGCGGGATGAATGCCGTGCGCCTTGGCGATATCGACGACCTCGGGCATTTCCATGTCGGCCACGTCCTCGGGCGTACGGTCGCGCTCGGGGCGCTTGGGCGAGCCGAGCGGGCAGAAGCCGATCACCTGTATGCCGTGCTGCATGCAATAGTCATACAGTTCCTGCTGCTGGAAGCTGGGATGCAGCTCCATTTCGATCATCGCGGGCTTGATGCGGCACAGCGGCAGCACGAGCTCGAGCTTGGGAATCGTCATGTTGGACATGCCCAGGCGTTTTACCAGACCCATGTCCACCAAGCGCTCCATCTGCTGCCAGGTGGCCATGAAGCGATCCGCGCTGAAGGGCTTGGAGTCGGGGTTGCGGCTGTCGCCGCTGCAGCCGCGGGCATGGTAGTTGGGGAAGGGCCAGTGCATGAAGTAGATATCCAGACAGTCCAGTTGCAGGTCCTTGAGCGTCTGTGCGCAGGAGAGAAGCACGTCGCCCCTGCCGTGCATGTTATTCCAGACCTTGGAGGTGATGAACATCTCATCGCGCGTCACAACGCCCTCGTCAAAGAGCTTCGCAAACACGCGGCCAATTTCGTTTTCGTTGCCGTAGACGCTCGCGCAGTCGATGAAGCGGTAGCCACTGCGGATGGCGCCCTCCACGGCCGCACTCACGACATCGGCGGTGTAGTTGTCGGAAGCAAACGTGCCGATGCCCACGGCGGGGACGGACGTGCCATCGACCAGCGTGACCTGCGGAACCAGTTTCGGATCAATCATGGCAGATAACTCCTTATAAATTTTGAAGAACGCCTGCGCTTTTGACGCAGGCGTTCCGTTTAAATATTGAATCGGATTAGTCGTAGAGGTTGACGGCGATGTCTTCGTCGTTCATGTTCTCTGCGGTGTACCACTGGCAGCCGGTGTCAACGTCTTCGACGGTCTCGCCGTTGGCAGCAGCAACGCACAGCGTGATCACGGCTTCGCCCATTGCGAAGGGAGCCTGGGTGATGGCACCCAGCATGACGCCCTCAGCAACTGCGCCCTTGATGACAGCGCCGGAGTCAAAGCCAGCAGCGATGATGTCGCCTTCGCCGGTGCCGCAAACCTGCAGGTTTTCGTTGGCGGAGATGATGGCCTCAGCAGAGTGCTGGTTGGAGCCGTAGATGGCGATGGTGTCTTCCTTGGTCAGCAGGGTGTTGCAGTCGATCATGGACAGCTCGGAAGTAACCTGAGCGGGAACCAGGGTCTCGATGATGACCTTTGCGTCGTCAGCGGACTCGCAGTTGGCATGCTCGCAATAGTAGGTGTCGCCTTCCAGCTTGACGGAGCCGCACAGCTCAGCCATCTTGTCGATGAAGCCCAGGCCGCGCAGAGTCACGGACTCGGAAACGTTGTCCTGAGCGGACACGCCGATGCGGACGGTGCCTTCTGCGGCGTCGATGCGATCCTTGATGGCCTCATAGACCTTCTCTGCAGCCAGTGCGCCGGCATTGTAGTTGTCGGTAGCGGCATTGGCCAGGATAGCGCCTTCGGGAGCACCGGGAACGCCGGAGTCGAAGCCGATGATCGGGATGTTCTTGCCCTGGGCATCAGCGATGGCGTCCAGGCAGGTCTCGGTGGACAGAGCGGCCAGACCGATGGCATCCGGCTCAGCTGCGATGGCGGCATTGAGCTGCTCGAGCTGCTCGTCGTAAGCGGACTCGCTGGCGGGGCCGACGAAGTTTACGGTAACGCCCAGTTCTTCGGCCTTGGCTTCTGCGCCCTTCTTTACGGCCTGCCAGTACTCATGCTGGAAGCCCTTGGAGACGATTTCGATGTGCTCGCCTTCGGCGAAAGCGGCGGTCATGCTGACAACCATCAGCACTGCGATAACGAGAGCCAGGATCTTTTTCATTGAGATATCCTCCTTAAAATTTATGCTCACCGCAAAACAGATGCGGCAATGCCCATTACGTTACAGCTAGCATTATACACCAAATCAATGAAAACGTCAACTGCGTTTTATGAACCGGAAACGTGAAATTTATTCCGGCGATCTTCAGACCTTCTTGCGGTTCTTGATTACGTCAAACCAGATGGCGGCGATCAGTATAATGCCGGTGATGACGTGCTGCCAGTCGCCGTTGAGGCCGATCTTGGGCAGGCCGTTCTTCAGCAGCGCCAGTATCATGACGCCGACCATGGAACCGATTATGCTGCCGGAGCCGCCGGTCATGGACGTGCCGCCGATGATCGCGCCGCCGACGGCATCCAGTTCCAGACCCAGGCCGGACGTGGCGGTGATGGAAGAGGAGTTGCTGCTGGCGTAGGCAATGCCCGCGATGCCGGCAAACAGGCCGGAGATGATGTAGGCGAGCATCTGGTACTTCACGACGTTCACGCCCGAGAGGCGAGCGGCTTCCTTATTGGAACCGATGGCGATGATGTAGCGGCCCACGCGGGTCTTCTTCAGAATGATCGTCATGATGATCACGGCAACCAGCACAACCAGCAGGCCGATTGGAATCGGTGTCTTTTTGCCGGCCGCATTGGGCAGCATGAGCTTGAAGATCGAACGGAACCAGCCGTTGTCCGTGCCGCGGGACGGCCAGGCGATGGATGCGCCGCCGCAGGCGACGGAGCTGAGACCACGCGTAATGAGCATGGTGCACAGTGTGGCGATGAAGGGCGGCAGGTTCATGATGGCCACCAGCACGCCGTTGAGTACGCCGAAGATCAGCCCCAGCACCAGAGCAACGGCGATGCCGACCCAGGTCGGGCAGCCGAAGTCCTTGATGAGCATGCCACCGATCATGGCGTAGCAGACCATGCCGGTACCAATGGAGAGGTCATTGCCGCCGGAGATCAGGCAGAAAGTAACGCCGATGGCCATGAAGGCGAAATAGTAGAAGGAGTCAAAGAGGGTTACGATGGTCGTATACTGGCGGAATTCCTTGCTGGCGATGCTGAAGAATGCGGCAAGCAGAACAGCAACACCCAGAACAACGATTCGCTGAAGATCAAACTTGCGGACTCTGCCGTGCTTATCTAATGTTTGCATTTTCTGTCCTCCTGTTCCTTGGGTGATTACCGCTTGCGGGCGCGGCTGCGGATGTCGGCGAACACGCACAGCGCCACGATGCAGCCGGTAATGATGTACTGCCAGTCGGGGCTGAACTTGATGGCCGTGATGCCCACGCGCAGCATGGAGATGATGCAGATACCGATGATGCTGCCGGCAATGGAGGCTGTGCCGCCCGCCATGGACGTGCCGCCCATGACGCAGGCCGCGATGGCGTTGTTGTTGAACACGTCGCCCTGACCGGCCGCGAACTGCGTGATGGCACCCGCGTACATGATGGAGGCCACGCCTGCGAGCAGGCCGCAGAAGACGTATGCGAGGGCTTCCCACTTGCGCGTGTCTACGCCGGAGAGGCGAACCGCCTCGCGGTTGGAACCGATGCAGAGAATATAACGGCCGATGCGCGTCTTATTGAGTATGATGGCGCAGATGACGGCCGTGACGAGCAGTATGACCAGGCCGACCGGGAAGCCGTTGCAGGAAACAAAATTGCGGTACCAGTCATTTTCCTGACCGCTCGAGGGCCAGGAGACGCCCGCAGACTTCGTCGCCAGCAGGCCGATACCCTTGGCGATACGCATCGAGGCCATGGAGGAGATGAAGGAGGGGAGCTTCATGTAGGCGACCATGATGCCGTTGGCGATGCCGAAGGCCAGACCCACGGCGATGGCCACCAGCAGGCAGACGCCCAGCGGCCAATGCTCGACCTTGAGCAGCTGTCCGCCGACCAGACCTGCGCAGAACATGACCGGGCCCATGGAGAAGTCAATGCCGCCCGTTGCGATGACGAAGGTGACGCCCAGGGCCAGAAAGCCCATGAAGTCAACCGTGTTGAGTACGTTGTTGATATCCAGTGCACGACCGCTGATGACGGAGAACAGGGCGTAAAGCACGAGCATGATGACAACCAGCACGATGCGGTTGAACCCCAGTTTCTTTACGATCGGTAAATTCTTAAAGCTTTCCATGCTTTCTCCTCCTGTCAGCGCAATGTCGCGGCATGCATGATGCCTTCCTGAGTGGCATCGGCGATGTCGATCTCGGCCGTCTTCTTGCCTTCACACATGACCACGATGCGATCGCTCATGCGCAGCACTTCCGGCATTTCAGAGGAAATCATGATGATGGACTTGCCCTGAGCGGCCAGCTCATTCATCAGGTGATAGATTTCGCTCTTCGCGCCGACGTCGATGCCGCGGGTCGGCTCATCGAAGATCAGTATGTCGCAGTTTCTCACCAGCCACTTGGCCAGAACGACCTTCTGCTGGTTGCCGCCGGACAGATTGACGACCAGCTGGTCGATGCCGGGCGTCTTGGTGTTGAGGCGTTCGACAAAGCGGTTGGTCGCCTTGGCCTCTTCTTTCTTATTGATAAAAATGCCCTTGACGAAGTTCTTCAGGGATGCCATCGTGGAGTTTTCGGCAACGCTCTTGTCCACAACGATGCCGTAGCGCTTTCTGTCCTCGGAGAGATAGCCGATGCCCAGCGCGACCGCGTCCTTGGGGGACTTGATGTCGACCTTCTTGCCGTTGATGTACACGTCGCCGCTCTCCTTGGGATCCGCGCCGAAGAGCGCGCGGGCCGTCTCGGTGCGCCCCGCACCCATCAGACCGGAGAAGCCCAGTATCTCGCCCTTGCGCAGCTCGAAGCTGACATCCTGTACCATCTTGCCGGCATTGAGATGCTCAACCTTCAGCACGACCGGAGCGTCGGGGGCCACGGCACTGTGCGTCTTGGGCTCTTCGTATATGACGCGGCCGACCATCATGTTGATGATGTCGTCCTTGGTGCAATCCTCGGTGATCAGCGTGCCGACATAGCCGCCGTCGCGCATGACGGTGACGCGATCGGTGATGACCTTGATTTCGTCCATGCGGTGGGAGATGTAGATGATGCCCAGCTGCCGGTTGCGCAGGTCGCGGATGATCTTGAACAGCTCATCGATCTCCGCTTCGGTCAGCGCCGCGGAAGGCTCGTCGAATATGATGATCTTCGCCTTGTGCGATATGGCCTTGGCAATTTCGCACATCTGCTGCTTACCGACGGTGAGGTTGCCCATCTTTTCCTTGGGGTCGATCTTGATGCCCAGCTGGTCAAACAGCTTTGCGGACTCGGCATTCATCCTGGCGTCGTCGATGAGACCGCCCTTCATGAATTCGCGGCCGATGAATATGTTCTGAGCAACCGTGAGGTGGTTCATCATGTTCAGCTCCTGATGCACGATGACGATACCGGCTTCCTGAGCCTCCTTGGGGTTGTTGAACTGCACTTCGCGGCCTTCGTAGGTGATCGTTCCGGAATCCTTGGTATAAATGCCCGTGAGCACCTTCATCAGCGTGGATTTGCCGGCACCGTTTTCACCCATCAGGGCATGCACCTCGCCCTTGCGCAGCTCAAGATCGACGTGATCCAGAGCATGCACGCCGGGGAAGGACTTGTCGATGCCCTTCATCGTTAAAATGACTTCTCCCATGCGCTTACCTCTTTCGAAATTTTGTCAGCACGGACAATTTTGCCGTGCCATTGCAGACGTATTGTATTACATACCTTTATATATAAGATAACACCGGGTTTGCGGTTTGTCAACAGAAACTCGGTCCGATGAGAATATTGTTCTATCAAAAGTCGTAATATTGCTATTAATTTAAATGAGTACCCCTTTGCCGCGGACACCCGAAAGCAGACGCGCCGCCGAACAAGGAGCGGCGCAACGGATCCCTTCAGGGCAGACCAAGCCCGGCGACGCGTCTCAATCTTCGATTGGTCCGTCACCGGGCTTGCCGGTTCAAAAGCAGCGATGCGTCTTTATATCAGCAGAATGTGGAACCGGGATCCAGACGGGTGATAATATCCTGCTGTATGGCGGGAGAGAGGTCGAGGAAGTTCACGAACGTGCCGTGGATGCGCATGATGTATACGCCGTTGGGCGCGTACTTCTTCGGGTTGGCAAGCACCTTGCGCAGGGTTTCGGCGGTGGTGACGTTCACATACAGGTAGAACGGCGCCCTGCGGGGGTTGTCCGGATGGAAGAACAGGGGGCGCAGCACGCGGTCGCGGAACTGAACGCCGCGATCCTCGTAGCTCTCGGCATTGAAGTACTTGGGATCGATGCCGAAGTGGGAAGCACAGCCGCCTTCCATCTGCTCAAAAGGCAGCGCCATGGTAGAGAGCGTACGCAGACCCAGACCGGAATTGGCGGTGCTGAAGAGCGGGTCGATGCCATAGCCCAGCATTTCGCGGCTGCCGCGGCCGTCGGGCGTCGCGCCGACCCAGTAGCCGTAGAGCAGATGCGTGGAGGGCGAGCTCCAGTCGGGACGGAAATGATTGCCCAGATAGTTCTTTTGGCTGCGCACGATATCGGAAACGCGGTTGACCACCTCGGCGGCTTCGGCGTCCGGCACGGGCAGGTTGTTGCCGAACTTCGGGCAGGACTTCAGATACTCACGCAGCTCGGGGTTGTCCTTGAAGTCGGTGCGGCAGCCTTCGATCAGCGCCGCGGCGTCCTGCGGGCGGTCGCGCAGCAGAGAGTCGATGGCCACGAAGGAATCCGCGACCACGGACAGGCCGTGAATCAGGCAGCCGCTGCCATTGTAGACCGTGCCCTGATGCTCGGTGTCGCGCAGGTCCCAGCCGCTGTCCACGCCGCCCATAAAGCTGCTCAGGAAGGGCACGGGCATCAGAGATACCGCCTTGGAGGCACCGTTGGCAGCCTGTGCCATCTTCTCGGCGAACCACTCGACATTTTCATAGAACAGGCTGCGGATGTTGCGCAGAATGTCGATGGGCTCGCGCTTGGACTGCGGGCCGATGGGCTTGCCGGTGATGGTGGACACGCCGCCGGTGAGCGTCAGCTCGAGGATCTTGCCCATGTTCAGCCAGCTGTTGGTGGTATTGCCGTTGTCCTTGCCCATGATGAGCGGCTCCTGGCAGCCGGCCACGGAGTAATCCGGCAGGTCTTCCTCGGCAGTGCCGTGCTCGCGCAGCGTCTCAAAGAGGCTGTCATCGTTGAAGACGGACGGGGTCAGGCAGCCGGGGGAGAACCAGAAGCGGCCCATTTCACGATACAGCTGCTCGGGCGTATTGCGGTGCAGCTTCACCGACAGTATGGGCTGGGGCAGATTCATGTCGTAGTACGCGTCCAAAATAGCGTAGGTCATGGGGTTGGTCAGATCATTGCCGGCATTGTCGCGGCCGCTGAGCAGCACGTTCTGGGAGATGGCCCAGGAGCGCTCGCCGACGTTGAAGAATACCAGGAAATGCTTGAACAGAGCCGCCGCTTCCTCGCGAGAGCAGCCGGACATGGCGCGATACGGCTCGAAGATGCGGTCCGCGTTGCCCACGGAGAAGGCAAAGGGGTTGGGCGCCTGCTCCAGACACATGACCTGCCACAAAATCAGATAGGACTGCATGGCTTCCATCAGGCTTTGGGCACCGAACTCCGGCACGCGGCGCAGGTTGTTTTCCATCAGTTCCAGCTCGCGCTTGCGCTCGGGCGACGCGGTTTCGGCCTGCTCATGTGCCATGTCGGCGTAGCGGTGGGCCAGCACGACGGCGCACTGCAGCGTCTGACGCATGGCGTTGAGGTTGTTGCGCTGGCGGGGCAGCAGGGTATCGTCCTGAGCCAGACGACGGTCGATGGCGGCGATGCGCGCGGACACGCCGTCCTTCAGCGCCGGGCGGAAGTCCGGGATCAGATGGCCGGTCACCTGCTCGATAAAGAAGGCAACTTCGTCGGTATATTCACTGTTGTCGGCGTAGACCTTGCTCAGCGTCTTGACGCAGGGTGTCTTCGCAGCGACTTCACGCATGGCGGCGATGCGCTCGGCGGGGATTTCCTCGGTGGGCGTGGCGTAGTCGTACACCTCCAGCGGGTCACAGTAGCCGCGGAAGGTTTCCACCTGGAAAGCAGGGTTGATCAGCGCGTAGCTGGCCGCGAAGGCGTCGCGCTGCGTGCCGGCCAGCAGGGCATGATCGCTGATCTCCAGCGGCAGTTCCCGGACAATCGCGGCGATCTCCGCAGCAGTGCGCAGCTCCGGATCGGTCTCACTTGTCTGCGCGTCCACGCGGGCGGCGATTTCCCGGGTCAAAAACCAGCCGTTAAGGATTTTGTGGCTGCTCCGCTCTTCCTTGAACAGGTTCGTGGCCTTCTCGGATACGGTCTGCGGGGTCAGAAGCTCATACAGTTGCATAGATACTCGCTCCCTTTCTTTCTGTCGGTCTTTTATCTCAGAGTTTGTGCGCTTATATCAGGTGCGGATGACGTTCAGTCCCGCCTCGCGAAGGATACGCTCCATTTCCAGTCGCGTCTCGTTGGATACGTGTGCCTCGGGACCCATGGTGTAGGGCATGTTCAGCTTCTCATACTTGCTGCGGCCGTACTCGTGATACAGCAGCAGCTCCACGGTGCAGTGCCCCTGCGCGCCGAGCTTTGTCAGCAGCGCGGCGAACTGTTCGGCGTCGGCAGGTGTGGCGTTAAAGCCGCCGATCAGCGGTATGCGCAGCGCCAGCGGTTGGTTTGCATGCAGCGCCGCGGAGAGGTTGGTCAGGGTGTGTTCCAGCCCCAAACCGGCCACGGCCTTATGCTTTGCCGAGTCGTGATGCTTGAGATCCATGATCAGAAGATCCAGCACCGGGAAAAACTCCGGCAGATGCGCGGACGTGCCGTTGGTTTCGATGCAGGTGTTGATGCCCGCCGCCTTCAGCAGCTCCAGCAGCTTTAAAACAGGCTGCCATTGCAGCGTTACCTCACCACCGGTCAGCGTTACGCCGCCGCCCTCGAAGAACATCAGCTTGCTTCGGATGGCTTCCTCGGCCAACTCTTCGGGCGTGACGACCTTGCCGCCGCTCATGCTCAGTCCTTCCGGATTGGAACACCAGGGGCAGCGCAGGTTACAGCCCTGCAGGTGATAGACCAGACGGTTGCCGGGCCCGTCCTGCGAAAAGTTAAAGCCCCGCTGAAACACACGAAGCTCCATAGCTATCCCTCCCACATGCTTCTCTACTGTCTATCATTATACCAGGACATTTGCATTTGTCAATCCGATTAACAAATAATGCGTCGAAAAAGCTGTAAACTTTTTGCTGCTTTTTCTGGCAAAAGCGTCAGATACACTGTATAATAGACGTATAAAGACAAAAAAGATTTTCACGGGAAATTGAGGGCCGGGAACGTCAAACTCCTCAGTATTTCGCCTTTCGGGGGGAGATATGGCCTTGCTTTCCACGAAGGGTCGGTGTTCCCATCCTTCGGGAGAAAGTGCAGAGACGGCAAAAGAGGGCATTGGATCATGAGCATAGTGGCCAGAAACGCCGATTACATCAAAGAATACAACCGAAAGCTGGTGCTGCGCCTGCTGCGCCAGCAGCCCTTGTCGCGCGCACAGATCGCCAGGCGCACGGGACTGACGCGCGCCGCCACATCGCTGATCGCGGCGGAACTGCTGTCGAGCGGGCAGGTGCGGGAGATGTCGCCGGTGGCCAACCCCCGCGGCCGGACATCCACACCGCTGCAACTGTGCCCGGACGCCATGTACGTCATCGGCATTCATCTCAACCGCGACGGTTGCAGCGCCGCCCTGGTGGACGCGGGCAACAATATTCTCTCCTGCATCGAAGTACACATGACGCACGAGGGTGACAAGTTGGCGCCGCTGTGCCGTGCGGTAGAGCAGCTCTCCAGCTCTCGGGACGTTCCGCGCGACAGGCTGATGGGCATCGGCATATCCGCGCCAGGCCCGTTGGATGGCGAGGGCGGCCGCATACTCAATCCGCCGCGCTTTGACCTGTGGCACAGGGTGGCGATCGGCCCGCTGCTGCGGGAAGCCACCGGACTGCCGACCTTTCTGGCCAACAACGCCACCTGTCTGGCGTCCTACCACTGCGGTCGACCGGAGGTCAGGGGCAGCGACAATTTTCTTCTGCTGCTGGTGGACAGCGGCGTCGGTTCGGGCGTCATTTCCAAGGGCAAGGTGCTCAGAGGCATTGGCTATTTCACCAGCGAGCTGGGGCATACCAGCATCCGCTTCGACGGCAGGCGCTGCGACTGCGGCAATATCGGCTGCCTGGAGGAATACGCCGCTATACCGAAGCTGCTCAGGGGAACGCCCTTTCAGACGTGGCGTGAGGTGGTGGATGCGTCCCCGGACAACCCGCAGGCCCTTCACCTGATGGAGCAGGAGGCCGAATACCTCGGCACCGCCATCGTGAACCTGACCAACCTGATCCGCATCGATACGGTGCTGCTGGCGGGCGACCTGCTCTACGACTCGGAACGTATCATATCGCTCATCAGGCAGTGCGTGAGCCGCCGCTGCCTGCGGATAAACGACATGCCCATATCCGTGTATCCCTGCGCCTCGGTGCCCGGCATCAGCGTTCTGGCTGCCGCCGATGTCGCCTTTGACCGCCTGCTTCAGGTATAATAAACGATCGCTCCGCGAAACCCTGCTTTCGGGGTTTTGCGGGGCGATTTTTCGGCCTTCTCAACTTTCTGAGATGATCCTTTTTTTCAACAGGCGAGGGCAATGCCGGGTCGTTGTCGTCCTCGGGATAATGTGAGGGAGAGAAAAAGCCGCCCTCAGCATGTGAGGGCAGCCTTATAAGGATTATGTTACACGTCAGTCGTCGTAGGTGATGGCGATTTTGCCGCACTTGCCGGATGCCATCAGTGCGTAGGCTTCGTCGGCCTTTTCCAGCGGGAAGCGGTGCGTGATGAGCTTGTCGGGATGGATGCCCCAGCGCACCAGGTGCTCCACCAGTTCCTCCATGCGCCACAGAGAGGTGACCCAGGAGCCGTAGATGGTCTTCTGACCGTGCATGATGTCCGGAGAGGGGTTGAAGGTGACGTCGTTGCCTTCGCCGACCATGGCCATCTTGCCCCACTCACGCGTGCAGCGGATCGCCATGGCGCGGGCGGAATTGTTGGCCGAGCAGTCGATGGCACGCTCGCAGCCGTAGCCGTTCGTGACCTCCATGATTTTGGCCTGGCAGGCCTCGGGATCCATGGAATTGAAGGTGTAGTCGGCAAGACCGAGATCCTTGGCCAGCTTCATGCGATCTTCGTTGACATCGCAGCCGATGGTCGTGTCACAGCCCATGGCCTTGGCCAGCATCAGCGTGGCCAGACCCACCGGGCCGAGACCCGTGACCAGCACGCGATCGTTGCCGGAGATGCCGATCTTCATCAGCGCCTCGTAGCAGGTGCCGAAGCCGCAGGCCACCTGAGCGCCGTCCTCGTAGGAGAGCTCATCCGGCAGTGCGATCAGATCCTTTTCGTCGCAGAGCATATAGGGAGACATGCCGCCGTTGCGCTGCCAGCCGTAGGCCGCACGCAGGGGACTTTTGCAGGAGATGTAATAGCCGCGGCGGCAGTCGTAGCAAACGCCGCAACCGGAAATGTGATACACGATGACGCGGTCGCCCTTCTTGAAGCGCTTGAGACCCTCGCCCTCTTCCACGATGATGCCGCAAGGCTCGTGGCCCGCAACCATGCCGGGCTGATAGCCTTCGGGGCCCTTGCCGACGTGTGCACGGTAAATGCAGCGAATGTCCGAACCGCAGATGGTGGAAGCCTTCGTCTTGACCAGTACCTGACCGTGACCCGGCTTGGGAATGTCAAATTCCTTGAGCATGACCGTGCTGTTGCCGGGCAGAATTGCACCTAACATCTTCTTGTTCATGGGGTATCCCTCCTTAATCACAGTATAACATAAACGTGCAGCTGGTTTTAGCGTTTAAAACGACCAATTTTAACTTTCGATGTCGCATTCGCGCAGATTTCTTGCATTTTCCCGGCTTTTCTGATAATATATGATCGGAGGGGACAAAAAATGGAGACATACGATCTCAAGCGCAGCTTTGAAATGGATAATCTCATGATATCGCCGACGCACGTGCGCATCGAACGGCTCTCTCTCATCATTGCGGCGCATCGGCACTCCAACAGCAGCTATGAGATACACTATACGTCTTCAGGACACGGACGCGTGCTCATCGGCGACAGCGCCTATGCGGTCGAGCCGGGGCAGATCTACGTCACGGGGCCGAACGTGCTGCACGCGCAGTTTTCCGATGAAAATGATCCGGTGATCGAGAGATGCCTGTTTCTGAACTGTCGTACGGTGCGCACAAAGCAGGAGAGGCACAGCGTGCTGTCCACCTTTCGGGATACGCATTTCTGGATCGGCGCCGACACGCACCGGCTGGGGGATATGCTGATGGCGCTGATTGAGGAGCGCAGGCGCGGGGATGCGGACATGGAAGAGATGAGCGAGGCACTGCTGCGGCAGATCATCGTGACGCTCAACCGCTGCTACCGCGAGAATGCTGCCATGCCCGACGTCCTGCCGCCGCAGCCGGACGCGGTGGGCGACGAGAGCCGATTGTATCCGCTCGTGGAGGACGCGTTTTTCTACCATTATAAGGAACTGCGGCTGACGGACCTGGCCGAGCTTCTCAGCCTCAGCACGCGCCAGACCCAGCGCTTTCTGCTCAGCCACTACGGCAAGTCCTTCACGCAGAAGCGCACGGACGCGCAGATGGCCGCCACGCGCGAACTGCTGCGCAACACGGATCTCGGCATCACGCAGATCGCCGAACGTGCGGGCTTTTCCTCCGTGGAGCACTTCTCCACGGCGTTTCGAAGGTACCACGGCTGCTCCCCCAGGGCATTCCGGAAAAGCGAAAGGGAAGACAGGAATTAGAGCGTGTTTCTAAATTCGCCACGATGCATTTTCGGCGTCTTTGCCTGCATTT
>CAVINP010000050.1:0-13250 GCA_963643985.1 bacterium
CCGACTCTGAAGGCCGCGCGTTCGAATCGCGCATGGCACGCCACCCCAAAACCCCTGAAAACCCCGTGTTTTCAGGGGTTTTCACTATATCTCCCATCTTTCCTAATGTAAACTCCAACTCATATAAACTGCTCAAATGCTGTCTGAAATAAATAAAATGATGTCAAACCCGATGTCAAAAAAAGCCCTCCCGGAAGGGAGGACAGATGACTCGCCGTATTGCTATTAATTTAATCCAGCAACATTTTCCGCGCGGTAGCCGAGCTCCTCTCTGAGCGCAGCCTGATCGGAGACGGAGACCATGATGGCCTTGCCGTTGCCGTCCTCAGCTTCGATCGATACGTTATCGAGCGCGGCGGGAATCACAACCGTGTCAAAGGGCGTGATGTCCATCTCTTCATCCGCCCATGTGATGCGGCAGGGGGCGAGCGGCGTTACAATGTGCATCCGTCCGTTGCTCAGCGGCATATTGCCGGAAATGTTCAGCCTGCACATCTCAAAGCGGCTGTCGCAGACGTAGTAGGTGCGGCTGCCGCCCTTGCACAGGCTCGTCGTGCCGTAGATCCTGCCCTCATGCGTCTGCACGGGAGCGGAATCCATGGACTGCACCTCGTAGGCGAGTATGCCCGCGCCCAGCGCATGCCCGTTGCCTGCGGGCATGTAATACACGTCGCCGGGGCGCACATTCGGATTCACATCGGGGGCGCAGTTGAGTATCATCCGGGCTGTGGCCTGCGTATCGGTCTCGCTCTGCGCAAGCTTTGCATCCACCAGTTTGACAGTCAGCGGAAAAATACCATCATCCAGCCCTGTCAGTTCACGGCCGCCGCGCTCGACGATGCGATCGAAGCTCTGACCGGCAAGCACGCCGCCCCGCACCATGCTCTGCAGCCCTTCTTCGGCGCAGACTTCGAGGCTTTCGCCGCATTGGTCGGGTGCATCCTTCAAAAGCATATCGCGCAGTGCATCGCCACCCCAGGGCGTCTGTGTACCGTGGCGGAAAGCGGGGGCCATCAAGAGCGGATAGAGCGTCATTATATTTTCCTCCTGCTTGCTAAAAATGGAATAATCGGATATACTATAGTATACTTGATTTTACTTTATCACCGATGACGGCGGCTGTCAAGTCTTCCCGAAGGAGTGTGGGCGGCATGGAAGAAAAATATCGCGTCAGCGTCCGGACAATCGCCGAAACGGCCTGTCTGTCGGGCAGCTTGGCCTACAATGCCGCACTCGCCAGACATTTCAGAGAGGGGCGCGAGGGGCATCGCGTCGTGCAGGATCGCCTTTCACCCGAATGGCAGATTGAGGCACCCGCATCGATTGAGTACAGCATCGGCGGCCTGACACTGCAGATACAGGGGCGCGCTGATGCCGCCTGCCTGACGGGAGAGACGCTTTGCGTGATCGAGATCAAGACCACGAGCCTCAACCCGAATGAAATTCTCAAAGAGGACTATCCCGTGCACTGGGCACAGGCCGAGATATATGCCCACATATTCTGTGCCCAAAGCGGCGCACGGCACGCGGACGTATGGCTGATCTATGTCGGCGTGCACGGAGGCGAAAAACGCTTTAAAAAGGAATATGCCGCAGAGGAACTGGCCGGGCGCTTCGAAGCCTACGTCAGACCCTATGCCGATTTGCTTATCGAGCGGGAGAAATGGCAGAAGGCATCCGTACCCACATTGCAGACACTCAAATTTCCCTATCCCGAATTCCGCGACGGCCAGCGTGAGATGGCGCGGGAGGTCTATCGCGCCATGGCGGCGGGCGCACAGTGCATGATCGAGGCCCCAACGGGCATCGGCAAGACGGCGGCTTCGCTCTACGGTGCACTCAAGGCACTGGGACGGGGCAAAATCACATCGGTATTCTATCTCACCGCACGAACCACGGGGCGCGTGGCGGCGGAAAACGCGCTGGCGCTGATGCGCTCGACGGGGCTGAAGCTGCGCAGCGTGACGATCACTGCCAAGGAGAAGATATGCCTGCAGGAGAAGGCGGACTGCCGCGGCTGTCCGTATGCCGACGGCTACTACGACAAGCGCCGCGACGCGCTGCGCGAGGCCGCACACATTTCGGCGCTCGGGGCGGAACAGATCACCTGCCTGGCGCGGGACTATGAGATCTGTCCATTTGAACTGTCACTGGATCTGACGGAACAGGCGGACGCGGTGATCTGCGATTACAACTACGTCTTTGATCCAAAGGTCTATCTCAAACGGTACTTTGAAAAGAAGAGCCGCGCGGGGCTGCTGATCGACGAGGCGCACAACCTGATCGACCGTGCCCGCGAGATGTACTCGGCCTCGCTCTCGGGAGAGGCCGTCGGGAAGTACCGCGCTATGGCCGCCGAGACCTACGGCGAGAACGATCCGCTGGCTGCGCCGCTCGATGCGCTGGAAACGCTGCTTCGGCGCAGGGATGCCGAGTACGATGCGCTGAGCATGCCGCCTGAGGGACTGATGCAGGCGGCATCGGCGATTGCGGACCGCGTTGAGGCACTGCATCTGACGGACGAGGCTACGCTGGAGCTGGCGCGGGACTGCGCCCGGTTTGCCCGTGTGGCAAGACGCTTTGATGACGCGTGCTACCGTGCGCTCATCCGTCCGGAGGGCAAAAACGATCATATCGCCGTCAAGCTCTGGTGTTTTGCGCCGCAGCAATACCTGAAGCGTTTATACGGGCGCGTCGGCGGCGTTGCCCTGTTTTCGGCGACGCTCAAGCCTATTGATTTCTATGCATCTCAACTGGGCGTTACGGACAAAAACCGCCTGCTGACGCTGGAGTCGCCGTTTCCCAAAGAAAATCTTTTTGTGGCACGCCTGCCGGTTTCCGTGAAGTTCCGCGATCGCGCCTCCACCATGGAGCCGGTCTCACGGGTATTGCATGCCATGATACATGCCCGGCCCGGAAACTATCTGGCCTGCTTTCCCTCGCACACCTATCTGAAGCAGGCCGCATCGTATTACAGAATGCGCTACCCCGAGGACGAGGTACTCTGCCAGGAGAGCAGCATGGGCGAGGGCGGGCGCGAGGCCTTTCTGAAGGCATTCCGAAGCGGCAGAGACAAATCCATGCTGGCGTTCATTGTGCTGGGCGGCGTGTTTTCCGAGGGCGTCGATTTGCCCGACGATCTGCTCAGCGGTGCGGCGATTATCTCCACGGGCATCCCGATGGTAAACCCGGAGGCGGAACTGCTGCGTGAAATGCTCGACGACGGTTTTGAAGCCGGCACGGACGCGGCCTATACCTATCCGGGCTTCAGACGTGTGCTTCAGGCGGCGGGGCGCGTGATCCGCAGCGAGACGGATCGCGGTGTGGTGCTGCTGATCGATGAACGCTATGCGGCAGAGAAGTATCTGGAACTCATGCCCACCCACTGGAAGCTGCGTAAAATCACCAGCATGAGTGCACTCAACCGACAGTTGCGCGCATTCTGGAATGAAAAGTCTTGAAAATCCTTTCAATTCTCTGTATAATTTGTCCTGCGGGAGAGTGATGGACAACATGGCAAGGACCTATAACGGTCGCTTCAATTTGCCCGGACGGGGCAAGGACGGTGTTCTGTGGCTGATCGGCGGACTCGTGCTGTTTTGCTTTCGACCCGTCGGAACGTTGCTGAGCATAGCATTGTCCGTGCCCTGCTTTGTGATGTTCGGCAAAGGCAATAAGAAAAAAAGGCTGACGGACCGCTTTCATCTCTACTGCGGCGTTATCGGTCAGCGGGGGCGCGTGCCCGTGAGCGAGTTTCTGAAAGTGGATCGTCGTGGTATTACGCAGATACGCGCGGACCTGAAACGGATGATCTCCCGAGGTTATTTCGGCCCCGAGGCTTACTTTGACCGTTCGCAGGATTGTCTCGTGATCGCCGTGAGTGAAGGCCAAAGGGAGAGAAACTGGGCGGACGTCGCCGCGGAATTTCTGGAGTCCCTGAAGAAGGACTTCGGCGTTCAATCCGAGGCGGAAACGCCCAAGACCGAAAAGGCAGAGCCTGAGACAGAACAGACCGGGGCGGCCAAAGAAAACGTTCGCAACTATGCCGATGAACTGGAGCAGACGCTCAATGAACTGTACCGGCTCAACGTGACGATCAGAGACGAAAAGGTCTCCGCACGCATCGACCGCATCGGCGTGCTGACAGCGGATATTTTTCACGCCGTGATGCAGCATCCGGAGCGCGAGGCGGATGTGCGCAAGTTCATGAATTACTATCTGCCCACAACGCTCAAGCTTCTCAAAAGTTACGATATGCTTGAGGATCAGAGCTACCAGAGCCAAAGCATCATCGAGAGCCGAAAGAAGATCGAGAGCGTGCTCGATACGCTGATTGCGGCGTTTGAAAAGCAGCTGGAGAATCTCTTCAAGAGTGATGCGCTCGACATTGCCACCGACATCGAAGTGCTCGAGACGATGATGGCGGGCGACGGCCTGAGCGGCGATCTGAACATGCCGGGGCATTGACGGAATGATAACGGTGCGGCTTTCCGGAAGCCGCATCTTTTTTGCATTTGACACTGCGTTTATTCATTACAAACAAAGTCTTGCCAATATAAACTGTTTCTGCTAAAATAAAACGGAATATCAAAAATAGGAGGCTTATGCAAATGAGCCGATACAGGATCGCCCTGGATGCCATGGGCGGTGACAATGCACCGGACGCGATTGTGCACGGTGCACTTCGGGCCCTGAAGAAATACGGGGACATCGATGTGCTGCTTGCTGGTCCGAAGGATCGCATCGAAGCGCTGATCAAGGATGCGCCCGAGGACATCCGTGCCCGCATTGAGATTCTTCCTGCCACCGAAGTGATCGAAATGGACGAGGCGCCCATGATGGCGGTGCGCAGGAAGAAGGATGCTTCCATGGTGGTGGCCATGAACGCCGTGCGCGAGGGACGCGCAGGCGCGGTCGTTTCCGCCGGATCGACGGGCGCGGTGCTGGCCTGCGGTATGTTCAGGCTCGGCCGCATCGCCGGTATCGAGCGCCCTGCACTGGCCCCGATCATACCCGGTCCCAAGGGCGAACTGCTCCTGCTGGATGCGGGCGCCAATGTGGATTGTCAGGCCAAGTATCTTTTACAGTTTGGCCTGATGGGTTCGGTGTACATGGCGCAGGTGATGGGTAAGGTCAAGCCGCGCGTGGGGCTGATCAACATCGGTGCGGAGGCGGAAAAAGGCAATCGCATGACCCACGAAGTCTACCCGATGATGCAGGCACAGACGAGCTACAACTTTGTGGGCAACCTCGAGGCACGCGACCTGTTCGCAGGCACCTGCGACGTGGCCGTGGCGGACGGCTTTGACGGCAACCTGATCCTCAAGCACACCGAGGGTCTGGCCAAGGCGCTCTTCTCTATGATCAAGACCGAACTTACGCAGACAACGCTTCGCGCCAAGATCGGTGCAATGCTGATCAGGCCCGCACTGAAAAACGTGGCACGCAAGATGGACTACAATGCCGTGGGCGGTGCCCCGCTGCTGGGCGTGAACGGCGCGGTCGTGAAGGCGCACGGCAGCTCGGGCGATGAGGCCATCGAAAATGCCGTTGCGCAGGCACGGCGCATGCTTGAGGGTGACGTGGTCGGCAAAATCAGGGAGGGCCTGTCCGGTCTGGAACAGGCATCACAAGACAAAAAACAGGAGGAAGAATAAAATGAAGGTTTTTGACAAGGTTAAGGAACTGATTCTGATGCAGCTGCCCGTGAGCGAGGACAAGGTGACGTCCGATGCCAGAATGGTCGAGGATCTGGGTGCGGACAGTGCAAACCTGATGATGCTGATCATGGATCTGGAAAACGAATACGACATGACCGTTGAAGACGAAGCGCTCGGCTCCATCAAGACCGTGGGCGACATCGTGAGCTACATCGAATCCAGAATCGGCTGAAAAGACCATGAAAAATACGGCTGAGCTTGAAAAAATACTTGGACATCACTTCAAGGACATAAGCCTGCTGGAAACGGCACTGACGCATCCCTCCTACGGTGGGGATCATCATGTGCCGCATTATCAGCGCCTTGAGTTTCTGGGCGATGCCGTGCTGGAGCTGGCGGTAAGCCGCTACCTCTTCTTTGAATTTCCCGAAATCGATGAGGGCAAGCTGACGCGTATCCGCGCGGCACTGGTGCGTGAAGAGACGCTCTGCCGCGCGGCAGAGCGCATCCGTCTGGGCGACTATATCCGCCTGTCGGTGGGCGAGGAAAAGAGCGACGGACGCCACAAGCCATCCATACTTTGCGATGTGTTTGAATCCGTTCTGGCTGCGGTCTATCTGGACGGAGACTTTGATGCGGCGGTGGAGATCATCGGCCGCACGCTCAAGGACGAGCTCAAACCGGAGCATCTGGAGGATCATCTGGATGCCAAGTCCCGCCTGCAGGAGCTGCTGCAGCATGTGGGCCGGATGCCCTCGTATGAGTTTGTCACCATGGAAGGTCCGCCGCATGCGCCCATGTTCTTCTATCACGTCAAGGACGGCGAAACCGTCATCGGTTCGGGACAGGGCAGCAGCAAGCAGAACGCGCAGCAGGCGGCGGCGCGGGATGCACTCAAGAGAATGGGAGCGTAAGTTTCATTGAGACTGAAGAAACTGATTATACACGGCTTTAAATCCTTCGCGGATCATGTCGAGATCGTCTTTGAAGACGGCATCACCGGCGTGGTGGGTCCCAACGGCTGCGGTAAGAGCAACATTGCGGACTCCATGAAGTGGGTGCTGGGCGAACAGAGCGCAAAGTCGCTTCGCGGCGCGAAGATGGAGGATGTCATCTTCGGTGGCACGGAGAAGCGCAAGCGACTGTCCTTCTGCGAGGTGACGCTGATTTTCGACAATGCCGATCATTCGCTGCCCATCGACTTTACCGAGGTTTCGGTCACGCGCCGCGTCTACCGCAGCGGCGAGGGCGAATACAAGATCAACGGTGCAGCCTGCCGGCTGCGCGACATTGTGGATCTCTTCCGTGATACCGGCATCGGCCGTGACGGCTATTCCATGATCGGTCAGGGGCGCATCGATGAGATACTTTCTGCCAAGTCCGAGGATCGCCGCCAGGTCTTCGAGGAAGCGGCCGGCATCGTCAAGTTCAAGACACGCAAGAACGATGCACAGCGCCGCATGGACAACACCATGCAAAACCTCACGCGCGTGGAGGATATCCTGAGCGAACTGGAGGAGCGCGTGGAGCCGCTCAAGAAACAGAGCGAAACTGCCCGTGAATATCTTTCGCTGCGCGACGAACTGAAGCTTCTGGACATTAACGTCTTCCTTTTGCGCACTCAGCGCTACGAGGTCCGTATCAAGGAGCTCAAGGAGTCCGTGCAGAGTCTGGAGGAAGCCATCACCCGGGCCAATGCCGAGATGGAGACGGCCGGTGCTCAGCGCGAGGTCTGCCAAAAGATGCTCGATGAGCTGGAGTTGCGTGCCGCAGAGAAGCGTGAGCAGGTTCAGACGCTGATACGCGAGGTGGAGGCGCAGGAGGGCGCGGTGCGCGTCATGCGCGAACGCCTTTCGGCCGGCGAAAAGGAACGTATGCGCCTGACGGAGCAGCGCGATGCTGCGAGCAAGGGGCGCGAAGGCGTTGCGGAACGCCTCGAGGTCTTAAAAGAGAGCATTGCGCGGGACGACGTGCAGGTCAATGCGGATGCCGAGAGCCTTCAAAAACGGGAGGAAACGCTCGAGACCGCCGAGAAGAATCTGACGGAACTGGAAACGCGCTCGGAAAATATGAAGCAGCAGATCATTCAGGCGATGAACCGCCTGGGCGATGTGCGCTCCCAGCGGGCCCGTTTGGGCGCCATGAAGACGGCGCTGGAGAATCAGCTGCAGAGCATGCAGGATGATCGGGAACGCGAGCAGGCGGGCGTGGATTCGCTGATCGAGCAGGTGCGTGAGGCCACGGAACGCCTGCAGGCTGAGGAAGCACGGCGCGACGAGCTCAAGGCGCAGTCGGCGGACCACAACCTGCGCGTACAGGCACTCAACGATCGGTTGCAGGCACTCTCCGCACAGGTGACGGAATGTCAGAACCGGCGTCAGAGCGCGGATTCCAGAATGAAGCTGCTGCGGGAAATGCAGCGCGACTACGAGGGATACAACAACTCGGTCAAGCAGGTGCTGTTGCAGGCACGGCGCAACCCCAATTCGGGCGTGCACGGCGTGGTGGCGGATTTGATCCGCGTGCCGGAGAAGTTGGAGCGTGCCATCGACATGGTGCTGGGTGGCGCGTTGCAGAACATCGTTGTCGAGCGTGACGAGGACGCCAAGCGCATGATCGAGTATCTGAGGTCAAACCGCTTCGGACGGGCGACGTTTCTGCCCATCGGTTCGGTGCGCGGGCGCACGCTCACGCCGCAGGAGCGGCAGGTACTGAAGCTGCCCGGCTGCATCGGCGTGGCTTCGGAGCTGATCGAATACGACAGCAGATATCAGGGCGTTGCCGACAACCTGCTGGGCAGGACGGTGATTGCCGAGGATCTGACCAGCGGCATTGCCATCCAGCGTGCATCGCACTATCAGCTGCGTCTGGTGACCCTGCAGGGCGATGTCATGCACTCCGGCGGTTCCATGACCGGCGGAAGCGTGCAGTCGCGCATGACCAGTCTGCTCTCCCGCAGCCGTGAGATCGAGGAGACGGAGAAAAAACTCAAAGAACTGAACGGACAGCTTGACAAGCAGCGCGAGATATACGCGCAGCTGGATTCCGAGCGCACATCCCTCAAGAAGGAGCGCAGCGAACTCTTTGATGCGCTGCACCAGCAGGAAGTGCTCTGCGGCCGCGCAGATGCGATGCTCAAGGCTGTCCGCGACGAACAGGCTGCCAACAACGCGCGTGTAGAGCGCGTGGAAAGTGAGCGGACACGTCTGAGTGAGCAGCTCGCGCAGGTCGAAGGCTCGCTGACGGCGCTGGATGATCAGCAGCAGGATGCCCAGACTTCGACCGAGGATCGCCAGAGCGAGGTCAGGCAGCTGCAGGATAAGATATTTGCCATGCGCACGCAGAACGAACAGTTGCGCACGAGCGTTACGGACGCACGCGTCGCCCTGGCTCAGCTGCGTCGCGGCCTTGAGGCGGATCGCGCCGACTACGAGCGCCTCTCGCAGCAGATCGAGGACAGCGAGCGCATATTTGCCGAGTCTGAGCAACAGCTCAAGGTCTGCAACGAGGATATGGCGAACAATGCTTCGATGCTTGAGCGGGACATTGCCGCACTGGAGGACGCACGAACCCGGCTGAACACGGCTCGCGATGCCTTCAACGTCGACGATGCGGCTCGAACGGATGCCCAGAAGCGCCTGCAGCGCATCGGCGAGGAGATCGACGGTATCCGCACACGATCGGACGATTTCAATGACAGGCATCACCGCTCGGAACTGCAGCTCACGCGCGTGGAGGGCGAATACAAGCAGATTCAGGATCGCATCTGGGAGGATTACGAGCTGACATACGCGACCGCAGAACCCTTCCGTCAGGAGGACTTCAAGCTTACCGAGGCAGAAAAGCGCATTTCCGTCATCCGCGCCCGCATTCGTTCGATGGGCACGGTGAACGTGGCGGCAGTGGATGAATACCGCAAGACCGTGGAGCGTGTGGAGGAAATGAGCAGCCAGCGCGACGATCTTCTGAAGGCGCGGACCGATCTGGAAGGCATCATAGCCGATCTGGAAAAACAGATGGACGAGCAGTTCAGGAGCCAGTTTGCACTGATCAACCAGAATTTCGCCAGGACGTTTACGCGCCTCTTCGGTGGCGGCACGGCGGAACTGCGCCTGTCCGACCCCAAGGATGCGCTTAACTGCGGCATAGAGATCGTTGCCCAGCCGCCGGGAAAGAAGCTGCAGATGCTCTCGCTTCTCTCGGGCGGCGAGCGTGCGCTGACGGCAATAGCGATACTTTTTGCGATACTGGATCTCAAGCCCACACCCTTCTGCGTGCTGGACGAGATCGAGGCCGCACTGGACGATGCGAACATCGACACCTATGCCGACTACCTCAAGAGTTATTCCAAGAACACGCAGTTTATCGTCATCACCCACAGAAAGGGCACAATGGAGCGCTGTGACGCGCTCTACGGCGTGGTGATGCAGGAGAAGGGCGTATCCAAGACGGTTTCGGTGAAACTCAACGAAGCATTGCAAGGAGTGTGATTAGCAATGGGACTGTTCGACAAAATCAAAAACGGTCTGCGCAGGACGCGTGAGGCCCTCTCGGGTCGCATGGACGAACTGGTGGAGACCTATAAGGAACTGGACGATGACTTTTATGAGGATCTGACGGACATACTGATCATGGCTGACGTTGGCATGACAACGGCCGATCTGGCTGTATCGCGGCTGCGCGAGAAATGCACGAGCGAAAAGATCGGCAACCCCGAAAAGGCGCGCGAGGCGCTCAAGGAGATCCTGGTAGACATCCTCCGCGCCGAGCCGATGCGTCTGGAAAGCCCCATGGTGCTGCTGGTCATCGGCGTCAACGGTGTCGGCAAGACCACCAGCATCGGCAAGCTGGCCTCCCGACTGAAGGTGATGGGCCGCAGGGTGATCATCTGCGCCGCAGACACCTTCCGCGCGGCGGCTGCGGATCAGCTGACGGTCTGGTCGGAGCGTGCGCAAGTGCCGATCATCAAGCAGAAGGAGGGCGCAGACCCCGCAGCCGTGGTCTTTGACGGCATACAGGCGGCACGCAGCCGCCATGCGGACGTGCTGCTGGTGGACACCGCCGGCCGTCTGCACAACAAGGCACACCTGATGGAAGAACTGAAGAAGATCAGCAGAGTGGTGGAGCGCGACTATCCGGAAGCCACGGTGAAGGCACTGCTGGTGATCGATGCGACAACGGGCCAGAATGGCCTGTCGCAGGCGAAGCTCTTCGGTGAGGTCGCCAATCTGGACGGCATCATACTGACCAAGCTGGACGGCACGGCCAAGGGCGGCATTGCGGTGGCGATCCGCAACGAGCTGAACCTGCCCGTCAGGTACATCGGTGTGGGCGAACAGTTGGACGATATGCAGCCGTTTGATGCCAAACAGTTCGTGGATGCTCTGTTCTGATGGGAGGAAATACCGGTGGACATAAATCTTATCCGGGATGCGGTCGGGCATTTTGCATTTGAAGGATGTTTCGCGAATGCCGAGGAACTGCTCAGCGGCCACATCAACAGAACTTACCACCTGGTTTTCGGGCTTCCGGACGGCGGCAAGCGCGAATATATACTGCAAAAGATCAATACCTACGTCTTCAAAAAGCCCGAGGAACTGATGAGTAACATCAAGCGTGTAACGGAGTATCTGCAGGGCATCTGCCGGGACGAAGGCATAGATGCGAGCCGCCGCGTGCTGCACCTGATCGACACGACCGACGGCGAATGCATGTACCGCGACAATGAGGGCGGCTGCTGGCGCGCCTACGATTATGTCACGGATGCCACGGCATACAATATCCTGGAATCGGGTGTGCAGTTCGAGGAATCCGGCCGTGCTTTCGGCAGATTTCAGCGCATGCTCAGCACATTCCCTGCGGCAGAACTCTACGAGACCATACCGGACTTTCACAACACGCGCAAGCGCTTCGAAAACTTTGAAACGGCCGTAGCCGCAGACAAATCCGGCAGGGCCGGCGGTGTCGGACAGGAGATCCGCTTTTTCAGGGAGCGCAGCAAGCAGATGACGCGCATTGTGGAGCTGATCGAAGCGGGCGAACTGCCGCTGCGCGTGACGCACAACGACACCAAGATCAACAATGTCATGCTCGATAACGAAACCGGCGAGGGCATCTGCGTGATCGATCTGGACACGGTTATGCCCGGTTCCGCGCTCTACGACTACGGCGATTCCATCAGAACCGGCGCCTCCACGGCTGCCGAGGACGAGAAGGATCTGTCAAAGATCGATGTGGACATGGATATGTTCCGTGCCTTCACAAAGGGCTTTATCTCCGGAACAGACGGCAGCCTGACGAAACTTGAGCTTGAACTGCTGCCCCTGGGTGCACTCGTGATGATCTATGAAAACGGCATGCGCTTTTTGACGGATTATATTGACGGAGACGTCTATTTCAGGGTGGCGTATCCGGAGCACAATCTCGTGCGTGCACGCTCGCAGATGAAGTTGCTGGAGTGCATGGAGGCCAAGTATGACACGCTCTGCGCCATCACGCGTGAGCTGGTGGGATAAACGGATGCAGGACCTGTTCCGTTGGTTCGAAGACAAGGCTGCACGAAAAAGGAGATGCGATCGCGCATGAACGGATCAACGCCTGCGGAATGGCCGGACGGGAAGAGAAGATGTCCTTGGGCGAATCCGAAAAACGGGCGGTACATCCGCTATCATGACGAGGAGTGGGGCATCCCCGTTTACGATGACAGGAAACTCTTTGAAATGCTGACGCTTGAGTGTTTTCAGGCAGGACTGTCGTGGGAATGCGTGCTGAATAAGCGGGACGCATTCCGCGAGGCGTTTGACGGCTTTGATTTGGAAAAAGTCTGCGCCTACGATGAAACCAAGCTGGAATTACTGATAAATAATCCCGGCATTATTCGCAACCGCCTGAAAATACGGGCCTGCGTGACCAATGCACGGATATTTTGTGAAATACAGCGGGAATACGGCAGCTTTTCCGGCTATCTTTGGCATTGGACGGACGGGAAAATCATCCGTGAAAATACGCGGACAAGTTCTCCTCTGTCCGATGCCGTATCGAAGGATTTGAAAAAACGCGGAATGAAATTCGTGGGCACAACCGTCATATACGCCTATCTGCAGGCCGTGGGCGTTATCAGTGCCCACATGGACGGTTGCTTTTTGTGCAGGCAAAAATGAGCCCGGTACGGATTTAACCGTTTCCGCAGGATAAGAATGCTGACCCCTCTGCCGTTCAGCTTCCCTTTCGTGGGAAGGAGATCACGAAGCGGCGGAGGGGTCAGTTCATCTTCGATTTACCCGGCAAATGCATCAGTTTCAAAAAATGACGGCAGAGTAAATGCATGTCGCAATGGGTTAGATAGATCTAACTATTTCAAAAATTAACACTGGTGGTGTTCCAAAAGATTTGTCTAAATTTACCTCGAAATTTTATTCGACGTACTATCATAAGTGAAAACATACATATTATGTATAAAAATATTCAACATATATGATAATGAACTGAATATCTGTAAATTATCATGCATATGCTTAAAAATAAATACAAAAATACAGACTTATAAATTAACTTTCAAATTGATTCTTTTCTGCTACAATAGATACAGGT
>CAVINP010000051.1:0-13182 GCA_963643985.1 bacterium
GCGTACGAAGCAGGTGGGCGAAAGGCACGCTCAGATTCGCCGCCGAATTAATCAGAGGATCCATAATAGCAGCGAACGGCAAAAAAGACGGAACCGGGCACAACAGCAATGTGCCAAACGCTTGGGATTCCTCCTTAGGCGTTTCTTCCGGTTCCGAAATTACTGCAACAGATATGCAGAACGGTGTCAATGTCAAATATTTCGGAGTCTGCGCATAAACTCCGCTTCGTCGATCACCGTTATGCCAAGTGCCGTGGCCTTCTCCAGCTTGCTGCCCGCGCTCTCGCCTGCAACGACCAGTGCCGTCTTCTTGGAGACGGACGATGCGGCCTTGCCGCCGGCATTGCGGATGGCCTCTTCCGCCTCACTGCGGGAGAAGTGCTCGAGCGTACCCGTCACCACGACGCTCATGCCCTCGAATGCGCCGCCCGCCGCGATGGCCTGCGGGGCTTTGGGGGCAACGCCTGCCGCCAGCAGTGCCTCCACGAGGCGCAGATTGTTGCCATCCTCAAAGTAGGAGGCTATGGAATCGGCAACGATCTCCCCCACATCCTCCATCTGCGTCAGTTCCTCGCGCGGCGCCGCACGCAGTGCAGCGATGTCGGGATAGCGTGCGGCCAGGTCGCGGGCGGTCTTCACGCCGATGTTGGGGATGCCTATGGCGTAGATGAACGCCGCCAGTGTGCAATCCTTGCTCTTTTCGATGGCAGCTAGCAGGTTGTCGGCCTTCTTTTCGCCGAAACGCTCCAGCGCACAGAGCTGTTCCTTTTGAAGGCCGTAGAGCTGATCAGCCTCCTGAATCAGGCCTGTGTCCACCAACTGTGCCGCCGTCTTTTCGGAGAACGTGTCGATGTCCATCGCATCGCGACCCGCAAAGTGCGACAGGCGCATCACGATCTGCGGCTTGCAGCCGTCGCGGTTCGGGCAGAACAGGTGCGCCCCCCGCTCCTGCAATGCCGCGCCGCAGGCAGGGCAGACACTCGGTTTGACCACATCGCGTTCACCGGGCACGAACTCGTCCACACGCCCCATGATCTCGGGAATGACCTCGTTGGAGCGGCGGATCCATACACGTGCGCCGATTTTTACGCGCTTGCGTTGGATGTCCTGCCAGTTGTTGAGCGTGGCGCGGCGCACGGTTGCCCCGGCCAGTTCGACCGGCTCAACGAAGGCCAGCGGAGTGAGCTTGCCCGTACGGCCGATCTGCCAGGTCACGTCCTCCAACATGGTCGTGGTTTCCTCGGCTTCAAACTTGTACGCCACCGCCCAGCGCGGGAACTTGTCGGTATAGCCCAGCGCGTTTCGCACGGCAAAACTCGTGATTTTGATGACCGCGCCGTCGATCATGTAGTCCAACTGCGGACGCGATGCATCGATTTGCTGCACCGCCTCAATCGCCCGATCCAGCGTGTCGCAGTAGATTTCGCAGTCGGAGACCGGGAAACGGTTCTCGCGCATGAACGCCATCATTTCCTGCTGGGTGGCAAAGTCGCGCCCCTCGATGTAGCCCACATCATAGAAGCATGCATCCAGCTTGCGTGCGGCCGTAACGGCAGGGTCGAGGTTGCGCAGCGCACCTGCGGCGGCATTGCGGGGATTCTTCAGCGGCTCTTTGGCCGTCCGGTTGTATTTGTCCAGCACGGACAGGCGCATAAACGCCTCGCCGTGAATCTCCATGCGCCCCTTGAAGGGAATCTGCAGGGGAATGGATCGTATGGTGCGGGCCTGGGGCAGTATTTCCTCGCCGACGATGCCGTTGCCGCGCGTGGCCGCACCGACCAGTCGGCCATCCTCGTAGGTCAGATTGATGGTCAGGCCGTCAAACTTGTGCTCCACCACATATTGGGGCTTGGGCAGCCCCGCCTCGCTGCGCAGTTTTTCCGCACGCATTGCCCAGTCGCGCACGGCCTCTACGGATTGGGCCTTGCCCATGCTCCACAGCCGTGCCAGGTGCGTATGCGGCTCAAAGGCCGTGAGCACCGCGCCACCGACGCGATGGGTGGGCGAATCGGGCAGCACGCGACCCGTCTCCTGTTCCAGACGGGTCAGTTCATCGTACATTGCGTCCCATTCCTTGTCGGAAATCGTGGGCGCATCCAGCGTATAGTATTGATAGGCCGTCTCGTTGAGGCGGTCCACCAGTTCGCGCATGCGATCCATGCCGTATTCACTCTCCCGATTTCATTCTTTGATGCGCTTGAGCGGCGCAATGTTGGCCGAGAAACGCTTGCTCGAACCCGTGTCAAACTGCACGACGACCTTGGCCGTCGCCGCGTCCACCTCCTGCACCGTGCCCTTGCCGAACACGGCATGGATGACACGGTCGCCGACGGAAAACAGGCTCATGCCACCGCCGGCCGTCTTGGGTTTGGAGATGACCGAGCCGACGCCCTTGAACAGCCCCGGTATGCCCATGGCAGGCTTTGCGCTTTGGGCCTGAGGATTGGGCACGCGCATCTGCATCCGCGCCGAACCCTCGCGTATCAGCCGCGGCGGTATCTCGCTCACGAAGCGCGAGAGCTGGTTGGCCGAACGGCTGTTGTACAGCGTGCGCGTCTTCGCGTGGCAGATGTACAATTCCTTCTTGGCTCGCGTGATGCCGACATAAGCCAATCGCCGTTCCTCCTCCAGAGCCGTCTCGTCAAACATGGCGCGGTAGAGCGGGAAGACCGTCTCCTCCATGCCGACCAGAAACACCACGTCAAACTCCAGACCCTTTGCGGAATGCAGCGTCATCAGCGTGACCGCGCCCGTGGTCTGATTGAGGTTGTCGATATCCGAGACCAGCGCGACGTTCTCCAGGAAATCCGAGAGCGTTCCCTCGGGGTTGAGGTTTTCGTACTCAGCGACGGCGCCCTGAAATTCGCGTATATTCTCGATGCGCGTGGCATCTTCTTCATTCTTGGACTGCTCCAGCACGTGCACATAGCCCGTCTTCTCGATCAGTTCGGCCGCAAACGCGCTCAGCGACATCGAGTACATGGCCTCCGTCAGCGACAGCATCAGTTCCGCAAAATCCGACACCAGCTTCTGTGTGCGGGCGGCGAGACCGACATTTGGGCTCTCCAGCACTGCCGCCATCAGCGAGGTATCGTTTGCCCGCGCGTAGTCCGTCAGCTTTTCCACCGTGGAATCACCGATGCCGCGCTTGGGTTCGTTGATAATGCGGCGCACCGATACATCATCGTCCGGATTCACCAGCACGCGCATGTAGGCGATCAGGTCCTTGACTTCCTTGCGATCGTAGAAGCGCTGACCGCCGTAAATGCGATTGGGCACGCCCAGACGGACGAAGGCCTCTTCAAGCACACGCGACTGCGCATTCGTGCGGTACAGCACGGCGATCTCGCCAGGACGCGTGCCCTTGCCGATCAGCTTTTGGGACATTCTGGCCACGAAGGCCGCCTCATCACGCTCGTCCGTTGCGTGGTAGAGCGCGATCTTCTCGCCGGGATCGCCCTCCGTCCAGAGCGCCTTTTCCTTGCGCCCGGCGTTGTGCGCGATCACTTGATTGGCTGCGTCCAGTATGTTCTGGGTGGATCTGTAATTCTGCTCCAGTTTAATGACGCGGCACTCGGGAAAGTCTTTTTCAAAGTCCAGTATGTTGCGTATGTCCGCGCCGCGCCAGCCGTAGATCGACTGGTCATCGTCGCCCACCACGCAGAGATTTTTCTTTTCGCCCGCCAGCAGCCTCACCAGCTGATACTGCGCCGCATTCGTGTCCTGATACTCGTCGACCAGCACATAGTCAAAGCGGTTCTGGTAGTACTCCAGCACCGGCGGATGTTCCGCAAAGAGTACGAGCGTCTTGATCAGAAGGTCGTCAAAGTCCAGCGCGTTGTTGCCGCGCAGCGTATGCTCATACTTTTCATAGGCAAGGCAGAGGTTTTTGTTCCGCGCGTTCCCGCCCTGCTCGTGCAGCCACTCCTTGGGCGTGAGCAGACGGTTCTTGGCATCGGAGATCACCGCTCTGAGTGCCTTGGGCGGATACTCCTTGTCGCTGAGGTTCATCTCGCGCAGCACCGACTTGATCACCGTCATGCGGTCATCCTCGTCATAAATGGCAAACTCGCGGCGGTAGCCCAGCTTTTCGATGTCCTTTCGGAGTATGCGTGCGCAGCAGGAATGGAAGGTGGACACCCACACGTCCTGCCCCGCCTCGCCGGCCAGCGCAGACACGCGCTCCGCCATTTCCCTGGCTGCCTTATTGGTAAATGTGATGGCCAGTATCTTCCACGGCGGCACGCCCTGTTCGATCAGGTGCGCCACGCGGCAGGTAAGCACGCGGGTCTTGCCGCTGCCTGCACCCGCCAGCACGAGCAGCGGGCCCTGCGTATCCAGTACGGCCTCCCGCTGCGGCTCGTTAAGTCTCTCCAAATAATTCATTTATCCGTTCCCTTCAGTCGCTCCAGCACGCACTCGTATCCGCCTGCGCCATAGTTCAGCGCCCGGTTCACGCGACCTATGGTGGCCGTGGAAGTGCGCGTCTTTTCGACGATCTCGCTGTAGGTCGCCTTTTGGCTGAGCATCAAGGCGACCGCCATGCGTGAGGAAAGGTCCTGAATTTCTTTGATCGTAAAGAGATCCTCGAAGAGGCGATAGCATTCTTCTTCATTTTGCAGCGACAGAAAAGCCCTTGCGAGCAAATCGACATTTTCGTTTTTCAATCTGGATTCAAACATGACCTCACCCTCTGTTTCACGCTTTAATATGCTAACAATATTATATCCTGTGCGTTCGATTTCGTCAAGCGGGGCTTGTTTTTGGAGCTGCTTTAATGGTATAATAGGCATCGGAAACATATGGATCCGAAAGAGATTTAAAATGCGAAAGAAAGCAAACAGAATCAGATGGTATTGGGCATGGCTGATACAGTTGGTCGTGATGCTTGCGCTGTCCTGCCTGACCTGCCTGAGCCTCGCCCTGGGCAAAATCATCTATGCGCTGTGTCTGTGGGGGCTTCTGCCACTGTTCGGACTGTTCACGTCCTGCCGCGTGACGCTTGCGGGGCTGTGGAACTACGCCGCATGGCTCGTGCCTCCCGCGACGATGCTGCTTGCCAATCTTCTGATCTGGGGCTATCTGCCCTACCCCGGCCCGGTTTTTGTCTGCGGCTTTGCATCGCTCGTCGGCGCTGCTGCGGGCGAAGTATTAAAACGGCGCGAGCGCACGCGCCGATGAGAACTGCGAAGGAGAAGTTTTATGGAAAAAGATTTGATTTTGACGCTTGATGCCGGCACGACCGGTTGCAAATGCTCGGTCTTCGACGCAAAGGGTGAAACTATATCCGCCGTTCGCCGCGATTATCCGACGCTCTACCCGCGTCCCAACTGGGCTGAGCAGGATCCCGATCGCATACTGGAGGCCGTATTTGACGGCATCCGTGAGCTGCTGCTGCAGGTCAACCCGCAGCGCATCGCCTGCGTTGGCCTCAGCGGTGCCATGAACGGCTGCATTCCCGTGGACGCCCAGGGAAAGGCACTGCATCCCAACATCATTCATTCCGACAGCCGTACGGGCACTCAGGTCGCCAAGATCGGCAAGGTCATCAACAAGTATCACTTCTATACGCTGACCGGCAACCGTCTGGATACGCACTACACGCTGCCCAAGATACTCTGGTTCAAAGAAAACCTGCCGGAAATCTATGAGCGCACGCGCTGGTTCATGAACATCAAGGACTACATCTATGCGCATCTGACGGGTCGCATGGGCTATACCGACTATTCGGATGCCTCTCTGACCACGGCGCTGGACATCAGCAATCACTGCTGGGCAACGGATCTGCTCAGCGAGCTTGGAGTTGACATCGATCGTATGCCCAAGATCATCACCGGCAGCGACGTGCGCGGCAAGATCACGCGCAATGTCTACTATCGCACCGGTCTGATCACCGGCACACCCGTGGCCATCGGCGGCGGTGACGGCTGCTGTACCGGTCGCGGTGCGGGTCTGGTCGATTCCGGCAGTGCCTATACCTATATCGGCTCCAGTGCCTGGGTCTCTCAGATACTGGATCACCCGGTTTTTGACCCCAAGGCACGTATATTCAACTATCTGGATGCAGACGGCAAGTCCTGCCATGTCGTCGGCACGGTACAGACCGGCGCCGCTGCCTTCAACTGGGCCATGCAGAATCTTTTGAGCGTGCGCGACGGTGTCAAGGATATCTCCCGTGTGGAAAACATGGCGCGTCAGGTCGCGCCCGGCGCGGAGGGACTGCTCTTTTTGCCCACGCTGATGGGTTCGCGTACGCCCTACTGGGATCCGAACACACGCGGCGTGCTGATGGGCTTTACGCTCTATCATGACCAGCGCCACATCGCGCGAGCGATCTACGAGGGCGTGGCCTTTGCGCTGAGCAATTGCGCCAAGATCATCTCCGAATACGGCACGCCGATCACCAGCATGATGCTCACGGGCGGCGGCGCACGCAGCGGTCTCTGGCCGGATATACTGGCGGCCTGCTTCAACCTGACCACGCGCGTCCACCGCGCCCCCGGCGAGTGTACCTCTCTGGGTGCGGCGATACTGGCGGGCATCGGCGTGGGCATCTTCTCCAGCTATGAGGATGCTGCCGCCACCGTCTCCGCGCGTTCCACACATCCGGTCAATCCCGCATGGCAGAAGGCCTACAACGAAATTTATCCGATCTATCACGACATCTATGAGCGCGTCAGCCCGCTCAACGACCGCATTGCCGCGCTGAATTTTGAGGATACCAATGACGCGAAGCGAGGAAAATGAGTTTCAGACCTATTACAGCCGAGTGCGCCCCATCTACCCATACCTGATCAACCTCGCCTATGCCGTTGGCGGCACCATGGATCAGGCACAGTACTGCCTTCAGTGTGCACTGCTGGATGTCTGGCTGAACCGGGACAGTTCGGCCAGCCGCCATGGGCTGCGCGAGAGTCTCAGGCGTGCGGTGGTGCGGGCCGCACTGCGCTGCCCGACAGGCGACAGCCCCGACTGGGATGCGCTCAGGCCGGAGGATGAAAGCACCGACGTGCTGCTGCGTGCACTGTCGCAGGAAACGACGCCCCTCCGGCGTATACTAGTGCTCAAATATGGCTCTCGCCTGAGCAATCGGCAGATCGCAGGTCTGATGCACATTGAATCACGGCGCGTGCGACAGCTGCTGCAACGCTTTGAAGCGCGTGCCGCACGCCGTCTGTCTGTCGCCGATCAGCGGCGCTTTGACGCGCTGATGCAAAAGCGCATCCATGCGCTGCTGCAAGTGCCCGATCCGGCAGCTCCCGACATGAACAATGTCTTTCGCGCCTTCGAAGCAGATGCCGCCGCAGCGATCAGGCCGGGCCGACTGCCCCTGCGCATTGTGCGCGGCGTGCTCTGCGTGCTGCTGGCGCTGGTCTGTATGCTCGTGTTCTGGCTGGCGGCCGTGCTCGTGCAACCGGAGCAAATTTCCGATGCGAAGGTCGCCAAGGAGCCGATCGAGGTGGTCAGTGGTCAGTGGTCAGTGAAATGGTGTAACGGGGTAGCGGAACCTCGCAAGTTAAAATTCTCCCCCTAATCCCTAATCCCCGGTCCCTATCCCTCACCGGCCCTGTTTCGGAACGTAGAGCCGGCTCATGTCAGCCCCTTCCAGCTCCAGCAGTTTTACCTTGCGCCCGATGCCGCCGCCGTAGCCCGTGAGGCTGCCGTTTGTACCGACGACGCGGTGGCAGGGAATCATCAGTGAAATCGGATTGTGTCCGACCGCGCCGCCGACGGCCTGGGCTGACATTTGGGGGATGCCCGTGTCCCGCGCAAGCTTCGTTGCAATCTCTCCGTAGCTCATGGTCCTGCCGTAGGGAATCGTAAGCATTATGTCGCAAACCCGCTTGCGAAAGGGCGTGGAACCATAGCGCAGGGGCGGCAGAAAATCCGGTTCCGCGCCTGAAAAATAGATATCAAGCCAATTCTTTGCGGCATCCAGCAGCGGATGCTGCTTTTCTTCAACCCTATCCGGCAGGATATTGCCGAAATGCCTTTGGCCGTTGAACCATAATCCGATAATCGCCTCATCGTCGCAGGCCAGTGTAATGACTCCGAGCAGCGACGCATACTGATCGGTGTATACCATGCTTCCCGTCCTTTCTTCTATTCAGTTCCATTCAAACAAAGGCCCGCTTTCATCGGTATCGGGTGAAAGCAGGCCTTCTTCAGTGTTCAATTGTCAGATCTCTTCATCCGTCTCGGGAGCCTTGGTTTCATCCCCGATGTCCATGTCGAGGTCGCTGCCGCCGTTCGGCGCGTCTTGCACAGCTTCGCTCGTATCTTCCTCGGGCTCGGCTTCGGCGCGTGCCACACAGATCACCTTGCTGTCCTCGCCCACGCGCATCAGGCGCACACCCTGCGTGTTGCGGCCCTGCACGGAAATGCTGCTCACGGGCGTGCGGATCACCGTGCCGTCCGTGGTGATCAGCAGCAGGTCTTCCTCTTCGTGCACCAACAGTTGAGCGGCCAGCAGACCCGTCTTCCCGGTCAGGTTCATGGCCTTGATGCCCTTGCCGCCGCGCTGCTGCATACGGTATTCATCGATATCGGTACGCTTGCCGTAGCCGTTTTCGGTGATGGAGAGCACCTGTGCGCCCTCTTCCACCATGGCCAGGTCGATCACCTCGTCGCCCTCGTCCAGATCGATGGACTTCACACCCATGCTGTTGCGGCCGATGGGGCGCATATCATCCTCGGCAAAGCGTATTGACATGCCGTTGCGTGTGCCGACCATCACCTCGCCGCCGCCCGTCGTGCTGCACACGCCGATCAGTTCGTCGTCCTCGCGCAGCACCACCGCGATCAGGCCGGCCTTGCGCAGGTTCACAAACTCGCTCAGTTCCGTACGCTTGATCAGGCCCTTGCGCGTGGCCATGACCAGATAGTGACCCTCGGCCTTCTCGACCGTTACCGGCAGCATCGCCGTGATCTTCTCGCCCGGTGTCAGGTGCAGCAGGTTCACAATCGCCGTGCCTCGTGCCGTGCGCCCGGCCTCAGGAATCTCGTAGCAGTTGAGCTGATAGCAGCGGCCGCGGTTGCTGAAGAACATCAGCTGATCGTGCGTGGAGGTGACGTACATCTGCTCCACGAAGTCTTCCTCGCGGGTCGTGGTGGCCAGAATACCCTTGCCGCCCCTGCGCTGTGCGCGGTAGGTGGCCTTGGGCAGACGCTTGACGTAGCCGTAGTGCGTCATGGTAATGACCATGTCCTCTTCCTCGATCAGGTCGAGCATGTCAATCTCGCCGTCCAGCGCGGAAATCTGCGTGCGGCGCTCGTCGGCATACTTCGTGCGGATCTCCCTTATCTCGTCACGGATGATGCCCAGCACAAGCTGTTCGTCAGCCAGCACCTTTCTGAACCACTCGATCTGTTTTTGCAGCTCGGCGTATTCCTGCTCGATCTTGTCGCGTTCCAAGCCTGTCAGGCGCTGCAGACGCATGTCCAGTATGGCCTGAGCCTGGCGGTCGGAAAGCCCGAAGCGCTCCATCAGACCGCTCTTGGCCTCCTGCGGCGTGCGCGATGCGCGGATCATGTGCACCACTTCATCGATGTTGTCCAGCGCGATCATCAGACCTTCCAGAATGTGGCTGCGTGCCTCGGCCTTGTTGAGATCGTACTGCGTCCTTCGGCGAATCACATCCTCCTGATGCTCGATGTAGTGATGAATGATCTGCCGCAGCGACAGGATCTTCGGTTCACCGTCAACCAGTGCCAGCATGATGGCACCGAAGGTGTCCTGCAACTGGGTATGCTTGTAGAGGTAGTTGAGCACGATGTTGGCGTTCACATCGCGCTTGAGTTCTATGACGATGCGCATGCCCTTGCGGTCGGACTCATCGCGGATATCGGAAATGCCCTCGACCGTCTTTTCGTGCACCAGCTCGGCGATCTTCTCGATCAATTTGGCCTTGTTGACCATGTACGGAATTTCCGTGACCACGATGCGCTGACGGTTGCCGTTCATCTCCTCGATGTCGGTCTTCGCACGCACGATGATCTTGCCTCGGCCGGTATGATACGCATCGTAGATGCCGCGCCTGCCCAGAATAATGCCGCCTGTCGGGAAATCGGGGCCCTTGACAAACTGCATCAGGTCATCCACCGTGCAGTCCGGATGCTCGATCATGTACACGACCGCGTCGATGACCTCGCCCAGGTTGTGCGGCGGGATGTTTGTCGCCATGCCGACCGCAATGCCCGAGGAGCCGTTGACCAGCAGGTTCGGGATGCGGCTGGGCAGCACGGCCGGCTGCATCAGCGTCTCATCGAAGTTCGGATAGAAGTCGACGGTTTCCTTGTCCAGATCGCGCACCATTTCCAGCGAAATCTTGGAAAGCCGCGCCTCGGTGTAACGCATGGCAGCCGCGCCGTCACCGTCCACGGAGCCGAAGTTGCCCTGACCGTCCACCATCATGTAGCGCATGTTGAAATCCTGCGCCAGACGCACCAAGGCATCATAGACCGAGGAATCGCCGTGCGGATGATATTTACCGAGCACATCGCCGACGATGCGTGCGCACTTTCTGTGCGGCTTGTCGGGCGTGTTGCCCAGTTCCGTCATCGAATAGAGTATGCGCCTGTGCACGGGCTTGAGGCCATCGCGCACATCCGGCAGTGCACGGGTCACGATGACCGCCATGGCATAGGATATAAATGATTTTTTCAGTTCGTCCTCGACATCCAACGGGAGCAAGGTACCCGCATTTTTCTCGTCAGCCACTCTCTCTTCCTCCTATATCGTCAAATGTCGAGATCCGCCACGAGCTTGGCGTTCTGTTCGATAAATTCCTTGCGCGGCTCGACCTGATCGCCCATCAGGAGCGTAAACAGTTCGTCGGCCGCAATGGCATCCTTGAGTTCCACCCTGTACATGATGCGCGTCTCGGGGTTCATGGTCGTATCCCAGAGCTGCTCCGCGCTCATTTCGCCCAGGCCTTTGTATCTCTGGATATCCGGCTTGGCATCGCGGCCAAGCTCGTCAAGCACCTGCTGCAGTTGTGCATCCGAATAGACATACTTCATAAACTTGCCCCTGGTGACCTTGTACAGTGGCGGCTGTGCAATGTAGACATAGCCGTTTTCGATCAGCTTGGGCATGAAGCGGTAGAAGAAGGTCAGCATCAGTATGCGGATATGGCTGCCGTCAACGTCGGCATCGGTCATGCAGACGATGCGGTGATAGCGCAGCTTCGTCTCGTCAAACTCCTTACCGAAGCCGCCGCCGAAGGCCGTGATCATGGCCTTGACCTCTGCGTTGCCCAGTGCCTTGTCAATGCGTGTCTTTTCGACATTGAGTATCTTGCCGCGCAGGGGCAGTATGGCCTGGAAGTGACGATCCCTGCCGGACTTGGCGCTGCCGCCTGCAGAGACACCCTCGACCAGGAATATCTCGCACTTGCTGGGATCGCGTTCAGAGCAGTCGGCCAGCTTGCCGGGCAGCGAAGCAGATTCCAGTGCGGTTTTGCGGCGGGTCAGGTCGCGTGCCTTGCGGGCCGCCTCACGTGCACGTGCCGCAGCCAGACACTTGTCCAGCACCGCGCGTGCGGCTGCAGGATTCTCCTCAAAGTAGCTCGTGAGCTTTTCCGAAACCAGACTATCCACCAGCGGGCGCACCTCGGAATTGCCGAGCTTCGTCTTCGTCTGACCCTCGAACTGAGGCTCGACCAGTTTGACCGACACGATGGCCGCCAGGCCCTCGCGCACGTCATCTCCGGAGAGGTTCTGGTCGTTGTTTTTGATCATGCCTGTCTTGCGGCCGTAGTCGTTCACGACGCGCGTCAGAGCGTTCCTGAAGCCCGCCAGATGCGTGCCGCCTTCGGGCGTGTAGATGTTGTTGCAGAAGGAGAAAACGCTCTCATTGAAGCTGTCGTTCCACTGCAGCGCCACTTCCACCGTCGAACCGTTCTTGAAGCCCTCTATATATATCGGCTTTTCAAACAGCGGCGTCTTATGTTTGTTCAGATATTCTACAAAGGAAATAATGCCGCCCTCATAGCAGTAGCTCTTTTCAAGCGCCGGTTCGACACGCTCGTCCTTCAGCGTGATGCGCACGCCCTTGTTCAGAAAGGCCATCTCCCGAAAGCGCGTCTTGAGCGTGTCAAAGTCAAATTTTCCGGTCTCGAATATGCCCGGCTCGGGTGTTTCTCCCGTCTTGACGTCGGGAATGAAGTTGATGGTCGTGCCGGTGCGATCGCCCGCCTCGCCCACTACTTTCAGATCATAGAGCACCTTGCCGCGCTCATATTCCTGCTGATAGATTTTGCCGTTCTGATAGACCAGCACCTTCAGGTGGCTGGAGAGCGCATTCACGACGGACGCGCCCACGCCGTGCAGGCCGCCGGAGACCTTGTATCCCTCGCCGCCGAACTTTCCGCCCGCATGAAGCACCGTCAGGCAGACCTCCACTGCCGGCCGATGAAGTTTGGGATGATTGCCCACGGGAAAGCCGCGGCCGTTGTCCTGCACCGTGACCGAGCCGTCTGCACCGATGGTCACCTCGATATGGTCACAAAAGCCCGCCAGCGCCTCATCGATGGCATTGTCCACAATTTCATATACCAGATGGTGCAGGCCGCGCTCATCCGTGGAGCCGATATACATGCCCGGACGGCGGCGAACCGCTTCCAATCCTTCCAGAACCTGAATCTGACTCTCGTCGTAATGATTTTCTCGCTGCATGCGTTTTCTCCTCTTTAAATCAGATTGGAATCATTTTTTTCTTTCTATATTATACCACATTTTTATGTATCATACTATAGCTATTCAAACTTTAACCTTGAATTGCATGAAGGTCTTGACAATTCCGCCCGAACGTGTCATAATAGTCAATGGTTATGCGCCCGTAGCTCAGCCGGATAGAGCGTCCGCCTCCTAAGCGGAAGGCCGCGCGTTCGAATCGCGCCGGGCGCGCCAAAAAAAAGAACTGCCACTTCACGATCGTTTTCTTCAATCGAAGCGGCAGTTCTTTTCTATATTTTTATTTCTCGAGATTGTACTTCTTTGCATTCGTCACCAGAAAATCGCTGACAGAACGCAGTTTCATAGCCGTTAAGGATACACTGATTAAATGAGGTGGTAAGCTGAGCAGTGAATTTCGTAACAGCAGTCGCGCCACTGCGATGTATCGCAGGCGCAGTGGCGCGACTGCTTCAGCCGAGTTGCGACCAGCCCGCGCAGCAATTC
>CAVINP010000052.1:0-12901 GCA_963643985.1 bacterium
CCGTCAAGCGTGCTGCTGAGCTTCAGATTGCCGTCGAGATTTGCGGTGATGGTCGCATTGGTCAACTCGACTGCCTTATCGATCGTCATGCCGCCGTCCGTGCTGTTTGCCGTGAGCGTACCGCCGTCAACCGTCAGGCTATCCTTGAGTGCGATGTCCTGCTTGGCTGTGAGCTTTGTCGCGGCATCGGTCAACGCAACCGCCTTGTCGATCGTCATGCCGCCGTCGCTGCTCGTCACCGTCAGGCTACTGTCGTTCACCGTCAGTGTATCGCCGAGTTCGATGCTCTCCTTTGCCTTCAGTTCGGTCGTGGACTCCTTGCGCAGTGCGACCGCCTTGTCGATCGTCATGCCGCCGTCCGTGCTGTTCGCCGTGAGCGTGCCGCCGTCAACCGTCAGGCTGTCCTTGAGTGCGATGTCCTGCTTGGCGGTGAGCTTCGTCGTGGCATCGGTCAGTGCGACTGCCTTGTCGATCGTCATGCCGCCGTCGCTGCTCGTTGCCGTCAGATCGCTGTCGGCAACCGTCAGGCTGTCCTTCAGATGAATGTCGTCTTTGGCGTTCAGCACTGCCGTTGCCGCTTCCGTTGCACCGCTTGCATCCGCCCTTGCGTTCAGCTTGGCTGCGCCGTTCACCGTCATGCCGCCATCGCTGCTCGTCGCCGTCAGGCTGCCGCCGTTCATCGTCAGGCTGCCCAGTGTGATGTCGTTCTTGGCACTCATGATGACGGTTTCCGTGATGTCGCTCGCTCCCGTGACCGAGATGCCGCCCTGCTTGGAGGTCAGCGTCAGGGTTTCATCGTCCGCTTCGCCCTTTTCGTTCCTGGGTTCGCCGTCCTTCATCGTCAGGCTGCCCAGCACCATATCCTTATCGGAGGTGAAGTTCGCCTTGCAGTCGTCCAGATCGACCTCGGTGATGGTGATCTTGCCGCCCGCATCGATTTGCGCCGCAGTGTCGCCGAAGCCGTCCTTTTCTTCCGAAATGTAGGCTTTCAGCAGTTTGCCCGACACGTCGCCGCCGGCATCCATATCCAATGTCGCACCGTTGGTCAGGAAGATGCTGTCAAAGTCGACATTGCCGCTGGCGCTGTAGGTCAGTGTGCCGTCGTCAATGAGCGTGGATACAATCGATCCGTCGCCGACGATATCGATGTAGGTATCGGAACTCAGCACCTGCTCTGCGCCCAGGCGGTTGCCGAAGGTCAGCGCCGCCGTCGCGCCGTCGGTGTAGGGGGTGACGGTGAGCGGGGTGTCCTCGCTGCCCAGCATGGAATCATCGGCAAATATCTTCGCCACATCCGAGGTGATGCCGCAGCCGACCTGTGCGAGCGTGCTGTTCAGGCCTTCGAGGCGGATGTTCACGTTCCTGCCCGCAACCGAGCCCAGTTTGTAGGTATTGCCTCCCTCATAGTTGCCGTCCTTGACAACGGCGCCGTTGGTGCGCACGTGCTGCCGGGTGTTGGGCTTGCCGACGCTGGTGACCGAGCCGTCCGAGCCGAGCACGAGGTTTTCGGTGCCCTCGCCGGAGCGGATCCAGTATTTGAGTACGCCCGCGTCGTCCGTGTAGATGGAGAGCAGATTCCTGCCGCCGCCGGAGACGGTCGTCACGGTGACCGCGCTCTTGGCGCCCAGTGCCGTGTACTGCGCGGCATCGGTGATCTCCTGCCCGTTGGCCGAGGCATTTTCCCACTTGTTGTTGCCCGTCAGGTAGTAGTACTTGCCGGTCAGGTCCTTGGCCACGTTGTTGGTCAGGCGCTCCAGGTGTACCTCTGCGCCGTCCTCGAGCAGCACCGCGTCAAAGCCGTTTTCCAGCAATGTCTGGAAGTAGCTCGACTCAAAGCCCGTGCCGTAGTAGTCCGCGCGATAGCTGTCTTTTTCGCCGGTGACAAAGTGCACCATGGGCAAACCGTAATAGTTCCAGACATACACGCTGTCCGAGATTTGATAGCCCTTGCCGCCCGCGTGCAGGCTGTGCGGGTTGGGTACGCTCACCTGCTGCAGTTTCATCGCAAGGTCGGCCGTCTCGCAGGCCAAGGAGATGGTCGGCGTCATGCTGCTGCCCTTGACCGTCGATGACGGCTGCATGGTCGTCGCGTCGAACTCCGCGCCGTCGTCGGTGTAGATCTGCACCTCTTCCTCGTCATCGAGCGTGCTGAAGCGCACGTTGTAGATCGTCTCGCCCTGGCCGTTGAGTTCCGGTTCGTCGGTGAAGTAGGTGATGCCGTCATCCCCCGTCGCTTCCTTCATGGACTGGGTGACATCCAGCGAGACCTTCTTGTCGGTCGCTTCATTCCGGGCGGCGAGGTATTCGAACGAATCGATCTGATAAGTGGTCAGCGTAATGGAGTAGGTATTGGCTTCGGGGAACCACTCCTCATAATCCTCGTACCATACAAACTGATAGTACTTCCGGGTCTCTTCGCTCTTGGATATCTTGTAATTGAATCGGACTTCATAGATGGCATCATCCGTTACGTCGATACCGTCCAGAGCCTCCTTGTTCGTCTTGCCGTCCTTGTTCACGGTATCCGCGACGATCCGGTAACTGCCGTTTGTTTCCGTCAGCGCCACGGCCGCCCAGTAGGACTGGGTTGAAGAACTGTTATTTACGATCCACCAGCACTCTCGTGTGCCGCTGTAGACCAGCTGCACTTTCGACATGCCGAAGACATCATCGATATAGAGCAAAGGTTCGTCCGTGTTCTTTTTAACCGTGCCGCTCTGGTAGGAGGGCAGGCTCGTATCGGTGAGGCCCACCACTCCGAGATTCGAGAGATACTGCTCGTCGACTTCCGTTCCGGTGTAGGTTTCCTCAAAGCTGGCCACATCGTCCAGGGTGTCCTTGGTGGCCTCGTAGACTGCAAGCGTGTCGGCATTCTCGTCGATCACCAGGTAGTACAGCTGCTCGGCTGCCATGGCGTTCTTCCAGTTGTCGGCGCTTGCGGTCGGATCGAGCCCTGCAAGCCAGTAGTAGCTCTTGTTGCCGACCTTCCTGATGAGCGTCAGACCCGTGGCCGCGGTTTCGACCACGTCGTAGTGTTCGATGTCGTCATCGGCTTTGCTCAGTGTCTGCTTTTCGTACATCAGCCTGAAGCGCCCGTCATCGACCATCTGCTTGAACCAGCTTGCGGAGATACCGCTCAGGCTGACTTCCATGTTCGTGCCGGCCTTGATGGTCATGATGCCGGTGGTCACGTCCAGCGTCACGCCGTCCGCCAGCTTCACCGTGGAACCGCTGAAGCTGTAGTCCGTAAGGGACATGTAAATCGTGCTTTCGCCGACGACTTCGCTGACGCTGAGCACCTTGCCGCTCGCATTGGTGATGATCTGCGTGCCGGTGGGCAGCTCGTAGGTCCTGTTGCCGTCCGGATCGGTGCTCTTGAGGTAGGCAGCCATTGCACCGCTGTTGATCATGTACGTCTTTTCGAGCGCAATCGTGGTGCTCAGATAGTCGAGCGTGCCCGGAACGGGCAGCGTCACGATGCCCGAGCCTGCGAGCTGATAGAGCGTGACGGCTTCGGCCATGGACAGGTCCGTAAGTTCTGCGCCGTGGGCGTTTTTGACGTACAGCGTGCGGGTCTCGCCGGAATGCTTCGTGCTGCAGTCATCCAGCGTTGCGACCTGCTCGATGCCCGAGGGCGTGAGCCGCGCGTAGATCTTGCCGGTGGCCGTGATATCAACCGTGCCGCCGAAGATGTAGGCTGCGAAGCGTGCCTTCGTAGTCTCGCTCATGTCGCCGATGTCCTTGGCGTTTATGACCGTCAGGTTCCCGGCAAAGATCGGGGCGATCGTCGGCGATTTGGTCGAATCCGCGCAGAGCCTGCCCGTGGCCAGATTGAGTTCGGGAGCATAGAGGCTGCCGTTTGTCTCGCCGGTCCAGCTGATGGTCACGTCGCTGTTGGGTGCGGAGATCAGGCCATTGATGCTCACATCGCCGCTGCCCCTGCCCGTAATGGTCACGGGCGGCTGCGTGTAGTCGCAGGGCGTGATGTCGGCCGTGCTGCAGGAACTGCCGTCCAGGTAAATCTCAGGTTCGTTGTAGCTCAGGTTCTCGAGCGTGATGCCGCCGATCTCCATATTCAGGTTCGTGCGGTTGGTGATGCGCACCTCCTGCAGGAACTTCTGATCGTATACGGTGTTGCCGAAGCTGCTCACGTCGCAGATGTTGAGCTTGCCGTTCAGGTTGTTGCTCAGCGGCTGAATGGTGATGCCGTCGCCCACCGTGATATAGCCGCTGATGTTCTCCTCGGGGATACCCACGGCGCGGACCTCTGTCTTGCCGTTGCGCTTGGAAACGTCGATCACGATGCCCGCCACGCCGTCGCCGATGTGGAAGACGGCAGCGGAATCAATGGTGGTCTTGCTGTTTTCGGAAACGCTGTCGAAGGTGTGCCACTTCTGGACCTTCTTGCCGGCGATGCCCGTGCGCTTGCCGTGCGGGTACAGATCCATCTCGCCGTTGAAGTCCTCGCGCTGTATGCTCACGTCCGCGCCGATCAGGTCCGCATTGCTGCCGATGGTGATCGTCGTGCGGCTGTCACCGCGCAGCTCGGATCTGACCTTCGCCTCGCCGACGCCCTGCGCGAAGGAGTAGGCTTCGTTCTCGATGTTGTACTTGCTGCCGTCGCTGCTGCGCGATACGCGTGCATCCGAGACCACGTCGAGGGAGTCATAGCCGATGATGCGTGCGTTGTTGATGCTGACATCGTTGACAAGGTCGATGCCCTGCTTGGACACCGCCCAGACATCTACGCCCAGGCCCTTGGCGCGGGAATAGCTGTCGCTCATCGTGCGGAACTTGCCGAGCTTGGATCGAATGTCCACGTAGCGGCCGATGATCTGCGCCGTGCCCGAGCCGCTCTCGCCGATCCTGACGTTGCTCGTCAGGCCTATATGCTGCTCTGCGAGTGCATCCGGTCTGTTGCCGACGCCCTTGTTGTAGACGTAGGCGTAGGCGTAGGCTTCCTTGCCGAGCTGCGCGTTCGAGCGGATGGAGAGCTTGCCGAAGGTGTTGCGGATCAGTGCGCCGCGACAGACCTCCACCGTCACCGTGCCTTCCACCGTCGCCTTGCTCTCGACGTCGCCCAGGGAGACGAAGCCGGTGTTGTCGATCTTGGCATAGGTGGTGATGTCGTCCGCCTCGCCCGCATTGGCCTCGATCAGCACTTCGCCGTAGTCCGCCTCGAGCGTGGCCGCCCTGATGGTGATGCCGACGCTGCGGTTGATCGTGTTCTGCGCGTGGAGCTTGCCCTCGTTGGTGAAGCCGCCCTTGGAGTTGGCCTGCGTCTTTGCAAACATGACGGCATCGGCGTGGGTCTTGAGCGTGAGGTTGTTCACCGCGAAGACGTTGGCACCGTCCTTGACCTCGATGCTGTTGATGACATCGATGGTGTTGCTGCCGAACATCTTGGTGGTGTTCATGCCGAGACTGACGGCCTTGGACTCGATCTGCGATGTCGCATCGGTATTATCCTGCGTGGTGATGGTGATATCCTCTGCCTTCACCGTGCTGTTCCTGCCGACGCCGGCATAGGTATTGTAGTAGCTGTCGGTCGGGATGCAGGAATCTTCAATCTTGGACAGGGAGAAGCTGTTCTTCTTTTTGAGTTCGGCCACGGCATAACCCGCGTTCCCGGCAGAGACCGTGAGCGTGCCCGCGGCGCTGATGTCTGCGCTGTCGCCGACGGCGGCTGAGACGCTCTGGCGCTTGCTCTTGCTGCCGATGCCCGCCTTGATTGCGGATACGGAGCCGGACACCGCGGAAATATCACCGGGGGCCTCGCCCGTGGCCTTGGACGTTGCGTTGCCCTTGGCCTCGATGTTCAGGTTGCCCGAGATGATCGCCGCCGTCTTTTCAAAGACTGCGCTGATGTCCTCGGAGGTGTTGGCGGTGGCCTTCAGGTTGCCGATGGACGCTACGGAGACTTCGAAGGCCGTGAGCGTCTCGGCCAGAGACGATGCGCCCTTGCTCTCTGCCGATATATTCAGGTTCCCGGCGGTGATCCTGCCGCCGCTCGTGCCGGTCACCTGAGCCTTGACGGTCGCGTCGGTGTCGGATATGGCCTCGTTGGTGGAGGCGCCGACCAGCGTGACCTCAACGCCCGCCGCGGAGCTGCCCGTGGTGGCATGGGCCGACGAGGAGGTCAGCGTGCTGTCGACATCGATGTCTCCATTGACACTGATCGTGCCGGAGTTGTCGATCTGCGCCGTCTGGGTGGCATTGGTGGAAGCGCTCGTGCGGTTGTAGGCAACGTTGACGCCGCTGACCGTAAACCTGGCGGACTTGGCGTTGGCGGCGGAGGTGAGCTTGCCTTCGGCCTTGATCTGCAGCAGGTTTGCGGCCGTCAGGCTGCCGTTGCCCGAAAGCTTGGCCAGCGCGTTCACGCCCGTCTTGCTCTCGGCCTCGTTGTAGTCCGCACTGCCAAGGCTCACGTCCGTGCTCAGTGCGCCCGCCGGGGCAACGGTCGCCTCGGAAGCTGCACTGTAGTTGGTATTGACGTAGATGTTGTCGGCCTTGATGTTGCCGCCTGTGGTGTCGATGCTGCCTTCAAATATGCCCGCGGCATCGGCTTCGACCATGATCAGCGTCACATCCGCGAGGGAAACGGAAGTGCCCGTGGGAACGCCGGCCACTGCCGTGCTGCCGGCATCGACACTGACTTTCACGTTGCCCGTCACATCGGTGGACGCGCCCTTCAGATAGGCCTTGACCGTGGCATTGGCTTTGGCAGCAGACTTGGAAACCTTGCCGCCGAAGATGCTCAGGCTCGTGCCGCTGTTGCTGCCCGCCGTGGCTTTGGCGGCAGTCAGATTATACTGTTTGTTGAAGTTCGAGCTTACCGTCAGGCTGCGGCCCGTAACGGTGGCATCCTTGACGTAGGCACTCTGCACGGCATCGACCGTGGCCTCTGCCATATTGACGGCAACCGTGGCCCCGTCGATGCTCACCTTCGTGCCGTCCAGCCGTGCTTCGGCCGTTGCGATGCCCGTGTTGGTCACCGTGACCGCGCCGTCGACCGTACCGTTGCCGGTGATGGCGGCATCGGACTTTGTAGAGGCGTTGGCCTTGGCCAGATTGGTCTTGCCGCTGACCTTGCTGATGCCGATCTGCGGCGCGCCGCCCGTAGCCTTGGCATCCGTGGTATAGGCATTGAGCACATTGACGGTATCGGCCTGCACCGTGCCTTCCCCGTCGGAGGCGGTAAGCTCGGCCCTGAACGTGCCGCCGGCCGTGGCCGTAACCAGCGTTATCGCCGCCGCCTTGCCCGCTGCGGAAAGGAACTTGCCCGCCACCTTGGCATTTGCATAGGACTTGGCCTCGTTGCGCACATCCAGCTTGTCCGTGATTGTGCTCACGCTGCTGTTGAAGATGGCTTCGGACTTGGCGCTGATCGTGGCATCGACGGTGTTGACCGCGCCGGAATATGCGCTGACATTTGTGCCGTTGTTGCCGCCGATGCTTGCCGTTGCGCCCTTCTTCTTCTTTTCGTAGTCGCTCTCTTTTTCGCCATCGGCCTGATCTTCGTAATCGTTCATGTAGGCCAGCACATGCACATTGCCCGCATACACGCTCTTGCCGTTCACGCCCGCCTTCTGCGTGGCGCTGACGATGGCATCCACATCGCTGACGGCAATGTCAACCACACTTGCGGCCAACTCTGCGTCGCTGACGGATGCATCGGCCGTAGCCGTCGTATCGGAGGTAATGTTCAGATCATTATCGCCAAGGCTCAGCGTGCCCTCGCCGTAGACCAGCGCCTGCACATCGGCGGCCGCATCGGCCCTGGCCACATTCGTCTTGGCGCTGATGCCGCTGATGCTGACGTCGGGCTGCCGGGTGGTCGCGTCGGCATCGACCGTCACATGCGCACTGACATCCGCGCCGCCTGCGGTCAAATCGCCCGCGCCGATATTGGCACTGAAACTGCCCTTGGCCTCGGCCCTGATGACATTGGCAACTGCGGTGAAGAGCGAGCCGCTCACGACGGGGCTGCCCACGCCGGCATTGGCCACGGAGGTGCCCTCGGTGGTCACGCTGAGCTTGCCTGTGATGTTGCCGTCTGCGGCAAACTCGCTGCCGACCTTTGCCGTGATCTCGGCCAGCGCCGTGTTGGAGAGAACCTGTGTCTGATTGAGGCTCAGATAGGCCGTGTTCTTGGAGCCGCCCGCGGTGTTGCCCACGCGCGCCTCTGCGCGGTGCGCACTGTCCTTATTAAATGCAGATCTCAGGGTGACGCTGTCTGCATTGATCGTCGTGCCGATGGCAGTGACGTTCTGTTCGCCGCCGACGTCCGCTACGGTTACATTGACCGTCAGTTTGGTAACGCCTGCATCCACGCTTGCGATCGGGAAGTGTGCCTTTGCATCTGCCGTGCCGTCGGCCGTCACGTTCAGACTGCCGGCGATGTCCGTCGTGCCCTTGCCTGTCAGGCCTATGGCGGACTTGACGCCCGTGCGGGCCACGGCGACGTTGGTCGTGATGTCCAGGCCGCTCAGGCTCACGCCGATGCCGCCGCCGGATACCGTGCCGTCGGCGGTAGCCTTCGCGCTGTAGTTGCTGCTGATATTGACTGTTTTGCCCGTGATATGGGCATCGTTTGCCTCGGCATCGAAGCCGCCGTTGGCACGTGCCACCAGCACGTTGACGCCGATGCCGACCATGCTTGCCTTGGCCGCAGCCGCCTGCGTGGTCGCGTGCGCCACGGATTTGCCTGTGGACTTGAGGGTCAGCGTATCGACATTCTGAATCGTCGCGCCGTCAATCCTTGCCGCGCCGCGCCCGTCGGAGAGTGCGATGGCGACATTGGCCTTCGCGGCGGCCAGGGAGAGCGAGGCAGAACCCATGTCGCCGAGCTTCGCGCTCGCCGTCTCTTCACGCTTGCTGTTGAGTTCGGAAGTGACGCTGACATCGGGAGAAATCACGGTCACGCCGCTGATACGGGCGATCTGTTCGGTTGATAGTTTGGCCACGATCACGTTCGCGCCGATGCTTGCGGTCTCGGCGGTGAGCACGGGGGCCTTGGTCTCGGCCTCGGCGTAGGACGTGCCGTTCGCATCGACATTTACGCTCTCTGCCTTCAGCGTGCCCGCACCGCAGATGCCCGCATCAATCGTTGCACCCGCCACGGCGGTGGCCACGTTGAACTTCACGGCCGTGCCGCCCACGGCGATGCCGCCCGCAGAGGGCGTGACATCTGCCACGGCGCGGGTGAGTGCATCCGTGTTCACGTTGATCTGCCCGGCTTTGATTGTGCCGCTTTCAAGGATATTCAGTTTGGCTTCAAACCTGCTCTGACCGAAGGCCAGACCCATCATGGCTGCAGCGGTAATGCCGCTCTTGGCGCCGCAGTTCGTGATCTCGGCCAGCGTGCCCGCATTGCCCAGGGAACGGACGGTGACGTTACCGTCGATGATCACATCTTTGCCGCCCACGCTTGCGGTGGAGGCGGATCTGCCGTAGGCCACGGCGACGTTGGCCGCCACGGTGACCGCGCCGCTCGTGCCGGTGGTCAGCCTTGCGACCGCATTGTCCTTTTCTGCGTCTCTGTCGGTCTCGTTGAAGTGCGATTCGGCGGCGACGCTGCCTGCCCTGACCGTGTCGGAACAGGCGCTCGCTTCCTGATTGCTCCGAAGCAGTGCGATTGCAAACGATGCACCCACGCTTACACTGCCGCCCAGCGTTAGACCAATGACCTCGGAGTTTGCGTTGGCCGTACCGTAGGCGAGCACGTTCAGTGCGCCGCCCGTCGTATCGATCGTGCCGCTGCCGGTGATGCGTGCCAGATTTTGAGAGGCGTTGTCCGCGACGGCGGTATTCATGCCGACCGCCACCGCGCCGATGTTGCCCGCCAGCGTTGTGGCATTGGCCGTAGCGCTGTTGGGGTTCTTCGCCGTACCGGCGTTGACATTGACGGTGTTTGCCTTGACGATCACGTCCGTGGTGTCGATGACCACATCGTTTTTGGCGTTCATCGCCACATAGCTGACGCCGATGCCCACGGCGATGCCGCCTGCGACACCGCTGCCGAGTGTGGCATCCGCCTTGGAGGTCATGTTGCCGTCAATGTCGATGGTCTTGGCCGTCACATTCTTTTGAATGATGCCCGACTGCGCCGAGGTATTGTTGAAGACAAGCAGCACATTGCCGCCCGCCGCAACCGCGCCGCCCGTCACGGAGATGACCGTAGCCGTCGCGTCGCTCGTCACATCGTTTGTGATGCGGATAGCGGCATTCTTCGAATTGATATTGCCCGCCGCCGTATAGTTGTCAAGGCTCGTTGCGCCGATAAAGCTGTTCACGGCCGGCTCGACAATCGCCACGGCTGCGCCCAACGAAGCCGCAACCGCGCCGCCGTTGATGGACAGCAGCCGCGCCCTGGCCGTGGTCTCGGAGGTGGTATGGATATTCAGGGTCTTGAGCGTATTGTCGATGCTTGCGCCCTTGCCGACATAGACGTTGCTCGTCATGCGGTTGATGGCCAGCGCGACTGCCGCATTCACGCTCACGACGCCGCCGCCCAGCACGCCCGCGATGGCCGTCGCATCGGTGGCCGGGGTCGCGGTGATGTTGATGACCGGTACGTTCTTGACATCGGCGCCGCCCTTGATGGCGGCTTCCATTCGGCCGATGTTGGCGACGATCGCCACCGAGCCGCCGACCGAGACCACACCGCCCGTGACGCCGATCGTAGCCGCGAGGGTGAGCGGATAGACGCTTTCCGCTCGGACGTTCAGCTCGGTCGCGCCGAGCACATCGCCCGCCATGGTGGCAATGGTCGTATTCTCCAGATAGAGCAGCGCCACAGCCGCCTGCACGGACACCACGCCGCCACCGCCGCTGGCGGAAATAACGCGGATCGTGCGCGAAGTGAGATCCACATCGCTCAGTGCCTTGGAGATGGCATCGTTGCGGCTCTTCTCGTCCGCGTCCTCGCCCTCTTTGATTTCGACGGAGCGTGAGGTGGCTGTCACGTCGATCCGGCCTGCTGCCGTCAGTTGAGCCCCGTCATCCACGCGGGATTCGACGTTGCTGAAGAGCACCGCTGCGTTGACACCGACGCCCACGCCGACCGTGCCGCCGCTGAGCGAAACCGTGACGACATCTGCGTTGGTGAGGCTGTCTGTCGAAACGATGATGTCCGCCGCGGAATTCACGACGACGTTTTTGCCGATGAAGGCGGTAATCGTATCGTCCTTGGCTTCGGATGTGGGCACGGCGGGGCCGACCTTCGCCGTCTTGGCGAGGTCGCCGTTCCCGTCGGGTTTGAATTCTTCATTTTCGCCGCGCTGCGAACCCTGAGCGTCCACCTGCGTACCGTCGCCTGCGGTGTCGCTGTAGTCGCTGTAGTCGGCATCGTCAAAGTCGTCGCTGCGATAGTCGGAAGAGGCATCGTAGCCGACCTTGCCGTCTTCATCCTTGCTGCCGATCTCGGTCTTGCTCTGACTTGCGCCGTCGCCCGCCAGGTCATCTTCGAGATCCGCCATTTCGGTCTTGATCGTATTCCCGGTCACGTTCGAGCTTCCGGAAGCCTCGTTGACAAAGCTGTTCGGGCTGAAGGTGGCCTGTTCCTTGGCTTTGTTGTCTTCGGTCTGAGTGTTGCCGTTCATGAGTGCATCGTGGACATCCTGCGGCAACTTGCTGCCCGCCACGAGCGCCATCACGGAGGTGGACACACCGACCGTGCCGGCGGCGCCGACCGAGGCCGAGACCTCAACAAGGTCACGCTTGGCCTGCGCATCGATTTCTACATTGCCGGTCTTAGATGTAATTTTACCGGCTTCCTCGGCGAGTGTACCGTTGCCCACGCCTGCGGACACGCTGTTCTTCATCACCGCGACCACGGCGTTGACGGCCACGGACACCGTGCCGCTGCCTGCAATCGTTGCCGCCGCACCGACGAGGCGGTAGTCATCGAGCGCCTTGACGCTGACATTCTTGCCCTCGATCTTTGCGCCGGAATCCGCCAGTGCGCTCGTTTCGTTCTTGCTCACCAGCACGGAGACCGCGCCGGAGACGGCGGCCGTGCCGCTCGCGGCTGCGCCGAGCACATCCACGGTCACCAGTTCCCTGGAATCGGCCGCTATGCGCACATCACCGTTTGCATTCAGATCCGCATCCGAGAGGGCATGTGCATCCGTGCCGCCCTTGAAGTAGGTGACAATCGCCACGGGGGTGACCGCTGCGTTGGCTGCGCCTGCGAGGCCCGCGCCCGCATTCACCAAAGTGGTGTTGCCTGTTGCCGATATGTCGATATCGCCGTCTGCCGTTGCCTTGCCGCCGAGGGTTGCGGTCACATCGTTCATGAAGACCTGGGCGTTGATGCCCGCGCTGACGGCAGCCTTGCCGCCCACCCCGAAGGTCAGCGCCACAAGGTAGACATCGTCATCGGAGTCTGCACTGACGTTCACATCGCCGCTCGCGCGAACGTTGCCGCCCGTTCCGGCGGTAGCGGAGACCTTCTTATTATATACCATCGTGACGACGGTCGCACCGACGCCCGCCGTGCCGCCGACGGCCAGCCCGCCGGCGAAGTTGTATAGGTCTGATTCGTCATCGGCCTCCACCGAGACCTCGGCATCGTCACCCGTCTTCTCGCCCTCGATGCCGTCATAGCCCGCGATGAGGGTGGCCTTGTTGCCGACGGCGGCTTTGACGGTATCAGACACCACAAGCGTGTTGATGACACCCGTCACGGTGACCTTGCCGGAGGCACTGCCGCTTGCCGATGCCAGCAGGAGCTTGTTTCTTGCGTTTGCGCCGATCACCGCGCCGCGGCGGCGATCCTCGCGGGATGCGAGTTTACAGCCGCTCTGCACCGAACCGGTCGTTGCCGCGCGTGCGATCACCTGGGCCAGATCGCCCACATCGGTGATGACGCGGTTGTTCACGGTCATGGTGTTGACCG
>CAVINP010000053.1:0-12885 GCA_963643985.1 bacterium
CCCTCGACCTCCAGCGTGACAGGCTGGCATTCTAACCAACTGAACTACCGCACCAAACTTATGGTGGGAACAACAGGGCTCGAACCTGTGACCCTCTGCTTGTAAGGCAGATGCTCTCCCAGCTGAGCTATGCTCCCTCACCCTTGCCGCTCACCGCGACGACTTGTATATAATACATCAAAAGCCCTTTTTTGTCAATACCTTTCTTGGATTTTTTTGCCTCGGATTGCAAATTTACCCATCCTTAAACCGTGGCGATCACACTCAATATGCGGATCGCCACGGCATGTTTTTCAGAAGTAGCGGGTATTGACGCGCTTGCCCATCTTTTCAAGGCAATGTCCCAGATGATCTATCAGCTGAAATTTCGCGCCGAAGGCTATGGACAGGTTCGGATTCTGATGTGCGGGGTTGATGGCGCAGCCCACAAAGAAGCGCACATCCGTGGCATAGTCGAACAGTGCATGTGCGATGCGCGTTGCGCCGTCGTCCAGCAATGTCCAGTGTGGATTAAGTTCCTTGCCTTCCAGATATTCCCGTCCGTACTCGAGCACCTTGGAAATCGTCACAACGCCCTCTGTGGCCAGATCCACGCCCGAGAGATGGTAGATCGGCGGCAGATCGCTGTCTCCGTAATCGAGTGAGGCATAAACCTCCTTGCCCAGATAACGCGCAACGATCTTATTCGTGCTGCCGCCGCAGACGATATGCATGCCCTCGGATGCAAAAAACGCGCTCACCATCTGCGTATCCAGATTGTTGGCCGACGGCGGCCCGATCATCAGGTTCACATACTCGCGCCGACAGACGCGCATCACCGCGAAGGAGGTATCGTCGCCCGGACTGCCGCCGTAGAGTCGATTGCACTCGCGGGCCAGCAGCATGGCCACGGCACGCGCCGTCAGGTCGCTCGAATAGTGGTCCTCGATGTAGCGTATAATGCTGTCGCGCCCCCAGCCGAAGGGATATTCCCGACCGAGCCCGGCAAAGATCGCACCGTCGCTCATGACGATGATCACGTCGTTCTCCTGTGCCTCGAAGTTTGAGAAATAAATCTTCTTCCCCTCGATCATACGCGTGTAGTATTTGAATTCGTAGTTCTTACCATTGCGAAGCACGACCGTGTGCGGGTTGTCAAAGCGCGTAAGTTCCACATATTTCTGGTCGCGTATCTTGACGATGGTAAACGTCGAATAGTTCACATGGCGCACGCTGCACTCGGGAAGTGTGCGCACAATGGTGTCCACGCAATCCTCAATCGCCATGCCGCCTTCGCTCATGGTGGCCAGTATCTGCGAGGTGAGTGTCGCCAGTATGCTGGCCTTCACGCCGCTGCCCAGCCCGTCGGCCAGCACGCAGATGGACACACGGTCGCTGAGGCGAAATTCGATGTGGTCGCCGCAGAGCTGCTCACCGTGCTTGATCAGGCTCATGCAACCGGTGTCGGTATAAAGCTCAGTCATCGCTCTGAACCGCCTCCTTCAGACGGGTGAGCATCACCTTCGTCTCGGCCGTGGTCTCGCCCAGAATGGACGCGATGTCCTGTACGACGCGCATCTGCTTTTCGATCAGCTGGTCCGCAGCCTCGAGCGTATTGTCAATGATTTCCTTTGAATGTGTTTCCGCCTTTTCACGCAGGTACGGCAGACACATGTCCAGCTGCGCCATGCCCATGGAGATGGCAATAGCCATCTGCTTGCAGCTCGGATAGCCGCACACGCCGCAATTGAGCGCAGTCGAGCGCGTATCCTTGCCGAGCTTTTTGAGTATGGCGTGAATCTCTTCATCGGCAGGCTGCTTGCGCGTGACCGTCTCCGCCTTGTGTTCGCAGGCAATCGGTATATCCGTGGCCACGCCGAAGTCGTCCTCGCCGGAGTACATGTTGACCGCAACCGTGCCGCGTATACGGTTCTCATAGCGGTTTTTCCGGATCGCGGGACCGTTGACGCAGCTGCCCTCGCACGCCGTCATCTCCAGAAATGTCTTGTAGACGCCGCCGTGATTGATCTCATTAAGTGCTGCAATACAATCAGTCACGCCATCGATGGCCACACGATTCCAGCCCGGTATGCGCCCCATAGCCTTCACAAGGCCGTCCTGGCGAGGATAGCGGCGTGCCCGCTTGCCGTCGCCGGGCTTGATGGGGATGTTGACCGGCTTCACGCCGACATCCCTCATCCACTCCTGAAGCTCGTAGAACGTCAGCACGAAATCCACCGCATCGGACTGCGCCACTTCGCGCTTCTCGGCGTAGCAGGGACCGATAAACACGGTATACGCCTCGGGATACTGCTCCTTGAGCATCGCACAGTGAATCTCCGTTGGGCTCTTCACGGGCGCGAGGTAAGGCAGCACCTGGGGATAGTAGCGCTTGATGAGCATGACCACGGACGGACAGCAACTCGAGATCAGCACGTTCATATCGTCCTCCTGCATGATCCGCTCATACTCGCGGGCAACGATCTCCGTACCGATGGCCGTCTCCTGGGCATCGCTGAAGCCCAGCTGTCGAAGCGTTTCGCGCATACCTTCGATGGAACCTACCGGCATGTCCGACACGAAGGCCGCCGATATACTGGCAACCACCTGTTTCCCCTCGGCAATGAGCTTGCGCAGCTCATCGACCTGGCTGACCACGAAATCGCCGCGCTGCGGGCAGGTCACCACGCACTCGCCGCAGAGTATGCATTCGTTCGTCACGATCTCAGCGCGGCCGTTTGAATAGCGAATGGCCTTGACGGGGCAGTTGCGAATGCACTTGTAGCAATCCTTGCACTCTACGTCACGCAGCCTGATTATATCCTTCATGCTCTCCCTCCGTTGTCGCTACAGTCAACAATACCCGCAGAAAACCGGCCGGAAGCACTGTGCTGCCGACCCGGTTCTCCGCGGGCATCATGTGATGAACCATTACAGGATTAAAGCTTTTCAAGCACCTCGCGCTTGAAGAACTCGTCCACTTCTTCCGGCTTGACGGAATAAATGGTATTGTCGATATCAATGTTCACGCCTTCGCCGCACTTTCCCATGCAGAACTTGCCGGAGAGCTCAACCTTGTCCTGCAGTTGATGCTCGTTCACGAGCTCCTGGAAACGGGTCACAACCTTCTTCGAGCCGCAGAGATGGCAGGTGCTGCCCACGCAAATCATGATCTTCATATACAAATACCTCCCTTAGTTGTATAGTTGCTATTACTATTATATCCCCGGGTTTGCAAACGGTCAAGCCCTTTGCGTTTTCTTAGAACTTACGTGTATAATCCGGAAGCAGTTTGGGCGATGCTGCCTGATGCTCCACGCCGAGCGTCTCAAGTTCTGCCTGATAGGCCTCGACATGCGAGAGCGTCAGAGACCCGACCGTAACATCCTTGCTCTTCTTCGCGGCCTGCTGACCGGCATTGCGGCCAAACACGATCACGTCCAGAAGGCTGTTGCCCATCAGGCGGTTGCGGCCGTGGATGCCGCCGACAGCCTCGCCGGCCACGAAGAGGTTCTCGACGCCGCTCTGGCCGTCCACCGTGATCTCGATGCCGCCGTTCTGATAGTGCAGCGTCGGATAGACCAGTATAGGCGTCTTGCGGATGTCAATGCCGAACTTCATGTACATTCTCAGCATGGCGGGCAGATGCTTCTCCAGATGGGACGTCTTGTGGATTATATCGATCATCGGCGTATCCAGCCAGACGGCCTTGCCCATGGGGGTGGTCACACCCTTGCCGCGCGTGGTGCACTCGCGAATCATGGCTGCGGCGTTCACGTCACGCGTCTCGAGCGGATGTACGTAGACCTCGCCCTCTGCATTGACCAGCTTTGCGCCCAGGGACCTGACCTTCTCGGTCACCAGTGCGCCGTAGACCTGTTGCGGGAAAGCGGCACCGGTCGGGTGATACTGCAGGGAATCCTGGTAGAGCAGCTTGGCACCCGCGCGGTAGGCCAGCACCAGGCCGTCTGCGGTCGCTCCGTAGTGGTTGCTGGTCGGGAAGCCCTGATAGTGCATGCGGCCTGCACCGCCGGTAGCGATGATGACGCACTTGGCACGGGCAATTTTGACTTCGCCGGTCTCCATGTTCAGCAGCACCGCACCGGCTGCATGGCCCTTGTCGTCCTTGATGATTTCGATGGCCGCCGTGAAATCCACGACGGGAATACCGCGATTGAGCACCTCGTCTCGCAGCGTGCGCATGATCTCCGCGCCGGAATAGTCCGCCGCCGCATGCATGCGCTTGCGGGACGTGCCGCCGCCGTGATGGGTGATCATCGTGCCGTCCGGAGCCTTGTCAAATTCCACGCCCAACTCGTTGAGCCACTTCAGAGCACCCGGTGCGTCCATGACCAGCTTCCTGACCAGTTCGGGACGGTTGACAAAGTGGCCGCCGCCCATCACATCCAGATAGTGCTGCGCGGGAGAATCGTCGGGTTTATCGGCTGCCTGAATGCCGCCCTCGGCCATCATGGTGTTTGCATCGCCGATGCGCAGTTTGGTCACAATCATGACCTGTGCGCCGGCCTTGTCGGCCTCGATGGCTGCGGACGAACCTGCGCCGCCGCCGCCGATGATCAGCACGTCCACATCATAATCAATCTTGCCGAGATCCACGTTCAGATCCAGCACGCGGCTTCTGCCCTCGATCATCTCTTCCAGTTCGAACGGGGCAAGCTCGCCCTTGTTCGGTCCGAGACGGATCGTGGTAAAGCGCGACCTGTGATAGTCCGGATGGTAGCGCTCCAGCAGCGCATCCTTCTCCTCCGCGCTCATGCGCTGGGGATGATAGGCAATGTTTGCTTCACGGGCTGCCTCCACCTTTTTCATGGAAGCAAGCATTTCTTCGCTGTAAATCATGGCTTGCCCCTCCTTTACTCTGCAATTTCGCGGTGGTTGTAGAGATCCTGCAATTCCTCGATGGGCTTGGCCATGATCGCCTCTATGGCTTCGGTGCAGAGGCCGTCCTCGATCTCCTTCACGCGCTGCGTCAGATGCTTGGATTCAGGTGCAATGTACTTGCCGTTGATGCGGCGTGCCAGCATCGCCACCTGCGGATGCGATATGCCTGCGGGGCAGCGTGAGGAGCAGATGCCGCACATCACGCAGTCAAAGGACAGCTCCGCGCACTTCTTGTAGTCGCCGCGCTGGGCCGCTGCGATGTACTGCATGACGTTCAGCCCCTGGGAACAGGCATTCGTGCAGGCATTGCAGCCCACGCAGGAATAGATTTCCGGATAGAGCTGCATCATGATGCTCTCGTCCGTGGGGATCTTTTCGATGTCGTAGCCTTCCTTGATCAGCGGGAAGAAGGGCAGCGTGGCGACATACATGTTGTCGGCCACCTTCGTGGAGCAGGCCAGACAGGCCTTCAGTTCGCGGTCACCCTTGATGCGGTAGATCGTCGCGCATGCGCCGCAGAAACCGTTGCGGCAGCCGCAGCCGCGCACCAGCCTGTAACCGGCATATTCCATTGCCTCCATGATCGTCAGATCGGAAGGTACCTCATATTTCTTTCCGAACAGAAAAACATTGACCATATTTGCCATTGTGATTTCCTCCGATTAATACTCGTTCGGCAGCTCGTCCAGCTGGTCAAAACGGAACACCGGGCCGTCCTTGCAGACGTACTTGTCGCCGATGTTGCATCTGCCGCACTTGCCGATGCCGCACTTCATGCGCAATTCCATGGTAGTGTAAATCTGCTCACGCTTAAAGCCCAGTTCCATCAGTGCCTGCAGCACAAACTTGATCATGATCGGCGGGCCGCAGACCAGCACCGTCTTGTTCGGATCAAAGCCGAGCTCCTTGACGTAGGTCGGCACGAAGGCCACATGGCCGTCCCAGCCCTCCTGCGCACGGTCGATGGTCAGATGCACGTCCAGATTGTTTTCCGGCTGCATCCAGACATTTTGAATCTCGTCCAGATCGAGCAGATCGTCCTTGCTGCGCGAGCCGTAGACCACATCGATCTTGCCGTAGTTTTCACGCTTGGCCAGGCAGTAGTTGATCACGGAATGCAGCGGGGCCAGTCCGACGCCGCCGGCGATGAAGAGCAGGTCCTTGCCGCGAAGTTCGGTATCCACCGGGAAGGGATGGCCGTAGGGTCCGCGGATGGTGATCTGCTGGCCCACGTCCATCATGTGCAGCCAGCTCGTCAGGCAGCCGCACTTCTTGATGGAGAATTCCTGATAGTCCCTGAGCGTCGGCGAAGAGGTGATGGAGAACATGGCCTCACCCACACCCGGTATGGACAGCATGGCGCACTGGCCGGGCTGATGCTCGAAGCACTTGCCGCCCTCGGGACGCTCCACGCGGAAGGTCTTGATGTCAGGCGTATCTGTGCGTATGGATGTGACGACACCCAGCATCGGGATCAAATTGTCCGTCATTTCTCTTTCACCCCCAGCGCTTTGATTACCTTGACGATGTTCAGATGCTGCGGGCACTTCTCAACGCAGCGGCCGCAGCCGACGCAGGAAAAGATGCCCTCGTTGTTGGCCGGATAGTAGACCAGCTTGTGCATGAAGCGCTGGCGGAAACGCTGCAGCTGCGTGGTGCGCGGGTTCGTCGCCGCCATGAGCGTGAAATCGGAGTACATGCAGCTGTCCCAGCAGCGGTAGCGCGTGACGCCGTGGCCGCTGTCGAAGTCGCGTATGTCGTAGCACTGGCAGGTCGGGCAGACGAAGGTGCATGTGCCGCAGCCAAGGCAGGCCTTGGACAGTGCGTCCCACTGCGCATCGGAGAACTTCTCCATCAGGTGCTCACCGTCAAAGCCGTCCAGATTCAGATCGGCAAAGGGCAGGCGCTTCGCAATCTCGCGCGTCTTTTCCTGCTGCTCCGTCACGGCCGCGGTATCCTCCGCCTCAGGCAGATCCGCGATCAGCTTCTCACCCTTTTCGGTATTGGCACGAAGGTAGATGGAGTCATCGGCAATCCATGTCGTCACGTCTCCGGCAGGTTCTGCGGGATCGATGCCGAAATTCGTGCAGAAGCAGGATTCCTCCGGCATGCCGCAGGCCAGCGTGACCACCGTGCCGCAGGCGCGCCGCGCCGCATAAAACGCATCTTTGGGCTCCGTCAGAAACACGCGGTCCAGTATGTCAAAGCTGCGCGCATCGCAGGCGCGAACGCCGAAGATTACAAACGGCTCACTCTGAACATCTGCACGGGAGATGTCAATCTTCTTGCCCTCCATGCGGAACTTAAGCATGTCCTCTACCTGCGGAAAAAAGGCATCCTTGGCAGATTTCACGGTCTTAAGCACATCCAGACGCACCTTTTCCCCCTGCGCCCAGGGATAGAAACTGACCTTTCCGGCCTTCTCGATGGGCAGATACAGTGTCTGCGCCTTCGCCAGTCCAGCAAAAAAGTCATTCAGTGCGGAAACTGCGATTTTCTTCATTTGGCAGCGCCCCCTTTCAGCGCTTCGGCAGGCTCACAGTCGCCCTTGTCGAAGTTCTCCAGCGGATGACGCTGGCCGATCTCCGCGCCGGCCTGATATTCACCGTAGAGCGTATCGATGTCCTTGGTGAACTTGCGGTTGAGCAGATGCAGCGGAATACCCTGAGGGCAGACGCGGCTGCACTCGCCGCAATCCGTGCACCGTCCGGCAACGTGGAAGGCACGTATTATATGGAAGAGATTTTCTTCAAAATCGTCTGCGGCAGCCTTGTTCTGCACGCCCGTGTTCGGATTGTCGAATACGCACTTGATGCAACTGCACGCCGGGCAGACATTCCTGCAGGCATTGCAGCGTATACACTTGGACAGCTCACTTCTCCAGAATGCGAAGCGCTCATCCTCCGTCATGGCCTCAAGCTTTCTCACCATCTCGAACTTGTCGCCCTGCGTGGTTTCCTCGGACTCGCCGATGAACTCCTCGCCGGCCACATGGGTCTTGCCCTTGCAGCAGAGGCACTTGAGCAGGAGCACATCCTTGCGGGCCACATCCCTGTCGCCGTAGAGCGTATGCACATGCAACACATCGCCGTCCTCGGTGATATCAAGTATGCCCCTGATGCCCATGGCACGGATCTTTTCGATGTCGATCTTGCCCTTGCAGCCCACGCCGATCACGTACACCTTGTCGGGGTTGACGCGATGCTCGGTCACAAGCTGGTTGTAGGAATAGGTATCGCAGGGCTTGAGGAAGGACAGAATCCTGCCCTCACCCGACATCTGCGCAATGAGCATCTTGCTCAGGTTTGCGCCGCAGAAGCTGTCGTAGCGCAAGGAATCCAGATGCGCCGCATCCAGTACCGCCGGCACGCGATCCCAGCCGTTTTCGCCCTGTTCCCAGGCGAGCACGCGATCGACCGAGCCGCTCTCCAGAAGTCGGCGTGCTTTTTCAATCATCATGCTTTGCATCTCAGATCCCCCAATTTTTTATTCTCGCCCAGCTCGGTAATGGTCTTTGCAAAGTCATTCATTGTAGCGGAGAACTTTGCACCTTCCGCGGCAGAAACCCATTCCACGCGCGTACGCCGCTTGTCGATGCCCAGATAATCCAGCATGGAGAACAGCAGTGTCATGCGACGGCGGGCATAATAGTTGCCCGTGGTGTAGTGGCAGTCGCCCGGATGGCAGCCGCAGAGTATCACGCCGTCCGCGCCGCGCTGGAATGCACGCAGTATGAACAGCGGATTGAGGCGGCAGGAGCAGGGTATGCGAATGATCTTCACATTGGCCGGATAGCTCAAGCGGCTCGAACCCGCCAGATCCGCGCCCGCATAGGAGCACCAGTTGCAGCAGAATGCCACGATGGTGGGCGTCCACGCCTTGTCCTGATTCATCGACATATCGCATCCACCTCCGCCATGATCTGTTGATTGGAGAAGCCCTTCAAATCCATTGCCGTGGACGGGCAGGTGACCGTGCAGGCACCGCAGCCCTGGCACACGGCCTCATTGACCACGGCCACACGCTTCACGCCGCGGAATTCCGGTCCACGCACTTCCTTTTCGACGTAGCTGATCGCGCCGTAGGGGCATACGTTTTCGCACTGCGAGCAGCCGTTGCAGAGAAGCTCGTTCGAATGCGCCACGCAGGGGTTGCAGCTGAGGCTGTCCTTGCTGAGCAGGCCGATGACCTTGGATGCGGCTGCACCCGCCTGTGCAACGGTCTCGGGAATATCCTTGGGACCCTGGCAGGCACCCGAAAGGAAAATACCCGCCGTCGGGCTCTCGACCGGGCGAAGCTTGGGATGAGCCTCGGTAAAGAAGTCGTTAGTGTCCATGCTGGCCGTGAGCATCGTGCCCAGCGCTCGTGCCGTGGGATCGGGCTCTATGGCCGTCGCCAGCACAACCATGTCACAGTCGATGTGTACCTGTTCGTTGTCGATCAGGTTGCTGCCCTGCACGTGCAGGCGGCCGTTTTCCACACTGACCTTGCCGACCTGGCCCTTGATGTAGTCCACGCCATACTGTTCGACGGCGCGACGGTAGAACTCGTCAAAGTTCTTGCCGGGCGTACGCACGTCGATGTAGAATACGTGCACCTTGATGTCGGGATATTTTTCGCGCACGAGCATCGCATGCTTTGCGGTGTACATGCAGCAGATCTTGGAACAGTATTCCTTGCCCTTGGTCGCATCCTTGGAACAGCGCGAACCCACGCACTGCACAAACACGATCTCGTGCGGATGCCGTCCGTCCGAGGGGCAGGACAGCACGCCCTTGCAGGGACCGGCCGCGTTCATCAGGCGCTCAAACTCGAGCGAGGTGACCACGTCGGGGCTCTGGCAATAGGCATATTCGTCAAATGCGGATGCATCGATGGGCTTAAAGCCTGTGGCAACGATGATCGCGCCGTACTTTTCTTCGATGATCTCTTCCTGCTGGTCAAAGCGGATCGCGCCCGCCGAGCAGTTCTTTTCGCACAGGCCGCACTTGCCGGTCTTGAAGTGCAGGCACTGCGTTCTGTCGATCACGGCCACGTTCGGGATGGCCTGTGCAAAGGGAATATAGACCGCGCCGCGGGTGTTGAGGCCCATGTTGAACTCATTGAGGCCCTTGCGCGACGGGCACTTCTCGGTGCAGACGCCGCAGCCGGTGCACTTGTCTTCATCCACATAGCGCGGCTTTTTGCGGATCTTTGCCGTAAAATTGCCGACAAAGCCGCTCACGCTCTGAAGCTCTGCGTAGGTGATCAGACGGATCTTCTCGTTCTGGGACGCATCCACCATCTTGGGGGTCAGTATGCACGCCGCGCAGTCGAGCGTCGGGAAAGTCTTGTCCAGCTGCGCCATGCGGCCGCCGATCGTGGGCGACTTTTCGACAATATCGACCTCATAACCCGCATCGGCCACATCCAGAGCGGTCTGGATGCCGGCAATGCCGCCGCCGATGACCAGCGCACGCTTCGTCACGGGACTGGTGCCCGCCGTCAGCGGTGCATTGCGCAGCACCTTGGCTACAGCTGCGCGTGCCAGTACGATGGCCTTTTCTGTGCCCTCGGCCATATCGCGGTGAATCCAGGAGCACTGTTCGCGGATGTTTGCGATCTCCACCATGTAGGGATTCAGCCCCGCCTTCATGGCGGTCTTTCTGAAGGTGGCCTCGTGCATGCGCGGTGAGCAGGAGCAAACCACGATGCCGTCAAGCGCATAATCCCGGATGGCACCGCGAATCAGATTCTGGCCGTTTTCCGAGCACATGTACTGATAGTCCGTGCTGAATACCACGCCCGGCTCCCTGCCCAATGTCTCGGCGACCTTTTTCACATCCACGGTCGCGGCAATATTGCTGCCGCACCAGCATACGAATACGCCTATTTTCTGCATTGAAGTCTGTCTCCTATCACTTGTTGTACTTGCGCATGGCCGATACGATGGCCTGCTGCGGCAGATCGCTGTTCCAAAGTGCGGGAACATCGTTTGCATTCATGTGGCTTGCGCCCTGCTGACGCACAACCATCAGCCGTACGGCCTCGATGAGCTTGGCCGGCTCCACGTTGCGGGGGCAACGTTCCAGGCAGGCAAAGCAGCTCAGACAGGTGTAGATGGACTTGGACGCCATCAGCTTTTCAATCTGGCCCTTTTGCACCATGGACACGAACTGATGCGGATGATATTCCATCTGATCGTAGGCGGGACAGGTGGCGGAACACTTGCCGCACTTCATGCACTTGGACGGGTTGACACCGCTGATGCGCAGGATCTCTTCACGATAATCTTCCATCCTACTTCGCCTCCTCGTCCAGACCCAGCGCCTCATAGAGCAGCTCGGTAAAGTATTTCACGGGCAGTTTCGTCTCCCCTGCGTTGTGCTGCAGGTTGTACATGCACAGCGGGCAGGCCGTCACCACAAGCTCCGCGCCCGCAGCAGCTGCGGAGGTGAGCACGGTGTTCACGCGCTGCTTCGCGTAGTCGGCATTTTCCATCGCCATGTAGGCACCGCAGCACTCGTTGCGTTGGGAATAGATGACGGGAGTTGCGCCGATGGCACGAATGAAGTTCTCAAGAATCTGCGGGTTTTCCGGATCATCAAAGGCCATAACGCTGCTTGGACGCAGCAGCAGGCAGCCGTAATAGGCGGCAATCTTCACGCCCTTGAGCGGCTTTTTGACTGCCTTTTTGAGCGCGTCAAAACCGACATCGTCTCTCAGCATCTCCAGATAATGCACCACCTGCGTCTCGCCCGCATAAGGGGTTTCCAGCTTCAGGTAGTTGTTGGCCCGCGTGCGTATGGTCTCATTCGAGCGCATATCCTCGTTGACACGCTTGATGACGTGGTGGCAGGCCGAACAGAGCGTCAGAAGCTTTTGATCCGCCTCTTTTGCGGCATTCAAGGCACGCACGGCCGACAGGCGCGTGGCGATTTCGTCCTCAGCCTGCGGATACACCGCGCCGCAGCACTGCCAGTTTTCAATCTCTTCAAGCTCTACACCAAGAGCTTTTGCCGAGAGCCGCCCGCAGCGATCCAACGCCTTGGCCTTTGTGCTCAACGTGCACCCCGGATAATAGCTGAATGTCATAATTACGAAGCTCCTTTTATATCATTCCTGCGTAAAATCGATCTGATGGATGACTTCCTTGAGCACGTCCGCGCTGTGGCGCAGCTGTGCGATTTCGCTCTCGGTCAGATCCGGCAGCAGCGTGCCCTTGATGCCCTTGCCGTTCACGATCGTGGGAATGCTCAGGCAGACATCCTCGATGCCGAACTCGCCGTGCATCATGGAGGAAACGCAGAGCACGGAATCACAGCCGTTGAGCAGCGTCTTGACGATGTCGCAGACGGAAACAGCGATGGCATAGAAGGTCGCGCCCTTGCGCTGGATGACCTTGCCGCCGGAGGTGCGGATGTAGTTTTCGATCTCGTCCGTATCGAGGCTGGCCACAAAGTCTTCGCGATAGTTCAGATGTTCGCGGTATTCGTTGATGCCCAGAGAAGAAATACGCACGGAATTCCACGGCACGAAAGAGCTGTCACCATGCTCGCCCAACACGAAGGCGTGTACGTCCTTCTGGTTGATGGACAGGCACTCGGCGATACGGGAGCGCAGACGCGCGGAATCCAGCAGCGTGCCGGAACCGATGATGCGGTTCTCGGGAATGCCGGAGAGCCTGCAGAATGCGTAGGTCAGCACATCGACGGGGTTGCTCACGAACACATACAGCGCATCCGGCGCGTGCTTGACAATCTGGGGCGTGATGGACTTGAGGATGTTGACGTTGATCTGGCAAAGCTCCAGACGCGTCTGGCCGGGCTTGCGTGCAATGCCGGAGGTGATGACCACGATATCCGAGCCCGCGGCGTCCTCATAGCTTCCGGCGTAGATCTTGCAAGGCTGCATAAACGGCGTGCCCTGGCGAATATCCATGGCCTCGCCCAAGGCCTTGCGGGTGTTGACGTCGATCAGGACAATTTCGGAAGCCAGACCTTCAACCGCCATGGTGTACGCGAT
>CAVINP010000054.1:0-7091 GCA_963643985.1 bacterium
ATCAAGCGTGAGATGAACAACGCCAAGTGGACCTGGTTCGCCATCGGTTATCAGTGCGGCTTCGCCTATCTGATCGCGCTGTGCGTCTATCAGTTCGGCCAGCTCTTCACCGGTCACGGCTTCGGCCTGGGCACGGTGGCGGCGATCATCGCGGCTGTCGGCATCGTCTACCTGACCGTTCGCAAGAACAAGTACGACACCACGCTTTGATTCTGAAAGCAGGTATCAACTATGGGCACGATTATTGTCGGCGCGGTTCTGCTCATCATCGTGGGGCTGATTGTCCGCAAGATGGTGCGCGATAAGAAGAACGGCAAGTCCGTCATCTGCGGCGGCGACTGTGCAAAGTGCAAGCACGGCTGCCACTGACAACAAATTCCGAAAAGGAGGCTGTCTCCCGCGAGGCAGCCTCCTTCTTTAGGGATCAGGGATTGGGAGTTTGAAGCCATGACACCTTCCATGATACGCTGTCTGCTGGCTGTGCTGGCACTGTCGGAGACCTATGCGCAGGTCGCGTCAAAGGATGTGGCGCAGCTGCTGGGGCTGACGCGCCCGACGGTACACCGCACGCTGGGCCTGCTGCAGGCGCGGGGCCTGATCTACAAGGCACCCTACGGTGATATCCACCTCAGCGATGAAGGACAGCGCACGGCGCGGCGCATGGAACGGCAGCGCGACGATCTGGCCATCCGCCTGTCAAAAGACTACGGCCTGTCCATGGACGAATGCGTGCGGGTCGCCGTGGTGCTGATCGGCGAACTGAAGCCGGAAAGTCTGGAGAAGATCTGTAAGTCAACTTAATGTCATATCATCGTAATACAGTCGGCATACAATTGAGATATATTTGCAACATGGAAAGCTGTATTTACGGAGGATATGCGAACATGCGCAGATATATCTTGGTTCTTTTGGTTCTGGCATTGCTGCTCACGGGCACGGCGCTGGCCGGCAGCAAGAAGATCGGGCTTATGCAGGTGGGGCAGACGGTGTCCCTGGAGCAGCTGCTGCGCGGCTACCCGGCGGATCTGTTCACCTGGACTTCCTCGGATGAAAGTGTGGCGCAGGTCAAAAGCGGCATCATCGGCGGCATGGGCGAGGGTTGTGCGGTGATCACGGCCTCAGCCGGGGGCAGGAGTGCCTGTGCCGGCGTGGTCGTACTCCCCGCAGATGTGACGATCAGTGCCGGCGAAACGCACGCGCTGCCCGGCGGCAAGCTGCTCAAATACGCCTCGGAGGATACGGACATCGTCCGCGTGAGCGAGCGCGGCATCATCGGCGGCGTGGCGAGCGGCACGACGCGCGTCGGCGTAAAGTGTGGGGGACAGCTTATGACCATCAATGTGACGGTAACGGATACGGACAGTGTCACCCCAAATCCCGTGAGCACGGACACGGACGTGAGCAATCTCGACTGCGCCGCCACGGCAGAGCAGATCGTGCTGGTCGAATACAGGTCCGGCAGCACGGCAGAGCTGAGCATCCATCAGAAGACGGACGGCAGCTGGAAGAAGCTCTACGCCTGCACCGCCTGCGTGGGCAAAAACGGCATCGGCAAGACGCGCGAGGGCGACAAAAAGACGCCCACCGGCACGTTCAACCTCACCACGCCCTTCGGCATCAAGGATGACCCGGGCGCGAACATGCAGTATACGAAGGTGACGAAGTATCACTACTGGTGCGGCACGTCCGCCTCGCCCTATTACAATCAGCTCATCGATTCCCGCAGGGTCGGCCGCGAGGCGACATCAAGCGACGAAAAGCTGATCGAGTACACGGGCGTGTACAACTATGCCATGTTTATCGACTACAACGCCGAGGGCGTGGCCGGGAAGGGCAGTTGCATTTTCCTGCACTGCACGGGCTCAAAGAAGTACACCGCGGGCTGCATCGCCGTGGACGAGGATGTCATGAAACAGATCATAAAGTGGGCCAAGCCCGGATGCAAGATTGTGATACGGTAAGGAGCCGGGGAATAGGAACCGGGGATCAGGAATCGGGAATTTGTGATGCAAAGGCAAGGGCAGTGGAGGAACACATCATTCCTCCGCTGCCCTTTCATTGTCCGCAGATCCTTAGTCCCTGAAGTACGCCACGGCTGAGGCGAACATCGGGTTGGCATAGTTGCCCTCGACGTTTTTGTACAGATCGCACTTCTGGCCCACGCGCTCGCTGTGGCCCATCTTGCCGAACACACGGCCGTCGGGCGAAGTGATGCCCTCGATGGCATCGACCGAGCCGTTCGGGTTAAAGAGCGTATCCATCGACACATTTCCCTTTTCGTCGCAATACTGGGACGCGATCTGGCCGTTCCGGGCCATTTGCGCCAGCAGTTCGGGGGAAGCGACAAACTTGCCCTCGCCGTGGGAGATCGGGCAGGTGTAGACCTCGCCGACGCGGGTCTGCATCAGCCACGGGCTCTTGTCGGACGCGATGCGCGTGCGCACGAGGCGCGACTGGTGGCGGGCAATGTCGTTGAAGGTCAACGTGGCCTGCAGTTCCTCGGCTGCGCGGATCTCGCCGTAGGGCACAAGGCCCAGCTTGATCAGTGCCTGGAAACCGTTGCAGATGCCGCCGATCAGGCCGTCACGCTGCCTGAGGAGCCTGTCGATCTCTTGGGCAATCTTCGGGTTGCGCAGAAATGCCGTGATGAACTTGCCCGAGCCGTCCGGCTCATCGCCGCCGGAGAAACCGCCGGGGATAAAGAGTATCTGGGAGCGGGACAGCGCCTCGGCAAAGGCATCGACGGACTCGGCCACCGCCGCCGCCGTCAGATTGCGCACGACGATGATCTCGCTCTGCGCACCCGCCGCGCTGAAGGCACGCCCGGTATCGTATTCGCAGTTTGTGCCGGGGAAGACCGGTATCAGCACGCGCGGACGGGCGATCTTCGTGCCCGCATGCATCGTCCGGTTCGCTTCAAAGCTGTAGGTCTTGGGCTGCGCGTAGGCCTTATTGACCCTGGTCGGGAAGATGTTCTCCAGTCTGCCCGTCCAGATCTGCTCCAGCTCGTCCATGGAGAGCACTTCGCTGCCGCAGGTGAATGTGCGCTCCTTGGTCACATGACCGATTGCATCAGTGACATCGTCGTCTGCATACTCGACCAGGAACGCGCCGCAGCGATTGGCAAACACGTCACCTGCGTCTTCACTAAAGGCGAAACCGAAACCGTTGCCGACGGCCATCTCGAAGGCTGCCACGGCCATGCCGCCGCTGCCCAGTGCCGTTGCGGAGACAGCCTTGCCGGATCGAAGCAAATCCGTGACAGTCTCAAACACCTTCTTCTGGCTCTCAACCGTGGGCAGACCGTTTGAGCGGTACTCGGGCGCGATCAGGCCGACGCTGTGGCCTGCCGCCTTGAATTCGTTGGTGCGGATATCCTTCGCGTCGCAGACCGCCACTGCAAAGGAGACCAGCGTGGGCGGCACGTGGATCGATTCGAAGCTGCCGGACATGGAGTCCTTGCCGCCGATGGCTGCCGCGCCGAAGTCCAGTTGGGCATCCAGTGCGCCCAGCAGTGCCGAGAGCGGCTTGCCCCAGGACGTTTCGCATGTCATGCGCTCGAAGTATTCCTGAAAGGTCAGGTGCACGTTGTCCGTGCCCGCACCGGCCGCGACGAGCCTGGCAATGGATTCCACGACGGCCTCATAGGCGCCGCGGTAGGGGTTCTTCTCGGTCTCATAGGGATCAAAGCCGTAGCTCATGACCGAGGCCGTGTCGCTCTCGCGGTTTTCCGCGCTGATGCGGGCGGCCATCACGGGCGCGGGCGTGAGCTGACGGGTGCCGCCGAAGGGCATCATCAGGCTCATCGCGCCGTTGGTGGAGTCGAAGCGCTCAACAAGACCGCGCTGGGAGCAGTGATTGAGGTCGCCGACCAGCGTGCGCATGGTCGCGGAGAAACCTTGCCCTGCATCCGTATTTTCGCTCTGCTTCAGGGGAGGCAAAACGCGCACCTTCGCGTGCTTGGGAGCGCCGTTGGAATTCAGGAAATCGCGGGAGATATCCACGATCGTCTTGCCGTGCCAGTGCATTACAAGGCGCTTTGCTTCGGTTACGCGTGCCACGGGCGTGCATTCGATGTTCTCTGCATCCGCCAGCGTCTCAAATTCGCCGACCGTTTCGGGAGACACGACCACCGCCATGCGCTCCTGGGATTCGGAGATGGCCAGCTCCGTGCCGTCCAGACCCTCGTACTTGCGCTTGACGGCATCCAGATCGATCTCGAGGCCGTCCGCCAGTTCGCCGATGGCCACCGACACGCCGCCCGCGCCGAAGTCATTGCACCTCTTGATCAGCTGCGCCGCACGCGGATTTCTGAAGAGGCGCTGCAGTTTGCGCTCCTCGGGGGCATTGCCCTTTTGCACCTCTGCGCCGCAGGTGGACAGGGATGCGGAAGTGTGGGACTTGCTCGAGCCGGTCGCGCCGCCGCAGCCGTCACGGCCCGTGCGTCCGCCCAGCAGCAGCACCACATCGTCCGGGGACGGCTCCTCGCGCCGCACGTTCCGCTCGGGGGTCGCGCCGACGACCGCACCGATCTCCATGCGCTTGGCCAGATAGCCGGGGTGATAGATCTCGCGCACGTAGCCGGTCGCCAGACCCAGCTGGTTGCCGTAGGCACTGTAGCCCGCCGCCGCCGTGGTCACCAGACGGCGCTGGGGCAGCTTGTTGGGCAGCGTGTTTTCAATCGGCTGCGTCGGATCGGCAGCGCCGGTCACGCGCATGGCCTGATAGACGTAGCTGCGGCCGGAGAGCGGATCGCGCACCGCGCCGCCGATGCAGGTGGCCGCGCCGCCGAAGGGCTCGATCTCGGTGGGATGGTTGTGCGTCTCGTTCTTGAACAGCAGCAGCCAGTCTTCCGCCGCGCCGTCAAACTTCGCACGGAACCGGATCGTGCATGCGTTGATCTCTTCGGATTCGTCCAGATCCGTCAGCACGCCGCGCTGCTTCAGGACCTTTGCACCGATGGTCGCCAGATCCATCAGCGTCACGGGCTTCGTGCGGCCGATCTCATTCCGGACGGAGAGATAGCGCTCGTAGGCGGCCTTCACGTCTGCGTCTTCAATTTCAACATCCGTAAGCTCGGTCAGGAAGGTCGTGTGGCGGCAGTGGTCCGACCAGTAGGTATCCAGCAGGCGCAGCTCCGTGATCGTGGGGTCGCGCCGGACCGATCTGAAATAGTCACGGCAGAATGCGATGTCCGCCGCATCCATCGCCAGCGCATACTTTGAGATGAGGGCAAACAGTGCTTCGTCCGGCAGCTGCGTAAAGCCCTCGAGCGTCGCCACGCCTTCCGGCAGCGTATAGTCCATCTTCAGCGTCTCGGCGCGATCGAGAGAGGCCTCGCGCTTCTCGACCGGGTTGATCAGGTAGGAGCGGATGCGCCGCATGTCGTCGTCCGAAATCGCGCCGGTGAAGAGATAGACCGTGGCCGTGCGCACGATCGGGCGCTCACACTGCGCCATCAGCTGGATGCACTGCGCCGCGGAGTCCGCGCGCTGGTCAAACTGTCCGGGCAGATATTCGGTGGCCAGCACCCTGCCCTCGTGCGCGGGCAGATGCTCATAGGTTGCGTCCGTCATCGGCTCGCTGAGCACATTTTCAACGGCGCGGCGATAGACGGCCTCGTCGATGTGCTCCAGATCGTAGCGCTTGATCACGCGCACGCCCGTCAGCGCGGGAATATTCAAAAAGGAGCGCAGCTCGTCCAGCAGGCCGCTCGCCTCGTGATCAAAGCCGCTTTTCTTTTCCACATAAAGTCTGTAGACCATGGTTAACCTCCGCTTTCCGTTTGCCGATCCCTAGTCCCTAGTCCCTCGCCGCCGCGAGTGCCTTCGCGCCGATGTCGTGGCGATAGTGCATATTGTCAAAGTGAATCTCGTCCACCGCTTTGTACGCCGCATCAATGGCTTCCGCCAGCGTATCGCGCACGCAGCAGACGCCCAGCACGCGGCCGCCGTTGGTGACAAGCTCGTCCTTGTCGTTTCGGGCCGTGCCGCTGTGGTAGATCTCCGCCAGTTCCCCGGCGTGCCCCAACTCGATGCGCATGCCCTTTTTGTATTTCTCGGGATAGCCGCCCGAGGCGATCATCACGCAGCAGGATGCGCCGCTTCTGAAGCGCACGGGCGTGGTGGAGAGCGTCTCGCGCTCCACGGCGCGCATGACCGTCAGCAGATCCGATTCCAGCAGCGGCAGCACCACCTGCGTCTCCGGATCGCCGAAGCGGCAGTTGTATTCGATCACCTTCGGCCCGTCCTGTGTCAGCATCAGGCCAAAGTAGAGGCAGCCTTTGAAGGGGCAGCCCTCGGCACGCATGGCCTGTATGGTGGGCAGGAATATCTCACGCATGCAGCGATCCGCAATCTCCTTGGTATAGAAGGGGTTGGGCGCGATCGTGCCCATGCCGCCGGTGTTCAGACCCGTGTCATTATCACAGGCACGCTTGTGGTCCATGCTCGAGACCATCGGTACCACGCAGTGACCGTCGGTGAAGCTCAGCACGGAGACTTCCGGCCCCTCGAGGAACTCCTCGATCACGACACGTGCGCCGCTTGCGCCGAAGCGATGTTCGCGCATCATGGCGTTTACGGCATTCTCCGCATCCTTGGCCGTCGGGCAGATCAGCACGCCCTTGCCCAGCGCGAGGCCGTCCGCCTTCACCACCAGCGGGCGATTGACGCTGCGGATGTAGGCAATGGCCGCGTCGGCATCGTCAAAGACCTCAAAGGAGGCCGTCGGGATGCCGTACTTCTTCATCAGGTTCTTGGCAAAGGCCTTGCTGCTCTCGATGCGTGCCGCCGCGCGGTCGGGGCCGAAGCACTCCACGCCGATTGCATGCAACGCGTCCACCGCACCCAGTGCGAGCGGATCGTCCGGCGCGATCACCGCAAAATCGATGCTCATGCTCTTGGCAAAGCGCACGATGCCGTCGATGTCTGTGGCCGCAATGGGCATACAGACGGCCTGCTCGGCGATACCGGCGTTGCCCGGCAGCGCGTAGATCACCTCAACATCGGAATTTTTGCGTATTTTTTTGATAATCGCATGCTCGCGGCCACCGCCGCCGACCACCATGATTCTCATGTGATATCCTCCTA
>CAVINP010000054.1:7181-12862 GCA_963643985.1 bacterium
TCAGTGATGGAACAGGCGCATTCCGGTAAATGCCATTGCGATGCCGAACCTGTCGCAGGTCTCGATCACCTGATCGTCGCGAATGGAACCGCCGGGCTGGGCAATGGCCGTCACGCCGCTCCTGTGGGCGCGCTCGATGTTGTCGCCGAAGGGGAAGAAGGCATCGCTGCCCAGCGCCACATCCGTGACCGTGTCCAGATAGGCACGCTTTTCGTCCTTCGTGAAAGGCTCGGGTCTGCGGGTGAAGAGCCGCTCCCACGCGCCGTCGCGCAGCACATCCTGCGCATCGTCGGAGATGTAGACATCGATGGCGTTGTCGCGGTCGGGTCTGCCGATGTCCGCACGGAAGGGCAGGTTCAGCACCTTCTCGTGCTGGCGCAGATGCCAGTTGTCGGCCTTGCCGCCCGCCAGCCGCGTGCAGTGGATGCGGCTCTGCTGGCCCGCGCCGATGCCGATGGCCTGGCCGTCCTTGGCAAAGCAGACGGAATTGGACTGGGTGTACTTGAGCGCGATGAGAGAGATGATCAGGTCACGTTTCTCGGCAGCCGTGAGCGTCTTTTTCGCCGTGACCACATTGCCGAGGAGCGCCTCATTGATTTCAAAGGTGTTTCGGCCCTGTTCGAACGTGATGCCAAAGCACATCTTGCGCTCGATGGGCGCGGGCACGTAGTCGGGGTTCATCTTCAGTATCAGATAATTGCCCTTGCGCTTGCGCTTGAGTATGGCCAGTGCCTCCTCATCGTAGTCGGGGGCAATCACGCCGTCGGAGACCTCGTGCTCGATCAGCTTCGCGGTTGCAACGTCGCAGACATCGCTCAGGGAGATGAAGTCGCCGAAGGAGGACATGCGGTCCGCGCCGCGTGCACGCGCATAGGCATTTGCCAGCGGGGAAAGCTCCAGATCCTCGGGCACAAAACAGATCTTGCGCAGCACTTCGCTCAGATCCGTGCCGATGGCCGCGCCCGCAGGGCTGACATGCTTGAAGGAGGTCGCAGCGGCAACGCCCGTCGCAGCCTTGAGTTCGTTGACCAGCTGCCAGCCGTTCATGGCGTCCAGCAGGTTAATGTAGCCGGGGCGGCCGTTGACGACCGTGATGGGCATATCTCCCGCTTCAACGAACACGCGTGCGGGTTTCTGATTGGGGTTGCAGCCGTACTTCAAAGCGATTTCCTGTACCATGTTTCAGCCCTCCTCGCCGTTGCGGTTGATGATGCGCTGCGTATACTTGCCGGTCTCGGGATCGAGCATCTCCGTCCAGAGGGAAACGCGGTTGTCCCGGTTCAAGGCATTCCAGATGCCGTCCGTCATTTCTTCAAAGCTGCCCGAGAGGCTTGTCAGCTCCGGCTCGCCCTCAAAGGACGGGATCGGCTTGCCGTCGGACAGATAGGTATGCAAAAAGCGTGCCGTGCCGGGAAGTATGGCCTCGTACTCGAAGAAGTTGCGCGTGCAGCTCCTGCCCTGATCGTCGCCGCTCTTGAGTATGCCCATTTCGACATGACCGTCATTTTTCACGATCATGCTCACGCGGGGCGTGAAGTTCGGCGCGTCCGGCTCGAAGCGGCGCGTGCGCAGGGCTTCGGTGAAGCTGTGGCCGCTGCGCAGAAAGTCGCGTATGGTGTCGGTCTGGTCGCCGTTGGTGACGATGGTCGCATCTCCCATGCGGCGCACGGGGGCGTAGATGATCAGGCTCGGGTCAACCATCTTCGCGGGGTCGTAGGCCTCGGTGCGGATGCCGTCCCCGGTGGTCACGAAGACGCGGTTGCGTGAGTTTTCGCTGCGGCCCATGATGAAATAGGCCATGAAAATTTTGCCGCTTTGGGTGCACCCCGCCACGAGACCGCGGCCGGGATAGCTCGTTGCGCCGATGCGCTCAAAGAGAGTCTGCATGATTTTTCTCCTCCGTAATCTGCTTTGAAACCAGCTGCACCGCGTAGGGAAGCAATATCCACTCGGCCTGCTGCATCACGCGCAGCTGCAGCGTTTCGGGGGTGTCGCCGTCGCAGACGGGCACGGCCTTCTGCACGATGATCTCGCCGCCGTCGGGAATTTCATTGACGAAGTGCACCGTCGCACCCGTGAGCTTTACGCCGCGGGCCAGTGCCGCCTCGTGCACGCGCAGGCCGTAGTAGCCCTCGCCGCAAAACGCAGGGATCAGCGAGGGATGGATGTTGAGTATGCGCCGGGGATAGCGGCGCGTGAAATCGGGGGAAAGTATGGCCAGGAAGCCCGCCAGCACGATCAGGTCGATGCTGTTCCGCTCAAGAAGTGCGATAAGCTCCGCCTCGAACTCGGCCCTGCTGCGGCCGCGGCTGACGCAGGTGACGGCAGGTATGCCCGCTTTCTTTGCACGCTCCAAGGCGTAGGCAGCGGGCACATTGGAGATGACCAGCGCAAGGCAGGCGTCCGGCATCTGCGTATCGATCAGCGCCTGCAGGTTCGTGCCGCCGCCGGAGACGAGCACCGCCACGCGAGCGCTCACGCGAGCACCACCTTTTCCTCACCGGCACAAATGCGGCCGATGATCCGGGCGTTCTCGCCGTTTTCCTTCAAAATTTCAAGGGCGCGGTCCGCATCGTCACGGCCCACGGTCAGCACCATGCCGCTGCCCATGTTGAAGGTGTTGAACATGTCGCGGCGGGAGATGTGCCCCGTCTTTTCGATGAGATCAAATATCGGCGGGATTTCGAGCGCAGATACATCGATTTTTGCGCAGAGGCCTGCCGGCAGGGAGCGCGGAATGTTTTCATAGAAGCCGCCGCCCGTGATGTGGGAGATGCCCTTGACGGTCAGCTGCGAGATCAGCGCCAGCACGGGCAGAACATAGATGCGCGTGGGCTCCAGCAGCGCCTCACCCAGCGTCCGGCCCAGTTCGTCGGAATATACGGCGAGGTTCTTTTCGTTCACGTCGAACACCTTGCGCACCAGAGAGAAGCCGTTGGAGTGTACACCCGAGGATGCCAGTGAAATCAGCACGTCGCCCGGCTCGATGGCGGCGGAATTCAGGATTTTGTCCCGATCCACCACGCCGACCGAGAAGCCCGCCAGATCGTATTCATTTTCGGGATAGAAACCCGGCATTTCGGCCGTCTCGCCGCCGACCAGCGCGCAGCCGGCCTGCACGCAGCCCTCTGCCACGCCCGATACGATGGCGGCGATCTTCTCCGGCACGTTTTTGCCGCAGGCGATGTAGTCCAGGAAGGTCAGCGGCTTTGCGCCGCAGCAGATGATGTCGTTGACGCACATGGCCACGCAGTCGATGCCGACCGTGTCATGCTTGTCCATCAAAAAGGCGATCTTGAGCTTTGTGCCCACGCCGTCCGTGCCCGATACCAGCACGGGGCGCACAAGGCCCGTCATGTCCAGTTCAAACAGGCCGCCGAAGCCGCCGATGCCGTCCAGCACGCCGGGGATGTTCGTGCGTGCCACATGCTTTTTCATCAGTTCGACCGCGCGATAGCCCGCCGTGATGTCCACACCGGCCGCCGCATAGCTTTCCGATCTCGATTGGGTGTTCATGATTTATTCCCTCCCGTCCCAGCAGTAGGTGCACAGCTTGCATTTGTCCACGCCGATGGCCTCGATCACGCCCTCGAGCGACTGAAACTCGAGGGAGGCAAAGCCAAACTTTTCGCAGATCGCCGCACGCAGCTTCTTGCCGCGCTCGGTGTTGAAGTCACTGTATTCGTCGATGTACTCAAGGCCGTCCTCGCCCTCAAGCTCGACGATGATGCGCCGCGCCAGCAGGTCCATGTCGGATGTCGCGCGGGAGAAGTTCAGGTATTTGCAGCCGTACATGATCGGCGGGCAGGCCGAGCGCATGTGTACCGACTTTGCGCCGTTCGCGTAGAGGAAGTCGACCGTCTCACGCAGCTGCGTGCCGCGCACGATGGAATCGTCCACGAAGAGCAGGTTCTTGCCCTCGATCAGCTCCGGCACGGGGATCTGCTTCATCTTGGCGATCTTGTTGCGGTCGCTCTGGTTGGTCGGCATGAAGGAGCGCGACCAGGTGGGGGTGTACTTGATGAACGCCCGCGCAAACGGTATGCCGGACTCGTTCGCATAGCCGATGGCGTGGGGCGTGCCCGAATCCGGCACACCGCCGACGTAGTCGATATTCTCGGCATTGCCCGCTTCCTTGTCGTGCTTGGCCATGATGGCGCCGTTGCGGTAGCGCATGACCTCGACGTTCGTGCCCTCGTAGGACGAGGTCGGATAGCCGTAGTAGCTCCAGAGGAAGGAACAGACGCGCATCTTTTCGCCGGGGGCCTGCAGGCGGATGCATTCGCTGTCCGTCAGCTCCACGATTTCGCCCGGGCCAAGCTCCGCATAGGGCTCACAGCCGAGCTTGGCATAGGCGAAGGATTCAAAGGAGACGCACATGCAGTCCTCGCCTTTGCCGATCAGCACCGGCAGCCGTCCCAGACGATCGCGTGCGGCGATGATGCGGCCGTCATCCTTGAGGATCAGTATCGTGGCGCTGCCATCGATCTCCTTCTGGGCAAAGCGTATGCCCTCGACAAAGTCACTCTTCTGGTTGATGAGCGCCGCGATCAGCTCCGTGCCGTTCACACGGCCGCCGGTCATGGCCTCGAAGTGCCCGCCGCTGAAGGAGAGGTACTGGCGGATCAGCTCCTCGGCGTTGTTGATGATGCCCACCACGCACAGCGCGTACACGCCCAGGTTGGAGCGGATCAGCAGCGGCTGCGGATAGGTGTCGCTGATACAGCCGATGGCCGCACAGCCGTGCATGTCACTGAATATGTGCTCGAACTTCGTGCGAAACGGCGCATTTTCAATGTGGTGGATCTGGCGCTGCAGGCCGATATCCTTGTCATAGGCCGCCATGCCGCCGTACTTTGTGCCCAGATGGGAGTGATAGTCCACGCCGAAAAAGGTATCCTCAATCGCGTCACGCCGCGCGACCATGCCGAAAAAACCGCCCATGTCTGCCTCCGCTTATGCGCCCAGCACGCGCTTCATCATTTCCTGATATGCATCCTCAACATTGCCCAGATCGCGACGGAAGCGATCCTTGTCCAGCTTCTCGTGGGTCTGCTTGTCCCAGAAGCGGCAGGTGTCGGGGCTGATCTCGTCCGCCAGCACGATCGTGCCGTCCGAGAGGCGGCCGAACTCCAGCTTGAAGTCGATCAGATCCACGCCGCACTTGTCAAAGAAATTTTTGAGCTGCGCGTTGATCCTGAAGGCCATGGACTTGATGGTTTCGATCTCGTCCTTCGTGGCCAGCTTCAGCGCCAGCGCATGGTATTCGTTGAGCAGCGGATCGCCCAGCTCGTCATTCTTATAGGAAAACTCGATCGTCGGATTTTCAAAGCGGATGCCTTCTTCCACGCCGTACCTCTTGGAGAAGGAGCCTGCGGAGACGTTGCGGATGATGACCTCCAGCGGCACGATGGACACCTTGCGCACCAGCGTCTCGCGCTCGGAAAGCTCCTCCACGAAGTGCGTCTTCACACCCGCCTTTTCCAGCATCTGCATCAGATAGTTCGTCATGCGGTTGTTGATGACGCCCTTGCCGGAGATCGTGCCCTTCTTCAGGCCGTTGAACGCAGTGGCATCGTCCTTGTAGGATACGATTACATACTCGGGATTTTCGGTTGCATATACCTTCTTGGCCTTGCCTTCGTAGAGCTGAGTGGTCTTTTCCATGATAATTACCTCCG
>CAVINP010000055.1:0-12694 GCA_963643985.1 bacterium
CGCTCGAGTATCAGTATGTCCGAGACACCCGCTTCGCGTGCGGCCACGGCGGCCGCCAGTCCCGCGGGGCCGCCGCCGATGATAATCAGGTCATGCGTCTGCATCGCCCGTGCCTCCTTCCGCCATTTCGGAGCCTTCGCCGCACTTGGTGACCGCGAAGTCCGCGCCCAGTTCGCGCCGCAGCAGTTCCATCACGCGCACGCCGCAGAAGCCGCCCTGACAGCGCCCCATGCCGGCACGCGTGCGCCGCTTGACACCGTCCATGGAGCGCGCGCCCCTGCGAATGGCATCGACGATCTCGCCTTCGCTGACCTGTTCGCAGCGGCAGACGATGTTGCCGTAGGCCGGGTTCTGCGCGATCAGCTTTTGGCGCTCTTCAAAGCTCATCTCGCGCGGACGGATGATGTGCCGTATTGCCCTGAAGTCGGATCGAAGATCTGCAGCCAAACGCTGGGCGATCATGTCCGAGAGGTATTCGCCGATGGCGGGTGCGGCACTCAATCCGGGAGACTCGATGCCCGCCGCCTCGTAGAAGTCGGGTGCACCCTTGCCGACGATGAAGTCATCTCCGCCCTGTGTCAGGTGGGCACGCAGCCCCGCAAAGGAGGTGATGACCTGACCCGACGGCAGATCCGGCACGCTGCGCCGCGCCACATCCGTAACCGTCTGAAGCCCCGCAGCGGTGGTGGCCGTGTCCTCGCAGTCGTCAATGTCCTCTGCGGTGGGGCCAAGCAGCAGGTTGCCGTGCACCGTCGGCGTCACCAGCACGCCCTTGCCCAGCGGGCCGGGGGCCTGAAATATCGTGTGCTTCACCAAAGCACCGACCTTTTTGTCCAGCAGTTGGTACTGGCCGCGCCTGGGGCCGACGGCGATGGGGGAGGCACAGACGGCATTGTGCAGCCGGGCGGCATGCACACCCGTGCAGCACACGACGATGCGCGCCTCAAAGTCGCCGCGGGAGGTATGTATGTGCCAGATATCCTTCTCACGGTCAATGCCCGAGACCGCCGTGTTCAAATGAAATTCCGCGCCGTTTTCGCGCGCATTCTCCGCCAGCGCTTCGCACAGTTCAAAGGGACAGACGATGCCGCCCGTGGGCGCGTGCAGCGCGGATACGACGTTTCCGGAGAGCGCAGGCTCAAGTTTACGCGCCGCGTTTCCGGATATGATTTCAAGGCCCGGCACGCCGTTGGTCAGACCGCGCCGCAGCAGTTCGCGCAGCGTCTCTTCATCCCGCCCGTCAAAGGCGAGCACCAGCGAACCGTTGCGCTTAAAAGGTATGTCCAGATCCCGGCTCAGCGCATCCATCATGGCATTGCCCCGCACGTTGAAGCGTGCCTTCAGGCTGCCCGGCAGGGCATCAAAGCCTGCGTGCACGATGGCACTGTTGGCCTTGCTCGTGCCCGCGCCGACGTCCTCCTCGCGTTCGAAGACAGCCACGGACAGTTTGTAGCGCGTGAGCATGCGCGCCGTGGCACAGCCCGTAACGCCTGCGCCGATCACGGCAACATCCACCATAAGCTTCGACCTCCTCATCATTCCTTTTTCCCTGCCTACCATTTTAAGGCAGCTCAGACCGGGTCTGCCAGCAATGGGAGATGCCGAAATGTTAAATGCTTGGCATGAAATGAAGTAGAGAATTAACACAACGGCTTCGAAAACGGCTGATATAAAGAATGGATGGAGAATACGTTAAGAATCGGACGCGGGGTTTGAGCGAATATGGGCATGATTCTGAAATTTCACTGTGGCGGTGGCGAAGCAGCACAAAATCATGTATAATGGGATTAAGAATACAATGTGCGAAATCTGTATATATCTGTATAAACGGAGAGGAAGTGTCCCCTTGAGCCGAAGAAATATATTGCTGCGCCGAATAACGGCATTTATGCTGGCACTGTTGCTGCTCGTGCCCGGGCTGTGCGTCACGACGGCGCAGGCCGCGGCCAACGGCATGGTGCGCGTGAAGCTGACGCGCCTGGGCGCGAATACGTCCGTTGCGCTGACGGCAGATTGTGACTGCGTGCTGCAGGGCAAGCTTTCCATCAATATTCCCTCCGGCACGAAGATCACGGTCGAGGCCTCCGGCAGCACGCTCAGCGTCACGAGCGGCGGCGTGCGCGTGGACTGCGGCTCGAGCGCCAGGATTTTGCGCTGCAGTACGGACGGTTCCTTCAAGTTCACATCGCCGTCTTCGTCCAACCGCTTTGAAGGTGATCTCACGTTCACGGCTGCGTCCTCCTCGGTCGAGGCGGTGCTTTCGATCTATATCGAGGACTATCTCTGCGGTGTCGTGGGCTGGGAAATGTCCGACTCATCCGCTTTGGAGGCGCTCAAGGCGCAGGCCGTGGCGGCGCGAAACTATGTGCTCAAGAAAAAGACGGCGCGATCGGGCAAGACCTACGACGTGACGGATTCGACCTCGGATCAGGTCTTCAAGGGCACGAGCAGCAGCCAGACGCGCGTGAAGGAGGCTGTGGAGGCCACGGCGGGCTACGCGCTCTACGCGGGCAACGCGCTCGTTTCCTGCTATTACAGCGATTCCAACGGCGGCCAGACCGAGTCCACAAAGAACGTCTGGGGCAGCAAGCTCAGCTACAGCGTGGTCAAGGACGATCCCTACGATCTGGAAAACCCGAAGTCGAGCGTGAAGACCGCGACCATCAAGCGCGACGCTACGGGGCTGAATGCCTCGCTGCAGGCCGCACTGTCCGGCGGCGGCAAGATCGCATCGATCGATAATATCGAGCCGACGGACGCAAAGTACGATGCGCCCAGCCGCCTCTACAAGACGCTCAGATTTACCCTCACGCTGGAGGACGGTTCCCGGACACAGGTCGATGTGCCCACCTACGGCGGCATCGAGGACTGGTACAACCTCTCCATCAATTCCGGCGACAGCGAGACTGTCTATGTGGATTCGGATGCCGATGCCTTCTATGTGCGCTTTCGCAGAAACGGCCACGGCGTTGGCATGAGCCAGAAGGGTGCGCAGCGCATGGCATCCGAACACGGCCTGACATACAAGCAGATACTGGAGTTCTACTACCCCGGCACGGAGCTGCGCAAGCTCTCACTGACGGATACGACCGCGGCGAGTGCGCTCAGTGAGCAGAGCGGTACGTCGGCCACCGCAAGCGCGACGACGGCGATATACGACAAGGCCTCTTCCGCGCAGCCCTGTGCCTATCTGAGCGAGGGCACGCAGTACGCGGTTCTGGACGCGCAGGGCAGCCGCACGAAGATCGGCGTGCGCGGTTTGGCCGGCTGGATCGATGCGCAGGATGCGGCCGAGGCCGAAGCGACCCCCGAAATTGAAGCGACCCCCGAGGCCACGGAAAGCCCCGAGGTGATCTTCCTGCCGACCGCTGCGCCGGCAGCCACCCCCGAAACGGATGATGACGACGCATGGATGCCCGATGACGATACGCAGATCGAGGACGGTGACGACGAATGGATGCCCGATGACGATACGCAGATCGAGGACGGTGACGACGCATGGATGCCCGATGACGATACGCAGATCGACGACGGTGACGGTGATGTCTGGATGCCCGACGGCAACGTCCAAATAGAGGACGGCGATGATGACGCAGAGGTTTCGCTGCCGGAGCTGACCCCCGAGCCGACGAAAAAGGCGGACGCATCTGCCAAGATGAAGACGGTCAGCGGCGCGAAATACGTATACGTAAACGTGTCTGCAGGCAGCACGCTCACGCTGCGCGATGCGCCATCGACCGACGGCACGTTCATGGCGGCCCTGCCGCGCGGTACGAAGCTGCAGCTGCTGGCCTACGATGATACCTGGACGAAGGTGCGCACATCCTCGGGCAAGCAGGGCTATGCCGCCCGCGCCTACCTGTCAGTTACGAAACCCGAAACGCCTGCCACCGCCGCGCCGGGCAGTGACGGCGCCATGTTCGATGACAACGGCTCGATCTATCCCGATATGCAAAAGTCGGGCGGCGACATCGTGATCTGCAACCGCGCCGCGAGGACGAAGCGATCCTCAACGCTCTACAAAAAGAACAGCACATCCTCGGCGGCACTGGCCGAGATCCCGAGCGGCACGCGCGTCACGGTCACGGCCTACAACGACAGCTGGGCCTACGTGACCTACGACGGCATGAACGGCTTTGTACTTTTGAAGAACCTGAAGGCGGCGTGAAGATATGAAAATCAGAAAAATGACGGCCTGTGCGCTGCTGCTCCTGCTCTGCGCGGGGCCGGGTATGGCCGAGATCACGGATGAGGTGGCGCCGGACATTGCGGCGCAGGTGGACATGCTGGCGGTGGATCACAGGCTCTACGAGTTGGGCTACCGCGATGCCGCCTGCAACGGTGTGCTGGACGAGGTCACCCAAAATGCGCTGAAGAACTTCCAGCGGGTGAACAACCTCACGGTCACGGGCATGCCCGATACCGATACGGTGGCAGTGCTGCTCAGCGACGCGGCCGTCAGCGAGAGCGACTATCTGCAGGGCCGGGTGACGCAGCGCGAACAGAGCGGCGTGCTCGGTGAGGGCACCTACGGCAGCGACGTGATCAGGCTCCAGCGCACGCTCAGGGAATACGGCTATTTCGGCGGCAACTGTGACGGCGCCTACGGCGAGGCCACCTTGGCAGCGGTGTGCCGCTTTCAGCTGGCCAACGGACTGAGCCTCACGGGCGCGGCTGACGGCGCGGTGATGCTGCGCCTCTACGATGGCAAGCCCGCAAGCTGGGATGCCTTTCTGGATACGTGCTGCGTGGGCGCGGGCGACAGCGGCGACAATGTGCGCCTGATACAGCGCTGTCTGCTGTACAAGGGATATTTCCGGGGCGAGTGCACCGGCAGGTACGGCGGCGGCACGCGTCAGGCCGTGATGGACTTTCAGACGGACAGCGGCCTGCCGTCCTCGGGCGTGGTGGATCGCGACACGGCGCAGGCCCTGCTCTACGATGCGCAGGCCTTGATGCGCGCGGAGGAGGCACTGCACCCGGGCGACACGGGCGAGGCGGCGGAAAAACTTTGTGCTCGGCTGAGCGAGCTGGGCTATGCCGCCGCAGAGCAGTACAATCAACAGACGCAGCTGGCGCTGATGCAGTTCCAGACGGTGAACGGCCTTGACGTGACGGCAGATGCCCGGGCAGAGACGCTGGACGTGCTCTACGGCAGTACGGCCAGAGGATACGGTGATTTTGCGGGCACTGCGGGCGATGTCGATGCATCGGTGCTCGACCGGGTCGCGGCCGAGGCCGAGACGTTTCTGGGCAGGAAAATGGAGCTTGATTCGGACTTCGACTTTGTCAGCTATGTCTATCTCAGCTGCGGCGCGGCGCTGATCGATGCCGGGCAGCTGACGGTGCAGGAGATTCCCGACATGTCGGGCGTGCAGCCGGGGCAGATCGTCACGCTCGCGGCGGGTGACAAGCAGCTGACGGGCATCATCGGCACGGACGGCGCGTGGATATACCGCTCCAACAGCGGCTATGTCGTCAGACGCTACCCCGAGATGATGAGCGTGGACGCGTACTACCTTAACCGGCTGACGGAGGACGGACAATGACGGGGGAGCGGCTGGACGATCTTCAGAACGGCTATTTCCTGATACAGCGGCCGGATATGTTCTGTCTGGGTACGGATTCGGTGCTGCTGGCAGACTTTGCCGCGCCGAGAGCAGGGGAGATCTGCGCGGATCTGGGCTGCGGCAACGGCGCAATAACGCTGCTGCTGGCGGGGAAACGAAAAGATGCGATCATCGATGGCGTGGAGATTCAGTCCGCAGCGGCCGACATGGCACGAAGATCCGTAAAATACAACGCGCTGGGCGAGCGTGTGCATATTTATCAGGGCGATATGCGCGGCTGCGCGAAATATCTGGGCTGCGGGAAATACTCTCTGGTCGTGTGCAATCCGCCCTACGGTGCAAAGGACGCGGCGATACCCAACCCCAATGAGACCGAGCGCATCGCTCGGCACGAGGACGATCTCACGCCGCAGGACGTGGCGGAGGCCGCCGCGAAGTTGCTGAAGTTCGGCGGACGCTTCTGCACCGTCTATCCTGCCATGCGCCTATTGGAGATGCTGGATGCCATGCGCGATTGCGCGATAGAACCCAAGCGCATACGCCCCGTGCAGGCACGCGCATCCAAGCCCCCAAAGGTCATGCTGATCGAGGGCGTGCGCGGCGGCAGGAAGGGGCTAATGTTCATGGCGCCGCTGCTGCTCTACGATGAGGCGGGAGAACACAGCCCGGAATGGCACCGCATCTACGATGCGTGAATTTTCGGTAAAGACACGAACACTGCTTGACAGCTGCAGCTGCTGCGCATATAATGAGAGCGATCGAACCGCTGGGGGCGCCGTTTGGCTGAGATGGGCATGTTTGTCCGGTCCCTTGGAACCTGATGTGGGTAATCCCACCGTAGGGAAGCGAAGGCCGGATTCAATCGGATGAAGGCGTCCGTTTCCCGCATGTTCCCCGTGAAGGGGCATGCGGGTTTCGTTTTGGGGAAAATATTTCCGGCGATTCAGAATATGGGTCGCCGAATTTTTGTGCGCCCGAAACAGGAAAGGGAGTCGATTACCATGAAGAAACTGCTGGCCATGCTGCTGACCCTCGTGCTGCTGAGCATCCTTGCGCTGCCCGCACTGGCTGAGGAAACTGCGACCGAAACCGTCACCGGGGAAACCGCTGCCGAAGCGACCGAAACCGTCACGGAAGATACCGCCGAGGAAGTGACCGAAGAAGCAGCCGAAGCGGAAGAGGAGACGGACACCGGCATCAACAACGCCTCCAGCCTGATCACCATTGCCATACTGGTGGTCGCGATGATCGTGGGCCTGATCTTCTCCGCCAAGCGCGTGAAGTGGGACGCGGCGATGATCGCCAAGGCCGCCATCTGCATCGCCCTGGCCTACGTGCTGGGCATGATCAAGCTCTTTCGCATGCCCATGGGCGGCTCGGTCACCCCGGCCAGCCTGTTGCCGCTGATCCTCTTTGCCATGGCCTTCGGCCCTCTGGAGGGCCTGCTGGTGGGCTGCACCTACGGCCTGCTGGACCTGCTGATTGATCCCTACGTGATTCACCCGCTGCAGCTGCTGGTGGACTACCCGATGGCCTATGCCGCGGTGGCCCTGTGCTGCGTGGCCAGGCTTTTCCCCGTCAAGGACTACTTCAAGCTGCCCATCGCGGTCATCTTCGGCTATCTGGGCAAGTACATCATGGCGGTGCTCTCCGGCGTGGTCTTCTTCTCGGAGTATGCGGGCGATCAGGGCGCACTTGCCTATTCGCTGATCTACAACCTGAACTACACCGGCTGGGAAGTGCTGATCTGTGTTGCCGTATCACTGATCCCCGGCATGGCGCGACTGCCCGGCATCCTCAGAAAGAATTCCGCGCGTTAAATGCCGTCTCGTGTTAACACGGCGGTCATTGCCTTTTGATCCGGTCGGGGCTATAATGGTAGGCGTATGACGATTGAAACCGGAGATATGCCGATGAAGATACGCAAGCTGTTACTGAACCTGATCATTCTTGTGCTGCTGTTCGGGAGCGCTGTGGGCGAGGAAGTGACGATCCCCACCGCAACGCGGTCTCCCGAGGCGGCGGCCCTGCCGTGGAACCTTACGATCGTAAATTCGGACAACCCCGTGCCCGATGACTGGACGATCGAATTTACGGAGCTTCGGAACAACCAGAGGGTGGACTCGCGCATCTATCCCGAGCTTCAGGCGATGTTTGATGCCTGCCGCGCCGACGGTCTCAAGCCCATGGTGATGACATCCTACCGCACCTATGACGATCAGAAGGCCATGCTCACGCGCAAGTACAAGCAGTACCGCAACTCCGGCATGTCCCACAGCGAGGCGCAGGCGGCGGCCCTGAAGGTGGCCATGTATCCCGGCTACAGCGAGCATCAGCTGGGGCTGGCCGTGGACATCGACTCGGCGGACACCTCGACCTGCAGCAACGACTCCGTCTGGAGCTGGATGAAGCAGCACTGCCATGAGTACGGCTTCATATGGCGCTATCCGGGCGAGAAGAGCGACATCACGGGCATCTCAAATGAGTCCTGGCACTATCGCTATGTCGGCGTGGAGGCCGCGACCTACATCATGGAAAACGAAATCTGCCTGGAGGAATACCTTAATCGGTTCTACGGCATACCGCTGCCGGGCAGTTCGAACGGATAATACGGAAAAACATCAAAAGGGCGACCGCGAGGCCGCCCTTTGTGCTGTGAAGGAGAGAAAATATGGCATACGATTTCAGATCGGCAAGGTTCTGGGCATGGGAGATCATATCCGCAGCTCTGCCCGAGGGCGGCCTTGCAGTGGACGCGACGCTGGGCAACGGCCACGATACGCTGTCTCTGGCCAAACAGGTCGGTGCATCGGGGCACGTGGTCGGCTTTGATGTGCAGGCCGAGGCTGTCGAATCGAGCCGCGCCCGTCTGGCCGCCGAGGGCCTTTCGGAGCGCTGCGAGCTGATAAGGGACGGCCACCAGAACATGAAAAAATATCTGTCAGACGAATCCTGCGACGTGGTGCTGTTCAATCTGGGCTGGCTGCCGGGCGCGGCGCACGATGTGACCACGCACACGGACACGACGCTGCAGGCCGTGGCCGCGGCGCTCGATGTGCTGAAATTCGGCGGCGTGATGACGATATGCGTCTATCCCGGCCACGCGGAGGGCGCACGCGAGCGCGAGGCGCTGCTGGCATGGGCACGGGGGCTGGATGAGACAAGGTATGACACAATGCTGCGCTGCTATCTCAACCAGAGCAAAGATCCGCCGCTCCTGATCGCTGTGAAGAAAAACCTTCCGCGCAAAACGAGGGACTGACGGAATCATTCGCCGTAGAGGCGGTAGAGCCTGCGGTACATGCCGCCCTCCTTTTGCATCAGCTCCTCGTGTGAACCCTGCTCCGTGATGCCGTCGTCCGTGAGCACCAGTATGGTGTCCGCATTGCGTATGGTGGTCAGGCGGTGGGCGATGGTGAAGGTCGTGCGCCCGTGCATCAGTTTTTCCAGAGACTGCTGCACCAGATGCTCGGACTCGTTGTCCAGGGCACTGGTGGCCTCGTCCAGTATCAGTATGGGCGGATTTTTCAGAAACACGCGGGCGATGGAGATGCGCTGCTTCTGACCGCCGGAGAGGCGCGTGCCGTGCTCGCCGACGTTGGTGTCGTAGCCCTGCTCAAACTCCATGATGAAGTCGTGCGCCCCGGCCAGCTTGGAGGCGCGTATGATTTCCTCGCGGCTTGCGCCGGGCCGGCCGTACTCGATATTGCTCAGCACCGAGCCGGAGAACATGTACACGTCCTGCTGCACCACGCCGATGTGGCTTCTCAGGGACTTGAGCGTGAAGTCGCGTATGTCCCTGCCGTCGATGCGGATGGCACCCCCGCTCACGTCGTAGAAGCGCGGGATCAGGCTGCACAGCGTGGTCTTGCCGCTGCCGGAGGGGCCGACCAGTGCCACGCTCTCGCCGCTGTGCACCTTGAGATTGATGTCGTTGAGCACGTTGGCACCGTTGGCATAGGCGAAGGACACATGGTCAAACTCGATATCGCCGTGCACATCCTCCAGCTGCACCGCATCCGGCTTTTCCATGATGCTCGGCTCGATGTGCATCACCTCGTCAAAGCGTTCAAAGCCGGTGATGCCGCGCTGGAACTGCTCCGTGAACTCCACGAAGCGGCGGATGGAGGTCAGCAGCGTCTGCACGTAGAGCAGATAAGCGACCAGATCCTCCGCGGCAATCTTGCCGTCGATCATGAACAGTGCGCCCAGCACCACCACGATGATGTACATCACGCCGTCAAAGAGGCGCGTGACCGAGTGGAAGCCCGCCATGTTGTGGAACATGCTGCGCTTGATCCTGAGGAATGTCGTGTTGCGCTCGGCAAACTTCTTGCACTCCAGATCCTCATTGGCGAAGGACTTCACCACGCGTATGCCCGAGAGGCTGTCCTCCACCTGCGCGTTCAGTTCGCCCAGCTCGTGGCGCGATTCCTTGTAATTGCGGCGCATGCGACGGGCAAAGAAGTCGGAACAGAAGACCATCAGCGGCAGCACCGCAAATATGAGCACGGTCAGCGTCACGCTGCTGCCGCAGAGTATGATGAAGGATACCACGATCTTGATGGCGGCGATGAGCACCTCTTCGGGCATGTGGTGCGCGAACTCCGTGATGTCAAACAGGTCGTTGGTGATGCGGCTGGTCAGCTGGCCGGTCTTGGTGGTGTCAAAGAAGTCGGTGCTCAACTCCTGATAGTGGTTGAACAGGTCGCGGCGCAGGTCGGTCTCGATGCGCGAGCCCATGATGTGGCCGATGGACTGCATGTAGTAGTTGGCTGCCGCATCGATCAGGCGCAGCAACAGGTACAGCGCTCCCAGTTTGAGCACGACGGCGGCAGTGAGTGCGACGGCACTGTTCGTGGCCGCGCCCGTGATGTAGCGCACGATCAGCGGCAGCACCAGATCACAGATCGTGGTCAGCGATGCGCAGAAGAGATCGAGCACCAGCACGCGCCAATAGGGCCTGAAGTAGTTTGCAAGGTGGACAAAGACCGTGAAGCGGGAGCGCGACATAGGCGACAATACCTCCGATAAATACATACTTCTATCATAAATGTCGGGCAGCGGTTTGTCAAGGAATCCCCTGATTAATTCAGCGGCGAATCTGAGCGCTTTTCAGTTATTCTCATGTCGGCATCCGTCTTGACAAGCGGGCCGGGGATGAATTAGAATAAGGTAATTCCGATGAGAGGGGGCAGGGGTATGGCTTCGGGGCTTCGGGCCAAGCTGAATATCATTGCATCCGCCAAGCCGAAGGCCGAGCCGAAACCGACCCGCCCGGGCGGCGTAGCGATCTTTTCGTACAAATGCGCGGCGGACGATCGCCTCTTTGCCCCGGATGCGGATGCGCTGCGGCGCATCGGTTGGGGCGCACGCGCCTTTGACGTTACGCATCTGCTCTTTCTGGATACCGAGACCACGGGTCTCTCCGGCGGCGCGGGCACGGTGGCGTTCCTGGTGGGGCTGGGCTATGTCCGGGGCCGTGACTTCATCGTCGAGCAGCTGCTGATGCGTGACTATCCCGACGAGGCCGAGATGCTCGGCATAATCGCGGAGCGCATGCAGGGCTTTGACGCCGTGTGCAGCTTCAACGGCCAACGCTTTGATATGCCGCTGCTCAAGGCCCGCTTCACCATGTGCCGCATGCAGGACGGCTGGCGCGATCTGCCGCAATTGGATCTGCTCTATCCCGCGCGGCGCACGTGGAAAAACCGCATCGGCAGCTGCCGCCTGGGGCGCATCGAGGAGATCATACTGGGGCAGGGGAGAGAGCACGACCTGCCCGGCAGCGAGGTGCCGCAGCGCTACTTTGATTATCTGCACACGGGCGATGCGGCGCTTCTGACCGGCATCATTGACCACAACCGCCGTGACATACTCACGCTTGGCACGCTGCTGGCTGAACTCTGCGGGATCTACGCGCACCCCGAGACACAGAGGGACCGCCGCGACCTGCTCAGCATCGGCAAGGCACTGGAGCATCAGGGGGAGCTTGGCCCTGCCCGCGAGGTCTACCGCGTGGCCGCCATCCCCGCGCCCGCAGGACGGCTGCCGCAGCTATTTGCGCAGGAGGCTTCGGCGCAGGCCATGTGGCGCATCTATCTGATCGAGCGGCGCTGCCGCAACACCGAGGGCATGCGTGAGACGCTGGAGAAGATGGCGCTGCGCAGGCAGATGCGCGACAGGATATACGTGGAACTGGCCAAGCTCTACGAACACCGCTACAAAAACCCCGTGCGTGCGCTGCGGTATGCGGATCTGGCGCTGCGCTACGTGCCTGAAAAGGAACTGCCCGCGCTGAACGTCCGCAGAGAGAGATTAAAGCAGAAGATCGAAAAATCAAAGGAGATACGAAAATGAGCTTTCTGGATACACTCAAGACAGACCGACTGGCGCGCAATGCCGCCAATGCGCATTCCCAGGCCAACGACCTCAACCGCCGCGGCCGCGTGGCCGAGGCCCGCAAGAAATATGACGAGGCGCACGCGCTCTACCAACAGGCCTATGATGCGGGCTGCCGCAGGACGAACGTGCTGATGAACTATACCGTGCTGCTGATGCGCGACGGCGAGTTTGCCGAGGCGCGGGAGCTGATGAAGGAAATCAGCAAGGACAAGACCATGACGGAGGATACGCACTTTGAGCTGCGCGTGAACTATTCCGTATGCCTCTGGCGGCTGGGCCTGCTCGACAAGGCGATCGAGACCATATGCTACGCCGGCAAGCACGCCAAGAACAGCCAGTACTACACCTCTCTGGGCACTTTCCTGGTGGATCGGGCCGCACAGAGCGGGGAGTTCGACGAGGCACAGGCCCTGCTGGACGAGGCCATGGACTACGACGACGAGGATGCGCCCACGCTTGACAACATGGGCGAGCTTTGCCGCCAAAGGAGCCTGTGGGCACAAAAGAGCGGCGACGAAGAAACCGCCGCCGCAATGCGCACAAAGTCCAAGGAATACTATGAAGCCGCCTACAAGCAGCGCCCGAGCCAGATCACCACGCTGTACGCACTGGCCAACTTTGCGCATGAGGACGGCGATGACGCCAAGGCCCGGGAATACGTGGACAAGGCCATCATCCACAGCGGCTCCAAGCTCTGCCCGGTATCGGTCGAGATGCTG
>CAVINP010000056.1:0-12653 GCA_963643985.1 bacterium
TTGTTCTTGATATACTCGTCGATGGCGGCGGCGGCATTCTTGCCTGCGCCCATGGCGAGGATAACTGTCGCGGCACCGGTCACGGCATCGCCGCCGGCGTACACGCCTTCGCGGCTGGTCAGACCGTCTTCGCCCTGGGTCACGATGCAGCCATGCTTGTTGGCTTCCAGACCCGGCGTGGTGGAGCGGATCAGCGGGTTCGGGCTGGTGCCCAGTGCCATGATCATCGTGTCGATATCGAGCACGAATTCGCTGCCCTCCTTCACGATCGGGCGACGGCGACCGGAGGCATCCGGCTCACCAAGCTCCATCTCGACGCACTTCATGCCGATGACCTCGCCATTGCGGGGATCGCGCTTGTCGTCGGGATTGTTGTAGCCCAGCACCTCTACGGGGTTGGTCAGGGTCTTGAAGATGATGCCCTCTTCCTGAGCATGCTCGACCTCTTCGCGGCGGGCGGGAAGCTCCTGCATGCCGCGGCGATAGACGATGTAGACTGCCTCGGCACCCAGACGCTTTGCGCAGCGTGCGGCGTCCATCGCGACGTTGCCGCCGCCGACCACGGCGACCTTGCTGCCGTGACGGATCGGGGTCTTGCTGTCGGGCTTGTAGGCCTTCATCAGATTGATGCGGGTCAGGAACTCGTTGGCGGAATAGACGCCCTTGAGGCTCTCGCCGGGGATACCCATGAAGCGGGGCAGACCTGCACCGGAGCCGATGAACACGGCCTCGTTGCCCATCTCAAAGAGCTCATCGATGGTGAGCACCTTACCGATGACCATGTCGGTCTCGATGTCAACGCCCATGTCCTTGAGGTTATCGACTTCCTTGTTCACAATGGCCTTGGGCAGACGGAACTCCGGAATGCCGTAGCTCAGCACGCCGCCGGCAACGTGAAGTGCCTCATAGATGGTGACCTTGTAGCCCAGCTTGGCCAGATCGCCCGCGCAGGTCAGGCCTGCAGGGCCGGCACCGATGACAGCCACCTTGTGGCCGTTCTGGGCGGGAACGGACATTTTCTCGGTGGAATGCTCGCGATGCCAGTCGGCCACGAAGCGCTCCAGACGACCGATTCCGACAGGCTCGCCCTTGATGCCGCGCACGCACTTGGATTCGCACTGCGTCTCCTGGGGGCAGACACGACCGCAGACTGCGGGCAGCGTGGACTGCTTGTGCAGGATTTCGAATGCGCCTTCGATATCTTCCTCGGCAACCTTGGCGATGAAGGCCGGGATGTCAATGCATACCGGGCAGGCCGATACGCAGGGATGGTTCTTGCAGTTCAGGCAGCGTCGTGCCTCTTCGATGGCCATTTCATAGGTATAGCCGGTGGCGACTTCCTCAAACACCTTGTTGCGATAGTCCGGCGCCAGGGAAGGCATGGGGCACTTTTTCAGGCTCATATTCTTTTCAGCCATTTTATTCGACCTCCTTCTTGAGCAGGTTGCAGGTCTCTTCGCGCTTGTGGGCCTCGAAGTCGCGGTACATGGCACCGCGCTGCATCGCCTCGTCGAAATCTACCAGATGGCCGTCAAATTCAGGGCCGTCCACGCAGGCGAACTTCGTCTCGCCGCCAACGGTCAGGCGGCAGCCGCCGCACATGCCCGTGCCGTCGATCATGATCGGGTTCATGGAAACCACGGTCTTGACGTTGTACTTCTTGGTGGTCAGGCAGACGAACTTCATCATGATCACGGGGCCGATGGCGATAACCTCGTCGTAGCCCTCGCCCGCCACGATCTGCTCCTCCAGCGGCACGGTCACAACGCCCTTGCGGCCGTAGGTGCCGTCATCGGTCATCATGAAGACCTTGTCGGAACAGGCATTGAATTCTTTTTCAAGGATGACCAGATCCTTGCAGCGGAAGCCGATGAAGGAATGCACCTCGGCACCTGCTTCATGCAGTGCCTGAGCCACGGGCAGTGCGATGGCGCAACCCACGCCGCCGCCGACCACGGCAACCTTCTTCTTGCCTTCGACTTCGGTGGGCTTGCCGAGCGGGCCGACGAAATCCTGCAGGTATTCGCCCTCGCGCTTGGCGTTGAGCTCCATCGTGGTGCCGCCGACGATCTGGAAAATAATATCCACCGTGCCGGCCTCGCGGTCAAAGCCCGCAATGGTCAGCGGAATACGCTCGCCGTCCGCGCCGACGCGCAAAATGATGAACTGGCCGGCCTTGGCCTTGCGTGCCACCATCGGTGCCTCGATGGTCATGCGCGTGACGGTCGGGTTCAGTTCTTCTCTTTTGACGATTTTGAACATAAAATCCCTCTTCTCTGTCAGACGTATAGTGTGTCAAGCAAAATACTCCTTATATATATTAGCACACCCTCACATGATTTGCAAGCGGGAATGACGTAAAGGATATCAATATTTTACTTGCAAAAACGCACTTCCCGCGCTATAATTGTCCCATAATACAGCGGATGGGAAAAATAAGGCCGCCTCGGGTACAATAGAGAGCCGGTGTCTGGTGCAAACCGGCGGCTCGGGCTGCCGTTCCGCTTTCCCGAAGATCCTGCGGGCCTGCGCCCCTTATCGCGCTTGAGAGCGGTCGCATGATATGCGGCAATTTGGGTGGCAACGCGGAAGAGAGAAAGTCTTTCGTCCCATATGGGGGCGGAGGGCTGTTTTTTTACGTTGCAGGTGCTAATTTATACGAGGGAGAGATATCATCATGATCGACATCAATCTGATCCGTACGAATCCCGATCTGGTACGCGAGAACATCAAAAAGAAGTTCCAGGATGCCAAGCTGCCCCTGGTGGATGAGGTCATCGAGCTGGACAAGCAGAACCGCGAGGCCATTCAGCGCGGTGACACGCTGCGCAGCCAGCGCAACAAGATCTCCAAGCAGATCGGCATGCTGATGGGCAAGGGCCAAAGGGAAGAGGCCGAGGCCGCCAAGAAGCAGGTTTCCGCCATCAATGACGAACTGCTGGAGCTTGAAAAGAAGGAAGAAGAGCTGGGCGCAGAGGTCAAAAAGCGCATGATGGTGATCCCCAACATCATCGATGCCTCCGTGCCGATCGGCAAGGATGACAGCGAAAACGTCGAGAACGAGCGCTTCGGCGAGCCTGTGGTGCCGGACTACGAAATTCCCTATCATGTGGACATCATGGAAAAGCTGGACGGCATCGATCTGGATGCCGCGCGTCGCACCAGCGGCAACGGCTTCTACTACCTCAAGGGTGACATCGCACGCCTGCACAGTGCCATACTTTCCTACGCACGTGACTTCATGATCGACCGCGGCTTCACCTACTACGTCCCGCCGTTCATGATCCGCAGCGCGGTGGTCAACGGCGTAATGAGCTTCTCCGAAATGGAGAACATGATGTACAAGATCGAGGGCGAGGATCTGTACCTGATCGGCACGAGCGAACACAGCATGATCGGCAAGTTCATCGACACGATACTTGACGAGAAGGATCTGCCGCAGACGCTCACGAGCTACTCCCCCTGTTTCCGCAAGGAAGTCGGCGCGCACGGCATCGAGGAGCGCGGCGTATACCGCATTCACCAGTTCGAAAAGCAGGAAATGATCGTGGTCTGCAAGCCCGAGGACAGCATGATGTGGTACAAACGCCTCTGGCAGAACACCGTGGACTTCTTCCGCACGCTGGATATTCCGGTACGCACGCTGGAGTGCTGCTCGGGTGACCTGGCGGATCTGAAGGTCAAGAGCTGCGATGTGGAAGCCTGGTCGCCGCGCCAGAAGAAGTACTTCGAGGTCGGCTCCTGCTCCAACCTGGGCGATGCACAGGCGCGCAGGCTCGGCATCCGCGTCAAGGGTGCGGACGGCAAGAAGTATCTGGCGCACACGCTCAACAACACCGTCGTGGCTCCGCCGCGCATGCTCATTGCCTTCCTGGAAAACAACCTGCAGGCGGACGGCCGCGTGCGCGTCCCCGAAGCGCTGCGCATGTACATGGGCGGCAAGGAATATCTGGGAAAGTAATATCGGTTGCGGAGCGACCCCAAACGCGGTCGCTCCGTATTTTTTAGTTTTTCACGGTTTTCCGGGGATTGAGCCACTGCACAGCCCATGCCTCCCCTGCAAGGGGAGGGGAACCGCATGAACGGTGGTGGGGTTAGTCAATCCCCGGATTTCCGTGAAGAGCCGTTTTTGCGCAACGAACCCGATTTCTTGAATGGAGGCTATCCGCTTGGACAAACTTCTTCTGCTGGGCACGGGTGGCACGATTGCCTGCCTGCCGGGAAAGCACGGCCTCGAGCCGTCCTACAAGGTCGCGGGACTGCTGGACTACATTGATGCCGACAAATCCGGCATCGTCTGCCGCGATCTGTTTCAGCTGGACAGTTCCAATATCCAGCCCGAGGAATGGCATGACATCGCCTCGGCCGTGCACGAGGCCATTTTGCAGGGCTTTTCGGCAGTTGTCATCACCCACGGCACGGACACCCTCGCCTACACCGCCAGCATGCTCTCGTTCATACTGCGCGGTGTCGGGATTCCCATCGTGCTGACCGGCTCCCAGTACCCCATCGCCTATCCGGACTCGGACGGAAAAACGAACCTGACCAACGCGCTGATCGCGGCCCGAGCACTGCCCGGCGGCGTATACATCTGTTTCGGGGATCGCGTGATACTGGGCTGCCGCGGTGTGAAAGTGCGCTCGATGTCACTGAACGCCTTTGAGAGCATTAACTATCCGAATCTCGGCACGGTGGCGCAGGGGCGATACATTCCGCTGAACCCGCCGCCCGTGATCGGTGATTTCGTCTATGACGATGTAATCGAGCCGAACGTCGCCCTGATCAAACTCGTCCCCGGCACAAGTCCCAAGCTGTTTGATGTGCTGCCTGACTGCGGCATCAGAGGGCTGGTGGTCGAGGGCTTCGGTCTGGGCGGCGTACATAACATGCGCAGGAACCACGCCGAGGCCATATCCCGCTTGATGGATCGCGGCCTGCCCGTGGTGCTGACCACGCAGTGTCTGTACGAATACAGCAGCCCGGACGTATACGAGGTCAGCCACACGCTCTCCGATGCCGGTGTCATCTCTGCCTGTGACATGACCACCGAAGCCGCCGTGACCAAGCTGATGTGGGTGCTGGGCCGCACTCAGAACATGGACGAGGTGCGTCAACTGATGAGCACCAACCTCTGCGGCGAGATCGGCGGCAAATAATCAAGGCAAATCCACGCTGTCCCGCTGTACAATATCTCCACAGCGTTGTTCCCATGTCAAATAAAAAAAGGATTTGTCCCCCTTTTCGGGGTTCAAATCCTTTTTCAGGTCATTTTTCAAAAGGCACCGGCGCGCACGATTACTTCAGCGTGATGATCACGCGGCGATAGGGCTCTTCACCCTCGGAGTGCGTGGTGACCTCGGGGTCGTTCTGCAGTGCGGAGTGCAGTATGCGGCGCTCGTTGGGGTTCATCGGCTCCAGGGCGACGCGGCGGCCGCTCTTCTTGGCACGGTTGGCCATGCGCACGGCCAGCTTGCGCAGCGCTTCCTCGCGCTTGGCGCGATAGTTCTCGGTGTCCAGCGATACGCGCAGGTATTCCTCACGGTCGCGGTTGACGTTCAGGCTGGTCAGATACTGCAGCGCATCCAGCGTCTCGCCGCGGCGGCCGATCAGTATGGACATATTCTCGCCGGCCAGCTGCATGCGAAGCTGTGCTTCGCTCTCGCAGACCGTGATTTCGGCAGGCACGCCCATCTTTTCGGTCAGGCCCTTGAGGAAATCGCGGGCGCGGCGTGCGGTGTCGCTGAGCTGATCCTCTGCCGTCTCCACGAAGGGCTCGGCGGGTTCGGCGGGTGCTGCCACGGTCACAGGCTCTGCGACGGTCTCGCGGGGCTGCTCCTTCTTCTCCTTGCGGGTGCGGGGCTTGCGCTCCTTCTTCTCGGGCTTTTCGGCCTTTTCGGGCTTCTCCTGCTCGTCTGCAGCTTCGGTCGCGGCGGGCGCAGGCTTCTTTTCTTCCGCAGGCTTGCGCTCCTTCTTTTCCTTCTGGGCCTTCTTGGGCTGATCCAGGGTGAATACGGGCATCTCGATGTCCAGGGAATGATCCTCACCCTTCATTGTCAGGCGCACCTTGGCCGGCTTGGCAAACATGCCGAACAGACCTGCGCTGCCCATGTCGATAATCTGAGTCGTTACATCATCACTCGTGCAGCCAAGCTCCGCCAGGCCCTTTTGAATGGCGTCCTTGACGGTCTTGCCGCTGACTTCAATTACTTTGTTCAAGGCTATATGTCTCCTTATTCGGCTAAACTCACTTGATACCCTGATCCTCGCCGATCTCAGCCTGCGCCTGACGGTCCTTGCGGTCGAAGTACATGTTCACGGCCACCTGCTGTACGATCTGGATCACGTTCGCCGCCATCCAGTAGATGGCGAAGGCTGCGTTGTAGCCCGCGCAGATCCACAGTGAAAACAGGGGGAAGAACCACTTCATGAAGCCGCTGTTCATGGCGTTGGCCGCTGCAGCCGCTTCGTCGTCGGCGTTTGCATCGGCACTCTTCTGCTGCTTGCCCGAGGTGACCTTGGTCATCAGGAACTGGCTGACGGCAGCCATCAGCGGCAGTATGAACAGGCCGTTGGCATACTTGAAGAGGTTGGCAAAGGACGTGGGAACGGTAATTACGGGATTGAAGAACAGGAGGCTGAGCGGAATGCTGGTGAAGGCATTGGCACCGTACTGCGCAGCGATAGCGGCGTACTCTTCGGTGGCCAGGAATGTTCTCGCGGCCTCGATGTTCTCGGCGGTCAGTATGCTCGACGACTTCACAACGGAGATCGTCTTGAGCGCATCGCCCGCCTTGGGCAGAATGGTGGACATGAAGGAGTCGGGCTGGAATACATTCTTGATCCACAGCCAGCTCTGCAGCGCAGGCACTTCGCCGGTATCGCGGATCTGCAGGATCATGCTGATGGTGTGCTCATTGGCCATGTTGCGCATGGCAGCAAACATCAGCCAGAGTATGGGCAGGGAGATGAGCATCGGCAGGCAGCTGGCCATCGGGCTCACGTGTTCCTTGCGGTACAGTTCATTGAGCTTGAGGTTGAGCTTTTCCTTGTCGTTGCCGTATTTCTTCTGAAGTGCATTGACCTTGGGCTGAACCCGGGTCATCGCACGCATGCTCTTCTTGCTCTTAATGTCCAGCGGCAGCAGCACCAGGCGCACCAGAAGCGTAAACACCACGACGCTCCAGCCGTAGTTGCCGACCCAACCGTATATCCATTCCAATATACTCTGAAACCATGCGCTCATTAAATCAAATCTCCTCCACGTAAATACAACTGCCGGCATCCTCCCGTGCAACACGGGAAGAGTGCACCGGGGATATCCCGATTTGGGCGCATCATTCACCCCATGAAGCGCGCAGCCTCATGGGGCAGTTGGTTCACGGAACCGGATCATATCCGCCCTTGCTGAACGGATTGCAGCGCAATATCCGGCGCAGCGCCAGATATCCGCCCTTGATTGCGCCGTACTTTTGTATGGCCTGCATGGCATACTGCGAGCAGGTCGGGATATAGCGGCAGCACGGCCTGTGCATCGGCGATATGGCAACACGGTAAAACTGAATCAGCCACAGCAGCATGCGCTTTGGTATCTGTTTCAGGAAACGCATATTCACACGTCCTCTTTCACAAGCCCCGCACGGCGAAGCGCGCCGTACAGCTCCCGCGTAAGCTCTTCGTGCGAAACCATTTTCAGCGCCGGACGCGCAATGAAGACATACTTTCCGCACTTGAGCTGCGTGCGCATTCTGCGCACATCCTCGCGCATGCACCGCCGGATGCGGTTGCGCGTGACGGCATTGCCCACCTTGGACGACACGGAAAAGCCGAAGCGCTGATCGCGTGCCTTGAGGTGGATCAATACCAGATTCTTTGAGGGATACGAGCGCCCCTTGCGATAAACATAGCGGTAGTGCTTGTTCTCGCCCAGTCTGTATCTGCGCGGAAAGCTCTCAGAGCCTGCCGCTTTCACGCTTCCCTCTTGCATTTTGGTTTAAATCAGACGGTCAGGGTCTTGCGGCCGCGGGCACGGCGAGCCTTCAGGACGTTGCGGCCGGCACGGGTCTTCATGCGGGCGCGGAAACCATGGACCTTGGACCTCTGACGCTTCTTGGGCTGGTAAGTACGGAACATTGAAAACAACTCCTTTAAATTATGATCTGTTTATCTGCCTTCGCCCTCATCAGGCAAGACTTTCCAAACATATAGCCTCATTATTATATGTTTTTTGATGCCTCGTGTCAAGTCAAACTGCGTGAAAACCCGCCATTGATTCGGAAATTTTGTGTTCGAGCGACTGCTTTGCCGGGATACCTCTCCCCCGATGGGATCGGGCAGGGGCATTCCTGTTCCCTTTTCCCTCGCCGCAGGCGATTACATGAGCTTCTTGGATATCTTCCTTGATCTGTTCTCAAGGCTGTCCAATTCGGCCTCGGCCTGATTGAGGCGCTGCCGCACACGGGTAAAGCCCTCCTGAAAATGCGTAAATTCCTCTCGCAGTTCATCAAAGAGTACCAGTGCCTCGCCGCTGCGCTTCTCCAGTTCGCAGGTGCGAAAGCCCATCTGCAGGCTGGTGAGCAGTGCACAGAGTGTGGACGGGCCGGAGATCAGCACGCGATACCTGCTCTGCATGCGCTCGATAAGCCCGGTGATCTGTGCCACGGACGCATAGAGTCCCTCCGAGGGCAGGAACATCACGGCAAAGTCCACCGTCTGCGGAGGATTGATGTATTTTTCGGAAATCTGTTTGGCCTGTTCCATCACGGCCCGTTCCAGCCGGGCAGCGCACTTCTCGCGCAGTGCGGCATCGTCCGTGGCCTGGGCCTCGACCAGCCTTATGTAGTCTTCCTGCGGAAACTTGGAGTCGATGGGCAGCAGCACGCACTCGCGCTCCCTGGCCGGCAGTTTGAGCGCATACTCCACACGCAGGGATGAGCCCTCGGGGATCTGCGCGTTCTCGGTGAACTGCTCCGGCGAAAACATCTGACTGAGCACATTGCCCAGCAGCACCTCGCCCCAGACGCCACGCGTCTTGACATTGCCCAGCACCTTTTTGAGGTCGGTCACGTTGTCGGCCAGATCGCGCATCTCGCCCAGACCCCGGTGCACATTCGCCAGCTGTGCATTGACCAGTTTAAAGGATTCGTTCAGGCGGCTGTCCAGCTTTTCGCCCACCGTGCGGCGCATCTCCGTAAGCTTTTCCTCGTTGCTGCGCGTGAGGGCATCCATGCGCGTCTCAAGTGCGCCGCTCATATTGGCCATCTGCCGCGTGCTTTCATTTAATGCCTGGCTCAGACGCTCCACGCGTTCGGCTTGCGCCTCGTTCTCGCGGCGCAGCTGTGCGAGCAGGCGGCTGCGGTCGCGGCGCGATCTGCTGCCCTGCAGTATCAGCAGCACAACGGCGGTGATCAGGGCTGCCGCCATCACCGCCGCGAATACAATACTTTGATTCATGTTCATTACATGCGCTCGGGGGCTTCCAGACCGATCAGCTCCAGCGCCTTGGCAATGGTCTGCCGCACGGCACGGGTCAGCATCAGTCGTGCGGACCTGACACCCAAGTCGTCCACCATGACCTTGCGCTCATAGTAGAACTTGTTGTAGGTCTGTGCCAGATCCACGCTGTAGCGCGTGATCATCGAAGGCTCGTTCTTCTGCATGGCGGCCTTGAGGATCTCAGGGAACTGCTCGAGCATGCGCACCACGTCCTGAGATTCGGGATCCGTCAGTGCAGTAAAGTCCGGCGCGGCATCGCAGCTGCCCGCCTTGCGCAGCACGGAGCAGCAGCGTGCGTGGGTGTACATGACGTACGGGCCGGTCTCGCCGTCAAAGTTCAGTGCACGATCCCAGTAGAAGTCGATGTCCTTGATGCGGTTGTTGTACAAGGCAAAGAACACCACTGCGCCCACGCCGACCTGACGCGCCACAACATCCTTGTTTTCCAGATCCGGGCTCTTTTCGTCGATGATCTTGCGGGCCTTCGTGATGGCGGTGTTGAGCAGGTCCTCCAGATACACGACGCGGCCCTCGCGGGTGGAAAGCGTCTGTCCCTCAAAGGAGACCATACCGAAGGACACGTGCTCGCAGTTTTTGTACCAGTCATAGCCCATCAGTTCCAGCACCTTGAACAGCTGGCGGAAATGCAGATCCTGCTGGTAGGCCACGACGTAGAGCGACTTGTCAAAGTGGTAGGTGTCCTGACGGTACTTGGCCGCTGCGAGGTCGCGGGTGATATACAGCGTCGCTCCGTCCGAGCGCAGTATCAGCGCCGGCGGCATGCCGTAGGGCTCCAGATCCACGATTTGTGCTCCCTGGTCCTCCTTGAGCAGACCCTTGGCGCAAAGATCGTCGATGATGGGCTGCATCTTATCGTTGTAGAAGCTCTCGCCCGCGTAGGAATCAAACTTCACGCCCAGCATGTCGTAGACGCGTTCGGCATCCTTGAGGGTGACGGACTTGAACCAGTTGAATATCTCAAGCGCCTCCGGATCGCCGTCTTCGATCTTCTTGAACCAGTGGCGGCCCTCATCGTTGAGTGCCTCATTTTCCTTGGCCTCGGCATTGAAGCGCACGTAGAGCTTGACCATCTCGTCCACGCCGCCCGCCGCAACGGTATCGTGATCGCCCCAGCGCTTGTAGGCCGCGATCATCTTGCCGAACTGCGTGCCCCAGTCACCCAGATGGTTGACACCCACGGCATTCCAGCCGAAGAACTTGTAGAGCTTGTAGAGGGAATTGCCGATCATCGTGGTGGACAGATGCCCGATGTGAAAGCGCTTGGCGATGTTGATGGAAGAATAGTCCAGCACCACCGTCTTGCCTGCGCCGGAATTGTCCGAGCCGTACTGCTCACCCCGGTCGATGACGGCCCCAACCACCTTTTCGGCGTAGGTCGCGCGGTCAATAAAGAAGTTCAGATAGCCCTTGACGGACTCCACGCGACTGAGGTAGGGTGCGTGAATCTCTGCAGCCAGTGCGTCGGAGATCATCATGGGTGACTTGCGCAGCGTCTTGGACAGTTTGAAGCATGGGAAGGCGTAGTCACCCATGTCGGTGCTCGGCGGAATTTCCAGAGCCGCCGCGATATCCGCGCTCTGCAGCCCCGCACCGCCCAGCGCATGCTCCGCTGCGGCGATGATTTCATTTGCGATTGAAAGCTTAAAATCCATATTTCATTCACTCCCATAACCGGATAACGGCTGATGATGCTATTATATCAGATACGGGCCATTTTGACCAGCACGGTGCGTTAATTATTGCGGGTCAGTGGTCAGTGAAACAGTGAAGGGCATAACGGGAGGATGCGCCATGAGTTTCCGTAACAAAGCGTTTCCGATTGACTTTTGGCAAAGGAGAAGGTAGAATGGAGAAAAAAATAATGTTCTTCACGGAAAACCGGGATGATTATCCAACCCCTCCGCCGCCCACGCGGTCCCCTCCCCTTTACAGCAGTCGCGCTACTGCCGAAGGCAAGGGGATCTGTCGAGCGAATGCGGGGCTGAGGGTTAGCGTTCCTGTTCCTCCGGCTTTCCGTGATGCGCAAAAGAAAGGACTCATCTCCCATGAACCAAAGCTACATCATCCACCGCCTGCCGGAGAGCGTGTCTGTCTTTCATCTGTGCGGCGAATTCTTCCCCGATCGTCTTCCCGAACCCTGGGCCGACCTGCCCGAGGCCAAAATCAACCAATTTCCCTGGACACGGGACTACACCCCCGAGTGCGCGGCACGCGTAGGTTGGAACAAGCAGGGACTTCACGTACTGATGTACGCCTGCGAAGAGACCATCCGTTGCGAGGAAACCCGGGTCGGCGGCGATGTCTACCGCGACAGCTGTCTGGAATTCTTCCTCTCTCCCGATGCAGCCAGCCTCAAATACGTCAACATCGAGGCAAACCCCAGGGGCGTCGTGCACATGGGGCTCGGCGATTCCAGATACAACCGGCAGGTATTCTCTGTCATTCCCGAGGGCTTTGACATCACCCATTCCGAGCACAGGGGCGCATGGTGGGCAATAAGCTATACCGTGCCCGCGTCCTTCATACTGGAGCACTTCGGTGTAACGCTCGCGAGCGGTCTGAACATGCGGGGCAACTTCTATTCCTGCGGCGATGCGGCGCGCATTCACTACGGCATGTTCAAGGGCTTTGATCTGCCCGAACCGGACTATCACAGGCCCGAGCTCTTTGCCGATATTCTGCTCTGAGAAAGCGTTACAGTTCGTTCATAAATTACGGCATGTTTATTCATTGACATTTACTGACCTTCAGCCTATAATACAGACAGTTTCAGGGAAAGACTGAAGCGAAGCAAATCAGCAACTTGAAAAAGGAGAGTTGAGTAATATGAAGAAGCATGTCAATGCAAATTCCCATCGCGGATTATTCCTGGCAACAAGCTTCGTGCTTGCCCTCGCAATTGCTTTCTGCGGTGCAATGACTGCAGGCGGCCTGCTGAACGCCAAGAAGGCCGTGGCCGAGACCACAACCGAGACAGCAAACACCACTGCAACGGAGCCTGAATCCGATCCGAGCCCGGCTGTGTACGTCGCACAGAAGAACGCCAACAGCGTTGTGGGTGTCATCACCTACACGCAGACCTGGGATCGCTCCTCGGGCGAGGTTGAAGAAACCACCTACGCACAGGGCAGCGGCGTCGT
>CAVINP010000057.1:0-12621 GCA_963643985.1 bacterium
TGCGCACGGGCTGGTCGCAACCCTGCTTCGCAGGGGAGCGACTGCTATAGCAAAAATCTCGATTTACCTCCAGTAAACCTTCGATTTTTGCAATTGTATATGGGCACGCACTGAAAGCTCTGCTTTGCGGAGCTTTCAGCAGCGTCGCGGCGATTTTTCAAATCGCTGCGCGAGCTGGTCGCGCCTGCGATACATCGCAGTGGCGCGACTGCTGTTACGGAATTCACTGCTCAGCTTACCACCTCATTTAATCAGTGTATCCTTAATCAGTCCCCGACGAAGTTCCTGGCGTTTTCGGCGTAGAGGTAGCACTGCAGCTCAACGCCGGCCAAGCCGTCCGCATCCTCGTAGCCCAGATCCTGCTGCAGCCTGATCACGGCATTGCGCGTGGCCTCGTCGAACGTGCCGTAGCCGTTCAGATCGGAGTCGCTCAGGTATTCCAGTTCGCACAGGCGCTTTTGCAGCAGTGTCACCGCATCGCCGCTGTCACCCTGCGTGAGACTGCGCAGTGACTGCACGGCATCGCCCTCATAGAAGTGTGCGCCGTTGCGAGGGGCGGCACTGCTGAGTATGAAGCTCAGCAAAGAGCGGGAGACCACGCCGTTGCTCTCGCAGCCGATGGCGGTCTGGATCTGCTCTACCGCCGAAGCCGTCATGCTGTCATAGGTGCCGGTCAGGGAGCTGACATAGCCCAGCTCGGTCAGACGCTTCTGCAGCTTTTCTACAGCCTCACCGGTCGAACCGGTGGTGAGCAGCTCGGGTGTGTCCGAAGTTGCTTCGGGGGCGGCTGTCGTTTCAGGTTCGGGAGTCGGCGTGGGTTCGTCCACCGTTTCGTCCGAGGACGCGCTCACGACGGTCTCGCCGTCGATGTTCAGCGCAAAGCTCGAGAAGAGTACGGCTTGCGTGTAGCTGTCTGCCACGCCGGTCTCGCTGAGGCTGTTGCGGCGCTGGAAGAGGCGCACGGAGGTCGTCGTGCTCTCGCCGTATTCGCCCGAGGGGGAGCCGCTTGCAAAGCCCAGCTCCACCAGACGGTTCTGAAGCTTGAGCACGTCATCGCCGGAGGAACCCTCCAGCAGATTGGCGTAGTTGTCGCCGAGCTGTGAGAAAGCGGGCGCACCTTCGGAATTGAGCCAATCGAGCATGTCGTCGCTCAGGGAGCCGGAGGGCAGCTGTCCGCAGGCCACCTCGAAGAGCTTTACGGCGATCTCCGTGCGGCTGTCAAACTCACCATCGGCCTCGCCCGTCATGTAGCCCAGCTCAATCAGACGCTGCTGAATGGAGGATACGGAGCCATCAAACGTAGCATCGGCGATCTGCGTCGTGCCGCTGGTGCCGTTGTAGCCGCGTGCGGAGTCGGAATAGAGCTCCTTTTGCAGTTCGACGTTGGCGATGTCGCTGCCGGTCAGCCCGTAGGCCTCGTAGAAGAGCATGACGGCGTTGGCGGTCTCGTTGTCGAATATGCCCGTCAGGTCGCCGATGGGGTAGCCCAGGTTCTTCAGGCGCTGCTGCAGGGCGTAGACCGAGCTGCCCACGTCGCCGCGGGTCAGAACCTGATACTGGGATACGACGGCCTCGTTGTAGGCCTCGGTGCCGTAGACGAGCGCATCCGCAGCAAAGAGACGCGACTGCAGGTCAGCCGTGGCCACGCCCGTTTGCATTGTGCCGTAGCTCTGTTCAAAGCGCTTCACGGCCGCCTCTGTTTCGGAGTCAAATATGCCGGATATGCTATCGGCAGTATAGTAGCCCAGTTCCTGCAGGCGCAGCTGCAGCGTCTGAACGGCCAGACCGGTCGTGCCCAGACGCAGGGATTTGTAGTTACCCGCGTTTTGGCTTTCGGCGGAGACATCGTTCTGCAGCACCGTGTCGGAATCGTTCACGGTGACGCTGCCGGAGGAATCGATGACCAGCGCCTCGGCCTGCTCACTCTGCTGCGCCGGCGGAGGCGTGACCGTGGAATAGGGCAGAGAAATGTCTATGCTGTAATCCGCAACCGAACTGAGCAGCGTCTCGTCCAATTCGGTATCGCAGCCGCAGAGCAGGGCTGAGATCACAATCAGTACAAACAGCAGCAACCAACGCGACCTTGAAAGCATTTGCCTACCTCCGAAAAAAGTGAGTACCCGTTATTTTAATGCATATACGATTCGAATACAAGCACAGCGGCGTGATTATTCTGCATCATAGGCGTATATGTTCACGCCGTCATTGCCGTAGACGAGTGTGCAGTTTGCCTCAAACCATTCCTCGTCTGCATCGAAATTTGTGCGCTCGTAGCTTGAAATGTAGATGTAATCCACATTGTATTCCTCAAACAGCGCAGAGGAGTTTTCCGGATCGGCGAGCATCTGCTGCTCGGCGGCCTGCTGCGCGGAATAGTCGATGCCGTGATAGTAGAGATAACTGCCCGTGCCGCAAACGATGCGACGGCCGGTCAGCGCCGCCACGGCGTTGTTGTGCTGGTTGCCGGTCAGGAAGGTACTGTCCGCAGGCAGATTTTCCCTGATGTACGCCGCAGCATCGACCTCGCTCTGCCCAAAGAGCTGATAGTCCGAAATCGTCTCGCGTGCCAACGACAGCGAGGCCGACAGTGTCGAGGTTCCGATGAACAGGCAGGCCAGCAGTGCCCGTCCGCGTACGCCCTTCAGCTGCGTAAACAGGCGTGTGAGGTACAGCGCCACCGTCGGCAGCATGATCATGTAGGCGGCATAGAACAGCTTGTTGTTGTCGTAGGGATTGGGTTGGAACTGTATCGTTTCCGCCACCGCATAGATGATGAGCGCACCGAAGGAGAGGCCGCGCAGGAAGCTGCCGCGCCCGGCCGAGAGCGCTGCAGGGATCATGAACAGGTACACAAGACCGACGTTCTTGATCCAGAACCAGAAGTATTCGTCGATCAGCTTGCCGTTGCCCTGATTGTTGACCCAGTTAAAGCGCAGCGACAGGCTGCCTACGGCCTGGCTGCTGCCGTCCGCAATCTGCGGAAAGGTCCAGGTCAGCAGTTGCGGCAGCGCCAGTATCAGTGCCGGCAGACCGTAGGCCGCGAAGCGCACAAAGGTCTTTTTCCTGCGCCCGCGGGCAGCACAGAGCACGCGTTGCCCCATCACGCCGATGCTCAGCAGCCCCAGCGCGAAGAAGGAATGCGTGTGGATCATGGGCATCAGCCCCGCCCAGAGACCCAGTATGACGAAATAGCGCGTGCGCAGCGTCTCCACAGCCTCGCTGAGCATGTACAGCGCGGGCAGCAGCACCGTCCAGCCCGTCAGGAGCGTGCGCTGCGGCACCATCATGTCGCAGATCACGTTGACCCAGCGCAGGTTCAGGTCCGGCATGTTGGTCGGCGTCTGGTAGTAGCCCGTGAACACGTTTTCCAGCATCGTCGAATCCTTGAACACGCCGTCAAAAGTGTAGAGAAAGCCCAGACCGCCGTTGAGGAACATCAGCACATAGGCCAGTGCGACCGCGGCCTTCTTGCCGCCCGTAAGCCGCCAGGCAAATATCACAAAGCCCAGATAGACCAGTCCCATCATCAGCGTGCCGGTCACCGCAAAGCAGGCAGCCAGGTCGCCGCCGAAGAGCAGCATGCTCGTGACCATGCTGTCGCTCAGGAAGGGATAGCCCAGAAGCGTGCCGGGCAGTATGGAGTATTCGGGCGGAAAGGACGCGTTCTGCAGGCTTGTCGCGATACCCAGATGCAGGCACAGATCGCCGTAGGTGGACTGGCCGACATGCAGTGCACCGTCCACGTTGCGAAGCGTATGCGTGTATTGCAGATAGCCGGAGAGCGCCAGCAGAGGCACGATCAGCACCAGCAGAAACCAGACGGGAATGTCGCCTGCAAAGGGTTGACTTTTGCGTGGAAGCCTGCGCCCGAGCAGCTGCGCGGTCACGGCCAGCAATGCGGCTACACCCAGCCCCAGCAGGTTGGCCGTGCGCGTGAAGTCCAGATGGAAGGCGAAGCATGCCGGCAGCCACATCATCAGTACAAGGCCCGCGCACAGCCCGATCCACAGGCGCACCAGAGCACATTTTTTTCGGAACAGCGCGTCAGCAATTGTCACGCCGCAGATCAGAAAAGCAAGCAAAATCACAAAGCCTGTCATATTGCCTCCGATATATATTCATTCGGAATTTGTTCATTGTAATTATATCATTCACGGGCAGGGAATGTAAAGGCAGGGAAGGAGAAAAGATGAGAAATTTCAGATGTTAACAGTGCAAGAACAATGATTTCCAGACGAGAACAATTATTACAAAAATAAGTCATTTCTATGCATAAACACGCGAAAGTATTGAATATGGGCGGTTTCTGGTATAAAATAGATACTGTAATGGAAGAACAGTTGGGGGAGGATACTCTGTGATTCACACGATGAAAAGGCTCGCCGCGGCTTTGCTGGTGCTGCTGATGATATCCGGCTTTGCATTGGCCGAGGGCGAAATTTCCACGACGGTGGTCATGCGCGTTTCCAGAATGACGCAGAGCGCCGTGGTGAACGTGGGCGAGGATCTGTCCATGGAAGTGAATATCGACGGTGTAGAGCCGGCCTCCTACCAGTGGTACTATAAAGATCAGGCCATTGAGGGTGCCAACCAGAAGGCCTACAGCATCGTGAACGCTCAGGTGGAGGACAGCGGCGTATACCGTATGGATGCCTTCGATGAGAGCGGCAAGATGCTCGTGAGCATGGACATCAGTGCTCGCGTGATCGACGACACCGTGCCCAAGTCCGGCGATGCGTCCCTGCCCATCGGCGTAACGGTCGGCGTATTTGCACTGGCATCAGTTGCGCTCCTGCTGGTCTTCAGACGCAGAAACGTCGGCTGAGAGTGATGAGCCTGAACAGCGACCCGCGTTTGCAGGCCGCTGTTTTTTCATGACTGAACGAGAAAGGTTGAATTTGCACTATGGCAAAGCCGTTTGAGTTTGAACTGCTGCACATCGACAAGCAGACCGGAGCGCGGCGCGGCCGCCTGCACACGCCGCACGGCGTGATCGAGACGCCGATCTTTATGCCGGTGGGCACGCAGGCGAGCGTGAAGACCATGTCGCCCGACGAACTGAAGGACTGCGGCGCACAGATCATACTGTCCAACACCTATCATCTGCACCTGCGCCCGGGCGAAAATCTGATCAAAAAGGCAGGCGGCCTGCACGCTTTCATGAACTGGGATCGTCCTATCCTCACCGACAGCGGCGGATTCCAGGTCTTCTCCCTGGCCTCCCTGCGCAAGTTGACGGAGGACGGCGTGGAGTTTCGCTCGCACCTGGACGGCAGCAGGATGTTCATCGGCCCCGAGGAATCCATCGGCATACAGGAGGCCCTTGGCTCGGACATCGCCATGCAGTTTGACGAGTGCTCGCCCTATCCCTGCGACTATACCCGCGCCAAGAACGCCATGCATCGCACGATACGCTGGCTGGAGCGCTGCATGAAGGCCAAGACGAGAGAGGATCAGGCACTGTTCGGCATCGTGCAGGGCGCGTTCTATGCGGACCTGCGCATCGAGTGCGCCAAGGAAATGGCAAAGCTCGACCTGCCGGGTTTTGGCATCGGCGGCCTCTCCGTAGGCGAACCCAAGGAGATCATGTACGACATGCTGGATCAAATGATGCCCTACATGCCCCGGAACAAACCGCGCTACCTCATGGGCGTCGGTTCGCCGGACTGCCTTATCGAAGGCGTGCTGCGCGGCGTGGACATGTTTGACTGCGTGCTGGCCACGCGAGTGGCGAGAAACGGCACCGTCTTTACCCATGACGGCCGTCTCGTGGTTCGCAACGCCAAATATGCCGAGGACTTTACGCCCCTGGATGCCGACTGTGACTGCTATGCCTGCAAGAACTTCACCCGCGCCTACATCCGCCACCTGTTCAAGGCGGGGGAGATACTGGCACTGCGTCTCAATTCCATCCACAACATTTACTTCCTGACGAACATGATGACGCAGATGCGCGAGGCCATCGAAAACGATGCGCTGTTGGACTGGACCAACGAATTCTACGCCCGTCACGGCCGCGGCAACTGGTGATTTGCGAAATTTTACCTGACAGCCACAGCTTTTGGCCGGATATTCCTTGCCAAATGTCGCCCGTTCGGGTATAATAGGGGACATAGTATACACACAAAGGAGTACATGCAATTATGGATTTTATCTTTTCGAGTGCACTGGCTGAGACCGCGGACACGACGGCTTCCACGACCGGCAGCAGCATTTCCATGATCATTATGATCGTGGCAATGGTCGCAATCTTCTATTTCCTGATGATCCGCCCCCAGAAGAAGAAGGACAAGGCTGTCAAGGATATGCTGGCCGCGCTGAAGACGGGCGACCGCATCTGCACCATCGGCGGCTTCTACGGCACGATTGCAGCCATCAAGGACGACACCGTCACCCTGAAGTTCGGATCCATGGAAAACACGGTCGTGATCGCACGCTGGGCCATCCGCTCGGTTGAGAACGTCAAGACCGAAAACGATACTGAACCCGAAGTCTGATTACGAGATGTACACTCCAGACACCCGCAGTGCTTGCCACACTTGCGGGTGTTTTGTATGCATGGAATAAATATTCCGTCAATATCTCAAATTAACATAAACTAGATGCAAAATCCGCGCTTTTCTTTACCTGTACACGATAAGATAAAACTGTATTCTGGAGTTATATGGGTTCTTTTCCGCTTTTGTCAAACATAACCGCCCCAAGCGGTTGATTATAGATGCGTATTTCATTTCTTCTGATACTGTGATTGTCCGCTTCGATCTTGAATCGGACGAACGAACGGAGGTTTTGTCTGGAATGAGCATATTTGACTGCATAAGTCTGCTGGGCAGCCTGGGTCTCTTCCTCTACGGCATGCGCGTGATGGGCGACGGCCTGAAGAAGAACAACGGCACGGCCATGCAGAAGGCACTGGAACGCGTGACCAACAACAGCTTCAAGGGTTTCCTTCTGGGCGTACTGGTCACGGCGCTGATTCAAAGCTCCAAGGCCACGATCGTACTGACGGCCGGCCTGGTTGCCTCGGGCATGCTGACACTGCGACAGTCGGTGGGCATTGTGCTGGGCGCGAACGTCGGCACGACGATCACCGGCCAGATCATCCGCCTGATGGACCTGAACGGTTCGGGCGGCAGCCAATGGATCAACTTCTTCAAGCCTGCAACGCTGGCTCCCTTTGCGGCGCTGCTGGGCATCGTTTTCATCATGTTCATCAAGACCAAGAGCGCCAACACCATAGGCGAAATCGCCATGGGCTTCGGTATACTCTTCACGGGTCTGATCGGTATGACTGCGGCGGTGGAACCGCTGTCCACCTCCGGCGGCTTTGTAGACCTCATCGCACGCTTTGCCGACAAGCCTTTCCTGGCCTTCCTGCTCGGCGCAGCCATCACATTTATCACGCAAAGTTCCTCGGCCAGCGTCGGTATGGTGCAGACGCTGTCCACGACGGGCGTGCTGACGTTCAAGCTTGTTTTCCCCATTCTGCTGGGCATTTATCTGGGCGAGTGCATCACCATCGCGCTGATGTGCGCCATCGGCACCAATTCCGAAGCCAAGCGTACGGGTCTGGTCACCGTTGTTTTCAACTGCATCGGCATACCGTGGCTGCTGCTGGTGGTCTCGGCCGCGCATCGCGTTGGCATACTGGACAGCCTCTGGAATTCTGTGATGAACAGCGGCACCATCGCCAATACCCATACGCTCTTTAACCTCTGCGAGGCCGTGCCCATGCTGCCTTTTGCGGGGCTGATCTATAAGTTCGTGCTCAAGCTCATACCGCGCAAGCAGGATGAGAATGTGCTCATGGATGCCGTGGCGCAGAAGCTCGATGAGAAGCTCTTTCTCTCGCCCAAGCTCGCGCTCAATGCCGCACACAGGGTCATTCAGGTGATGCAGCGCCTGGCCACGGACAACACCTCGCACGCCATGGAGCTCTTCGGTCACTACGATGAGACCAAGGCGGAGAAGCTCAACAAGCGCGAGGACGAAATCGATCAGATGGCGGATGCGGTGGACGAGTATCTGATTCACCTCTCCTCCAACGTGGACAGCGAGGACGACAGCGATCTGCTCAACTACTACCTGCAGTGCCAGTCCGAGATGGAGCGCATCGGCGATCTGGCCACCAATCTGGTGGAGAATGCCGAGACGCTCAAAAATCAGAGTATGCCTCTGTCCGAGGCGGCACAGCATGAGCTGGCCGTGCTCGGCGACGCCCTCAACGAGATACTCGACTATGCGGCAGCCTGCTTCGGTGACTTTGACATGGAAGCGGCCACACGCATCGAGCCGCTCGAGGAAGTGATCGACGATTTGGTGGCCGTCATCAAGAAGCGCCACATCCGCCGCTTGCGCGAGGGCCAGTGTGGCACGAACACGGGCGTGACGTTCGTGGATGCGCTGACGAATATCGAGCGCATTTCCGACCAGTGCTCCAACATTGCCGTCTACACGCTGGCGATTCACAATTCCCGGCTGATGCGCAACCGTCACGAGTATATCCAGCGGCTGCATGAGGGCGGCGACGAGTTCTACAACCGCGAATACGAGCGCCAGCGCGGCGTCTACCTGAGCGAATTTGCATAAAAATGAAACAAACAGGGGCTTTTTCAAGTCACTGGTTGTATTGCACCCCTCAGACGGCTATAATCGGAATCATAGTTTACACCACGGAAGGAATCGGGGAAGAACGCATGAAGAAGGTCAAGAGATTTCTGCTGATTGTACTTGCAACGCTGTTCGTGCTCTGCGATCTGGCCGCCGCACCTGCATCCGCGGCCTACGACAAGCCCTACTATATCGAGGTCGATCTGACCAACCAGATCGTCACGATATACAATACATCCGACAAGTCCATTGCACGCCAGTGCCTCTGCTCGGCGGGCATGAACGATGCCACGATCACGGGTGTGTGGTACATGCCGGAGCGGCAGAACAGCATGGAGCGCAAGGAATGGTATTATTTCCGCTTCTTCAACTGCTATGCAAAGTGGGCTACGCGCTACTACTACAACTATTTCTTCCATTCCATTACATTCAACGACAACAGCAACGATGCCATGAATGCCAAGGCTGCCTCACAGTTCGGCGTACCGGCGTCGCACGGCTGCATCCGCATGCGCGTGGAGGACGCGGAGTTCATTGCCAAGAACTGCCTGACCGGCACGCGCGTGGAGGTACTCAAGAGCGGCGTCAAGGATGAGGATCTGCGCCAGCTGCTCTATATCTCTTCCTATACGGGGGAGGACGGCATGACCTATTCCGAGTTTCTGGGCGTTTCTGCGGATTCCCTCGGCCGCGGCAGCTCCGGTTCGGAGGTTTCCGACATCCAGACCCGCATGACCGAGCTGGGCTACTACGAGGGCGGCGCGACCGGCACCTATGACAATGCGCTGGTCGGTGCGGTCAAGAATCTGCAAAAGGATTTGGGACTTGCGCAGACGGGCGTCATTTCCCAGGAACTGGAAGACGTCATTTTCTCCGACGAGGCCCCCGTATCCGCCGGCCAGATCACCATCAGCGAGGGCATGAGCGGCCCGGTGGTCAAAAAGCTGCAGGAGGCACTGCAGAGCCTGGGCCTGTACTCCGGCGCGATAGACAGCATATACGATGTCGAGGTCAGCGACGCGGTCACGACCTTCCAGAAGGTCTGCGGCTACGATGCGGACGGCGTGGCCACAGCCGAGGTGCAGCAGGCCATCTACTACGAACTCAGTCAGGTGCGTGAACAGCTGGGTGAGGGCGAAATCACGGCAAGCGTTTCCAATGAGGAGATCACGATGGCGAAGGTCAGCGCGACCAGCAAGATCATCGTGCGCGAGAAGCCGTCCACGGAGAGTGCAGAAATCGGCAAGGTCTCCGACGGCGATACGCTGACGGTCACCGCCGTTTCCGGCGACTGGGCGGCCGTCTCTTCCGGCTCCGCCGGCGGCTATGTGAAGACAAAGTACCTGAAGTCCTATACCGAGACGAACCCCGTGCTGACGCTCACCTCTTCGAGCGGCGAATCCGTCACGCTGGGCACAACGCTTGCACAGAAACAGTCGGGCGCGACGGATATCAAGACCGAGCTTTCCGAGTATTTCGCAAGCGAGCAGTTCATGGACTACCTTAACGAGACGGTCACCTTCTGCACGGTCAACACCGGCTCGGACGATGTGGCTCTGAACCTGCGGGCAGAGCCTTCGGGCGAGGGCGAAATACTGGCCAAGATCCCCAATGGCACCAAGATGCGCGTGCTCTCGAGTGCGGACGGCTGGACGAAGGTCGGCTATGACGAAGTGATCGGCTACCTGATGGATGAGTACCTGACGTTCTCCGAAGGCCTTGCGAGCGAGGTTGAGAGCACGGCGGTCGAAAAGGAGAGCGAGACGCTCACCGGCGGCGGCATCGTGCTGGGCCAGGGCTACGACGTGGTCGAGGGCACAGAGGATCAGCTCGTGGTCAGCGACGGCGAAACGACTCTGGCCGTGACCGTGCCCGACAAGCGTGACGGCCATGTGAACGTATACGAAGAGGCATCCGACAGTTCCGAAGTCATCTGGACCTTGAAGTCGGATGTCGAGGTTGAAGTGGTTTCCGTGGACGAGGATACCGGTTGGGTGACCATCAAGGGCACGGATGATCAGATCGGCTACGTGAAGGATACCAACCTGTCGTTCCGGCTGGTGGCGTGAGGAAACAGAAGATGATGATAAAGCGCATCACGGCCGTGCTGGTCTGCCTTGTGCTGCTGCTGTCTGTGGCGGGCAACGCATCGGCGGATTCGGCCTACGACATGCCCTACTACATCGAGGTTGATATCGTCAACCAGATCGTCACGGTCTACAATACTTCGGACGGCTCGATTGCCCGTCAGATGCTCACGTCCTCGGGTATGAACAATTCCACCCCTATCGGCACGTTTTACATGATCGAGAAGGGGAGGGCGTCCGAGCGTGGCGAATGGACGTGGTTTCAGCAGTATCACTGCTATGTCAAGTACGCAACGCGCATCTACAGGGGCTATATGTTCCACTCGCTCCCCTTTGAAGAGAAGGACGAGAGCACGATGATGGCGGATGCCGTGGAGCAGTTCGGCACGCCGACCTCGCACGGTTGCATGCGCCTGCGCGTGGACGATGCCAGATTCATTGCCAAGGAGTGCCTGGTGGGCACGATGGTGCGCATATTTGATGACGGCGAACCGGACGAGGAACTGCGGCAGTTGCTGATGGTGTCCTCCTATACGGGCGAGGACGGCATGACCTATTCCGAATTCCTGGGCTATTCCGAGGATTCGCTCAGCCGCGGCACGGCGGGCACGGAGGTATCGGATCTGCAGTACCGCCTGATCGATCTGGGCTATTTCGACGCCGAACCCGACGGACGCTACGGCACGGAGACCATTGCGGCCGTGAAACGCCTGCAGAGCGATCTGGGCGTTACACAGAGCGGCGTGGTCAGCAGCGAACTGAAGGATGTCATCTATTCCGACGATGCCCCCGTTTCAAGCGGCCTGATTGATCTGCAGGAGGGACGCAGCGGCCCGGTCGTGAAGAAGCTGCAGGAGGCGCTGCAGACGCTGGGCCTCTATTCGGGCGACATGGACAGCATCTATGACGTCGAGGTCAGCGATGCCGTCAGGCTCTTCCAGGAGGCCTGCGGTTATGTGGCCGACGGCTGCGCGAGCGCGGAGATTCAGCAGGCCATCTATTACCAGCTCGATAAGGTCAACGAGAGTGTGGGAGATGCACCGCAACTCGAGCTTGTGCAGGAAGAGATTCAGATGGCACAGCTGAGCAGCGACGGCATCAACATTATCGTGCGCGAGGGCCCGTCAACGGACAGCGCGAGCGTCGGCAAGCTTCGCGATGGCGAGACGATGCAGGTGCTGGGCGTTGAGGGCGATTGGGTGCATATTTCCAAGGATTCCGCGAGCGGCTATGTGCTGAGCAAGTACCTCACGGCATTGACACAGTACAACGTGGTTCTGAAGTATTCCGGCAACGGCGCGGAGTACTCTATCGGCCACACCACAGCTGAATATCAGGCGGGAGCACAAAATTTCGCGGATGAATTTTCAAAGTATTACACCGCCGAGAGCTCTTCCGATGATACGACTGCGGAAAGCGTCAGCTACGTGACGGTCAATACCGGCTCGGACGATGTGAGCCTGAACCTGCGGGCCGAGCCTTCGGGCGAGGGCGAAGTGCTGGCCAAGGTGCCCAACGGCACGAGCCTGCGCGTGATTTCCGCCGAGGACGGCTGGACGAAGGTCGGCTACGATGAAACGATCGGCTATCTGCTCAACGATTATCTGAGCTTTTCAGACGGAACCGAAGTCGATGACGGCGAGGAGGCGGGCGAACAGATACTGGCCGATGTGCTGAGAAATGATGACGGCAGCGAGGCTGTGCTTTATGATGCCGGCTCGGACGATGCCAACAGCCTGGGCACGATCGCCGCAGGTACACAGGTGGAAGTGCTCGAGATCGTCGAGGGCGACAACTGGGTGCTCGTCAGCTGTCAGGGCCAGCAGGGATACATGAAGGACGTCAATCTGCAATTTGAACTGATGTGATCTTAGAGCGTGTTTCTAAATTCGCCACGATGCATTTTCGGCGTCTTTGCCTGCAT
>CAVINP010000058.1:0-12481 GCA_963643985.1 bacterium
AGTTGGACAAAGTGACCGCTCCAGCCCCAGACGCGCACGATCAGGTTCTGATGATCCTCCGGATGCTTCTGCGCATCCAGCAGCGTCTCACGGTTGACAGCGTTGAGCTGCAGCTGATGACCCCCCAGCAGTATGTAGCTGCGCACCAGCTGCGCCACCTTGCGGATGCCCTCGTTATTCTTGAACACGGTGTCGTGCAGTTCGAGCGTCATCGGGCCGCCGTTGCAGACCAGCCCCAGTGTAGGACGTGCCATGGCCTGCAGCACGGAGAGCGGGCCGGCATCGGTCAGCAGCAGGGAAGGGGAGAAGTTGGCCGAGAGCATTTCGCCCGCCGCACGGCCGTCTGCCGTGGCACCCAGTGTGCGTGCGTGCCAGAGATAGTACATGGCCGAGCCGGTGCCCGTGCGATATATGCCGCCGTGCTCGTTGCGGCGTCCCTGCCATGCATCGTGGAAGAAGCGGTTCATCGTCTCAAGCAGCGCATTGCAGCACTCATCGCGCCCCAGCTTCGGCGCATCGCGGCGCAGCTTGTGCTTGAGCGCGGTATGCCCTGCAAAGTCGTTCTGCATGGCATCGATCAGCTCGTCCTTGCCGACGCTGCAGTCACCGAAGACATAGCCCTGAACCGCCGCAAGCTGATCTACCGCAGTGGCAAAGCCCGTTCCGTGAATGCCGTAGTTGTTGTACTTCGCGCCCTCGGAAACATCGTGGCTGTAGTCGCTCATCAGTACGGACTGATAGGGGGCAGGCTCCAGGAAGAGCGGCGCGTACCTGGATTGCATGGCATCGGCCGTCGCAATCTCTTCCTTGCGCACCGCTTCGAGCAGATCCTCGAAACTTTCGCAATTTTTGAGTTCGCGCATGATGACGTTGCGCACCAGTTCGGCGTGCGATACTGCATCGATGTTGGGGATATCCATGCCGACACCCGGAATGATGAACTCCCAGCAGGCCGCGACCGTGTAGTTGCGTGCGTCCGCCTCGTCGTAGCCCATGCCGATCAGCGCGGGAATGATGACATCGTCGTTGGCGTACTGCGGGAAGCCGAGTCCCTGCTTGGTCAGGTGTGTGCAGAGTTCGTAGAGCTCGATGGGGGTGTTCTTGTCCACACGCAGGTTGATCTTGGGATCAATACAGCGGTTATGCAGGCTGGCTTCCAGACAGACGTATGTCAGGTCGTTCACGGCGCAGCTGCCGTCCGCCTTGCAGCCGCCCAGCATCAGGCTCTGGCCGTTGTCGCCCTGCTGCATGCCGTTGTAGAGGTCACTGTCACGGTTGAAAGAGAGGAAGAATTCCTCGGTGAGCGCAAGTGCCCGGTCGCGAGTAAGCTTGCCGGAGTCGATGTCGGCCCTGTAATAGGGGTACATGTACTGGTCAAAGCGGCCAACCGTGTTGTGGTAGACGTTGGAGGCCCAGAGCGCAAAGTGCAGTACGCGGAACAGCTGCAGCGCGGAAAGATAGTCCTTTGCACCGTGGCGCACGGCATCGGACAGGTCAGGGATCTCGTAGCGGTCGGCATACTCGATCACCGCATCGATGGTCATGCGCATATCCGCATTCGCCTTTTCACGGCGCGGCAGCAGGCCGCCCCTGATCACGCCTTCCCAGTCGCTTGAAATGTTGCACACGCGTCCCTGTTCGTGCACATAATGTCCCTTTGTGAGCGCATCGCGCTCGCCCTCGGCATAGATGTCCGGGAAGGACGTGATCGTGCGCCAGGCGGGAATGTTCTCACCCGGATTGCGAATGATCATTTCCTCTTCCAGAAAAAGCTTGAGGCGCAGTGCGGCGCGGGCCGACAGCGTCAGTGCAGGGTCCTGAATGCGGGCACTGATCTCGTCCCAACGGGCCTTGCTCAGTTCATGACGAAAAGCTTTGACGGTTCCCATTTTATCTGCCTCCGTAGTTCGTATTCGTTCGAATGGATATCGTTTTCCATATCAGCTGTACGCAAACCCGATGCAAGCACCGGGGTAAGGATCTACAGTATATCTACGCGTATACCGCGCTCGGTAAACGGCTCGGTATGGATCATGGGGTCCTGCTGCTGCGGGAAATCAGGGGCATAGGTCAGACCAACGCCGCTGTATTTCGCGCCTGCAGCCTTATTATAGCGCAAAAGTTCGACCTTTTCAAGATGTTCGGCACCGACGAGCAACTCAGCCGTGGCCCGCATATTCTCTACCGTGTCGTTTACGGTCGGGATCAGCGGCACGCGGATACGAAATGGCTTGCCCATTTCCCGAAGCTGCCTGAGATTCTGAAGTATGGGCGCGTTGTCCACGCCCGTGTACTTTTTGTGCAGCACGGGATCAACGATCTTGACGTCCATGATGATCATGTCCATCACTTCGGCCAGCCTGCGGAAGGTCTCTTTTCCGGCATATCCGCTGGTCTCGATCAGGGCATGCACCTCGGGTACAAGCAGCCGCACGGCGCGGACGAACTCAGCCTGCATCAACACTTCACCGCCGGAGAAGGTCACGCCGCCGTCATTCATCTTCAGCAGCGGTGCCTGTTTGCGGATGCGTGCAGCCACTTCGGCCGCTGTCATGCGCGTACCGGCAATGCGTATGCAGCCGCGCGGACAGACATCTACACATCTGCCGCAGCCTACGCAGTGATCCGGATTCCGGCACACCTGTCTGCACGCACCGCAGTGAATGCACAGCGATTGCGTGACCACGCGCTGGGGGTGCGGCGCAAGCCCCTCGGGATTGTGGCACCACATGCAGCGCAGGGGACAACCCTTCATAAAGACCGCGCAGCGTATGCCCGGCCCGTCAAACACGGCAAATTCCTCGATGTCAAATACGAGGCCCGTCAGTTTTTCGATATCGTTTTCCATGCAATGATTGTACCACATTGACAAGAATCTGTCAATAAAAATACAATTTCTGCATTGACAAAACGTCAGCATACATATAATATGGTTACAGATTATACGGAGGACAGAATGACATGAAGATACTGATATGCAATGCCGGCAGCACATCGCTGAAATTCAAGCTCTGGAATATGCCCGGCTTTGAGGTCCTGGCTGAAGGACGTGTCGAACGCGTCGGCTCCGATCGGGGTATTTTTACCTACAAGAGTGCCGCAGGCAGCGTTTCGAAGGATGAGATGTCCATACCCGATTACGAGTGCGGCATCAACCTCTTCCTGCACGAACTGACGCAGGGGGCTTATCGCGCAATAGGCGACATTTCGCAGGTGGAGGCCATCGGCTACAAGACGGTGCTCTCCAAGGATCACTACGGCGTGCATTTCCTGACGGAAGAGGTGCTCGAGGGCATGCGGGCCTATTTCACCGTGGCTCCCGCACACAACGGCCCGTATCTGGCCGCCATCGGTGTATTTACGAAACTCTTGCCGAACGTGCGTCAGGTCGGTGTATTCGAAACTGCCTTCCATCAAAGCATCCCCATGGAGCGACGCATATTCCCGATTCCCTATGAGTGGACGGAGAAATACGGCATCATGCGCATGGGCTATCACGGCGCTTCTCACGGCTACGTTGCGCAGAAGCTCAAGCAGCATCGCCGCGTGGTTTCCTGCCATCTGGGCGGCAGTGCATCGCTGTGTGCGATTCTGGACGGCAAGAGCATGGACAACAGCTTCGGCTTTTCCCTGCAGATGGGCATACCGCACGCCAACCGCACCGGCGATGTCGATTGCTACATCGTTCCCTATCTGCTTGAGCAGGGACTGACACTGGATGAAATCTACAACGGTCTGGGCAAGAACGGCGGCCTGAAGGGCATTTCCGGCTTCTCGGACGTGCGTGATATTCAAAAGGCGATCACAGAGGGCAACGAACGGGCCATGCTGGCAATGAAGGTGCTGCATACGCATATCATCCGCTACATCGGTGCCTATGCCATGGAGATCGGCGGTCTGGATGCGCTGGCCTTTACCGGCGGCATCGGTGAGAATTATGCGCCCCTGCGCAGCATGGTGATGCAGTCCATGGCGCACATGGGCGTGCTGGAAGATGAAAATTCAAACAAAAACGGTTGCGGCGAACGCCTGGTTTCCGCGCCCGGATCCAAAGTGGCCGTTTACGTCATTCCTGCGAATGAAGAATACATGGTCGTTCGCGAAACGTACAGAATTTGCAGTGAAAATGATGCTGATTGCTGAAATTTGTGATCACATCTGGTAATTTGGAAGAATTTATTGTATAATGGTTGCACCAAGATCCGATACTTGCGAATAAAAATACGGAGGGATAACGTGATCAAGAAGAAATGCATCGCTATGCTGTTGGCAGGCGGTCAGGGAAGTCGTCTCGGATTGTTGACAAAGATTATGGCAAAGCCGGCCGTACCTTTCGGCGGCAAGTTCAGAATAATTGATTTCCCGCTCTCGAACTGTGCCAATTCGCACATTGACACCGTGGGCGTGCTGACGCAGTATCAGCCGCTGGAGCTCAACCGCTACATCGGTTCGGGCGCACCGTGGGATCTGGACCTTTCCAACGGCGGCGTGTTCGTACTGCCGCCCTACATGAAGGCCAAGAGCGGCGAATGGTACCGCGGCACGGCCAATGCCATCTATCAGAACATCAGCTTCATTGAGCAATATGATCCCGAATATGTTCTGATTCTCTCGGGTGACCATATCTACAAGATGGATTACAACAGCATGCTGGAGGAGCACATCCACGCCAATGCCGATGTTACCATCGCAGTTCGCCCCGTGCCGATGGAACTTGCTCCGTCCTTTGGCATCATGAACACCGATGAGCAGAACCACATCACCGAGTTTGAAGAAAAACCCAAGCATCCCAAAAGCAACCTGGCATCGATGGGCGTGTACATCTTCACCTGGAAGGTACTGCGTGCATACCTGATGGCCGACGAGAACGATCCCGAGTCCAAAAACGACTTCGGCAAGAACATCATTCCCAAGATGCTTTGCGACGGCTGCACGATGATTGCCTATCGTTTCACCGACTACTGGAAGGATGTCGGCACGATCGAAAGCCTTTGGCAGGCCAACATGGACCTTCTGAAGGTGCCGCCGGAGTTCGATCTGACGGACAAGCGCTGGGCCATCTATGCCAGAAGCCCCGTGATGTACCCGCATTACATCGGCGATGAAGCCGCGGTAGAGAGCAGCATGATTGCAGAAGGCTGCGAAATCTACGGTGAGGTGCACGGCAGCGTGCTCTTTGCAGGCGTCACGGTCGAAAAGGGCGCACTGATCGAGGACAGCGTGATCATGCCCGGCACGCACGTGACGGCCGGCGCAGTGATTCGCCGCGCCATCGTGTCAGAGAACTGTGTCATACAGAAGGACTGCCTTGTCGGCGAAGTGGAAGGTGCCATCACGCTGATCGGACAGGATACCGTGCTGCCCGAGGGTTATATCGTGCACGCGGGTGAACAGGTGGACGGAAGCATCATCGCTGAAAGGGAGGCGCAATAATGAACGATGTAATGGGCGTAATCTACACCTCGAGGGATAATCTCAATCTTCGAGAGCTGACGACGAACCGCGCGGTCGCCGCACTTCCCGTGGCGGGCCGCTACAGAATCATCGACTTTGTTCTTTCCAATCTGGTCAACTCCGGCGTGCGCAACGTCGGCGTCATTGCCCAGAAAAACTATCACTCCCTGATGGATCATCTGGGCTCGGGCAAGGAATGGGATCTGCACACGCGCAACAACGGCCTGTTCATACTGCCGCCCTTCCTGACACGTGAAAACGGCGGTGCCTACTCCGGCCTTGTCGAGGCGCTGCGGGCCAACTTTGACTACCTGCGCCGTTCGACGCAGCCCTACGTCATACTGACGGCCTCGGATTATGTCTGCAATACCTCCTTTGAGGACATGGTGAACAAGCATATTGCTGGCGGTGCGGACATCTCCATGATGTACATCAAGGTCAAGCCTGAGCATCTGGAGTTTTCTTCCTCCGTTGCGTCCAACCACAGCTACCTCAAGATCGGCGCGGGCAATCTCGTGGAGGACATCGAGGTCAACCCCAATGCCGCCAACTATCCCTACCTGAGCATGAATGTGTTCGTGATCAAGCGCACGCTGCTGATTCACCTGATCGATCAGGCTTCCGCCCGTGGCGCGAAGGATTTCGACTCGGAAGTGCTCCGTCCCTACATCAATTCCGGCGCACTGAAGATACTGGGCTACGAATTCAAGGGCTTCTATCGCCGCATTGAGACGATCAAGGGCTTTTTCAAGTTCAACATGGATTTGCTCAACTACGACGTTCGCCGTGAGCTGTTCAACACGTATCCGGTCTACACCAAGACGCGCGACGATGCCTGCGCCATCTACCGCAGCGGCGCGGAGGTGAAGAATTCCCTCATCGCCGACGGCTGCGTCATTGAGGGCTCGGTCGAAAACTGTGTGCTCTTCCGTGGCGTGCATGTGGGGCGCGGTGCGCACCTGAAGGATTGCATCATCATGCAGGATTGCTACATTGAGGAAGAAGTCGAAATGGAAAACGTGATTCTGGACAAGGTCGTCACCGTACGTGCACACGGACGCCTGATCGGCCAGCGACAGTATCCGATCGTCATCGGCAAGAACGTGACGCTCTAAGAATTTCCTGATTCCATTCGGCTTATTCGGAGGTGAAATATGAAAATACTCTTTGCATCATCGGAGTGTGTTCCGTTTATCAAAATGGGCGGTCTGGCGGACGTGGTCGGCGCACTGCCCAAGGAACTGGTGAAGACCGGCGCGGACGTGCGCGTCATTCTGCCGCTGTACAAGATGATCGGCGCGAAGTGGCGCGAACAGATGCAGTACCGCTTCAATTTCCACGTCAATCTGGGCTGGAGACGCCAGTATGCCGGCATCCATGAGCTCAAATACGAGGGTGTGACCTTCTATTTCGTGGACAACGAGCAGTATTTCGGCCGTGACTACGTCTACGGTTCGGGCACGGATGAGGGTGAGCGCTATGCCTTCTTCTGCCGCGCTGTGCTGGGCGCGCTGCCGCTGCTGGAGTTCTCGCCCGATGTCATCCACTGCAATGACTGGCAGACCGGCCTGATTCCCACCATGCTGAAGATCCAGTACAACAATCTGGATTTCTATAAGGGCATCAAGACGATCTACACCATCCACAATCTCAGATTTCAGGGCATTTTCCCGATCGACTTTGTGGAGGAAATGCTGGGCTTGGGCGATCTTGCCTATACCAGCGACAGCCTCGAGTTCTACGGTATGTGCTCCTACATGAAAGGCGGCATCGTTTATGCCGACGAGGTGACGACGGTCAGCCCGACCTACGCACGCGAGATTCAGACGGCCTACTACGGTGAACGTCTGGATGGCTTGCTTCGCGCACGTTCGGCCAACCTCTCGGGTATACTCAACGGCATCGATACCATGGAGTACGATCCGGCAAACGATCCGCTCATTTCTCAGAAGTACGATGCTGAGCACTTTGATCAGAAGATCAAAAACAAGCTTGCGCTTCAGCAGGAGCTGGGGCTTACGCAGGATCCCGATGTCCCGATGATCGGCCTTGTCAGCCGCCTCTACGACCAGAAGGGTCTGGATCTGGTGGAGTGCGTCTTTAATGCCATCATGGACACCGGCGCACAGCTTGTCGTGCTGGGCATGGGCGAGGGCAAATATGTCGATCTGTTCAGCTGGGCCCAGTGGAAGTATTCCGGCCAGGTTGCCGCACGCTTCGTGATGGACAACGCTCTGGCACACAAAGTCTATGCCGCATGCGATATGTTCCTGATGCCGTCCATGTTCGAGCCCTGCGGCCTGTCACAGCTGATTTCGCTGCGCTACGGCACGCTGCCGATCACGCGTGAGACCGGCGGCCTGCGCGACACGGTGCTGGCCTATAACAAGTACACGGGTGAGGGCAACGGCTTTACCTTCCTGAACTACAATGCGCACGATATGCTGCATGTCATTGAGGAAGCAGTGCAGATGTACAAGGAGGATCATGAGACCTTTGACAAGCTTGCCGTGCGTGCGATGCGCGGCAGCTACGGCTGGGATAGCTCCGCAAAGCGCTACATCGAACTGTACAAGAAGGTTTGCAAAAAATAAGAAATGTAAGAAGACCATTGCGGCCGGACGCGCCATGCGTGTCCGGCTGTATTGGTGAATGAAGTGAGGGTAAAATAATGTCGGATAAGCGCGATGAAATCATTCGCACACAGATGGACGTCATCGAAACACTGATCGGCAATAATTTAAAGCGCGTCGCGGATGATTTCTGGGGTGGGGATACGCCAAAGAAACAGATCACTCCGGTCGAAGGTAAACCTGTGACCAGGGACGCACCAAAGGAGGCTGCAGAAAAAGAAAAGTCTGCAGAGACACCGCCTGAGAATATTGAAGATCTCAAGCGCGAACTTAATGAACTGATCGGCCTGTCCGGCATCAAGCGCGAGGTCAACAATCTCATCAACATGGTCACCGTGCACAAGATGCGCAGCCAAAACAATCTGAAAGCAGTCGACATGTCGCTGCACATGGTCTTCACGGGCAATCCCGGCACGGGCAAGACCACGATTGCGCGTCTGATGGCCCGCATCTACCGCAGCCTCGGCGTGCTGTCCAAGGGCCAGCTGGTGGAAGTGGATCGCAGCGGGCTTGTGGCTTCCTATGTCGGCCAGACGGCAGCCAAGACGTCAAAGGCGGTCGAGAGCGCATTCGGCGGCGTGCTCTTTATTGACGAGGCCTACAGCCTGTCCTCAGGGGCGGAGAATGATTTCGGTCAGGAGGCCATCAACACGCTTCTGAAGCTGATGGAGGACCACAGAGACGATCTGGTGGTCATCGTTGCGGGTTACGATGATCTGATGGACAGGTTCATACATTCCAATCCCGGACTTGAGTCGCGCTTTAACCGTTATCTGCATTTTGAAGACTATACGATCGACGAAATGATGGAAATACTCGATCTTCAGCTCAAGAAGGGCCAATATACGCTGAACGAGGCTGCGAGAAATGCGGTACGCGGCTATATAGAGGATTCGAACACAAGCTCCGAGGCCTTCGGCAATGCCCGCGGCGTGCGCAACATCTTTGAAAAGCTTCTGACCGAGCAGGCCAACCGCCTGGCAGCTCTTCGGAGTGTGACGCGTGAACAGTTGATGGAGATTACCGAGGCCGATGTCTCTGCGGCACGCGCGGCCGATACGCAGCTGGCCAAGGCCGAACGCGAACGGACGCAGGCCAAAGAGGCAACCCGTCAGGCGATCGACGCGCTGAAACGTCTGCAAGGCAACTGAGCTGTTGCTATTTCCGGCATTGCGTGCTATAATGGCATAGCAATTTTAAATTCGGAGGCACTGATGAAACGTCTGATCAGCCTGTTGCTTTTGCTGGCACTCTGCGGGTCGCTTTCGTCCTGCACACACAAGGAAGCAGCTTCAACTGCGCAGGAGCCGGAGCGCATCAGCATATATGCCACGTTCTATCCGATCTATGCGCTCACGGAAATGATCACGAAAGATGTGCCGGACGTGAGCCTGTATTGTCTCGTGCAGCCGCAGGACGGCTGTCTGCGCGATTACCGGCTTTCGGACTGGGATCTGGCCTTGCTGGCCCGCTCTGCCGATGCCGTCATTGCGGGCGGACGCGGGCTGGAATCGTTTGAAAGCAGCCTGACAAATCTGGGTGAGAGCGGCCCCGCCGTCTCTTCGCTGATGGTCAACATGGAACTTGAGAAGGTCACAGCCGTCAATGTCAATGAGGACAGTGACTCTCACTGGTCGGATAGTAATCCCTTTATCTACATGGATGTCGATGGTGCAATCGAGCTCTGTCAGCGCATTGCCGCGCACATGGGCACGCTCGATCCGAAATATCAGGCGCAGTACAATGAAAACTATGAAAGCGCACGGGCACGGCTGGAGACGCTGAAGAGTGATATGCTCGCATCTGCAGGTGACTGTGCAGGCACTCAGGTGATCGTTATGAATGAGGCGCTGGTCTACACGGCAAAAATGTTTGATCTCCACGTTCAAATGTGCTACGCCCGCGAATCGGGCGAAGACATTACGGGAGAGGATCTGAATAACTGCCTTGAAACGCTTGCAGGCTGCGAGGCTAGGCTGATTCTCATCGAAAAACAGGCACCGATCGCACTCTGTACGGCGCTGGAGGAAGCCGGATACCAGCTTGTGAAGCTTGATATCCTGAGCACCGGAAAGGCTTCGGACGGCTCAGACGGCTATTTTAATGCGCAACTGACCAATGCCAAAGCCATCGGCACGGCAGTGCAATCATTGACGGGAGTATGACGGAATGAAGCAGGTGACAATCTATACCGACGGTGCGTGCTCCGGCAATCCGGGTCCCGGCGGCTGGGGCGCAATACTGATCTACAAGGAAAAGAAGCTTGAAATATCCGGCTATGAGGCGCACACGACCAACAATCGCATGGAACTGACAGCCCCCATAGAAGCGCTTACGCGGCTTAAGGAGCCCTGCGAGGTGGATGTCTATTCGGACAGTGCCTACCTGACCAATGCATTCCTGAAGGACTGGGTGGGCGGCTGGTTGCGCCACAACTGGGTCAAATCGGACAAAAAGCCCGTTGAAAACCGCGATCTCTGGGAGACGCTTCTCAAGCTGCGCGAGGTACATCAAATCCGCTGGCACAAGGTGCGCGGCCATGCGGACAATCCGCTCAACAATCGCTGCGACGAACTGGCCACAGGCGAAATCCGAATGCACAGATAGGGCAGGGGATCACTCCTGCGTGTCCGGGTCATCCGACGGCTTGACTGCATCGCGTGAACGCACCATTCCGGCCGCCATGCGCCGCTTGTCATCGCTCATCGCAGCGTAGTGCTTGCGTGTCGTGTTTACATCGCTGTGACCGAGCACATCCGCCACCAGGTAAATGTCGCCGGTTTCGTGATAGAGATTGGTGCCGAAGGTGGATCGCAATTTGTGCGGACTCAGGCGCTTCTTCAGCGGCGCTGCCTGGGTCGCATATTTTTTGACCATATTTTGCACCGCCCGGACCGTTATGCGCTTGTTTTGAAGCGACAGAAACAGCGCATTCTCATGACCGGGCAGCGGCGTAATCTCCTTGCGGATTTCCAGATAGTCCCGCAGCACCGTTTCAACCTCATCCGAAAAGTAAAGTATGGTCTGATTGCCGCCTTTGCGGGTGACCAGAAAACCGTCGATGCTGAAGTCGATATCGTCCATGTCCATGCCGACCAGTTCGGAGACACGTATGCCGGTGTCCAGAAAAAGCGTCAGGATCGCCAAATCACGGACGCGCGTGTGACTGTTGTAGCGCTGCTGCCGCTCGGAAAGGCCTTCGCCGGATTCCACAAGGTCCAGCATGCGTGCCACTTCATCGATCTCCATGCGCAAAATCGGCTTCTCGTGGCGCTTGGGCATATCGATCAATTGAGCGATATCTGCTTTAATTAACTCATTTTTAAACATGAATTTATAAAAGCTTCGAAGACTGGCAAGTTTTCGCATTTTGCCGTTTTCAGTGTTCGTAATTTCTTCGCCGTCCTTGACATACAGTCCCAGATATTCCATGTACATGCGCAAATCCCGGGAAGTAAGGACGGCCAGATCATCGGGCGTAATCAGGCGTATCTGCTTATCGGCAAAGGAAGGACATTCGCTGACAAGGTAGCCGAAGAATATCTTCAGATCCGAAACATAGGCATAGCGCGTGAGCGGCTGCGTGGTAGGTTCGATATCACGGATGAAATCCGAGCAGACCAACGGCAGCTCACGCAGCGCATCGCGCGTCATGAGCGTCAGTTGGTTTGTTCGTTCACGGGTGTATTCGGACATGATGATAATACCTCCGAAAATAGATAATCCGGTGATTTGATGCGGATCAGGGGGAAATCGGCCATATCTATTCGCAAAAGCTGACTTTTGCGAATAGATAAAGAGGGAACAAACGGACGAAACACTCTGTCCCCCGCCGATGCGGCGGCAGAAAAAACACGTCATGCTTCATTGTCGTTGGAACTGCCGTCGTCTATGATCTCGTCGATCTCGATTGCATTGTAGTCGGCACCGCTGGAGACGCACTTCATGCAATTGTCGCAGATCTTGTTCGGATCAAGATCGCACCTTTGGCATTCGCCGCATTCATCGCAGATCTTGTTTTCATTGAGCACGCATATTTTATCCATGAGGCCGCACCTTCCCTATCGAACGTATGAGAGCATTATAGCACAAATCGCCTTGTTATGCAAATTAGAGGACCCGGCTTACGCCGAGTCCTCTAATTTAAACCTGATTAATCAGCACTTCGGGCCTGCAGCGATGAGCGCCTTGCCTGCCTCGTTGCCCTCGTACTTCGCAAAGTTCTTGATGAACCTGGAAGCGAGATCCTTGGCCTTTACATCCCAATCGGCGGGATTGGCGTAGGTGTCGCGCGGATCGAGGATGCCGCTGTCAACGCCGTTCAGCTCGGTGGGAACTTCGAAATCGAAGTACGGGATCTTCTTGGTGGGCGCATTGAGGATATCGCCGTTCAG
>CAVINP010000059.1:0-12233 GCA_963643985.1 bacterium
CCTCCGTTCCGGCGCACGTCGAAATGATGGGCTTCCTGGGCGCAGGCAACAACCCCATGGTCGGCATGACCGTCGCAGTGGCTGTCGCTGTCGAAGAGGCTTCGAAGTAATCATATCATCACGGAAAAAGGTCGCCTGTGCGGCCTTTTTCTGCTATATGGGGGAAATATTATGCCGATTGAAATAGTACAGGGCGATATCACGACGATGCCCGTGGATGCAATTGTGAATGCAGCCAACCGATCCCTTCTGGGCGGCGGCGGTGTGGATGGAGCCATTCACCGCGCTGCGGGGCCGAAGCTGCTTGAGGAGTGCCGTACGCTTCACGGCTGCAACACGGGCGAGGCCAAGATCACGGGCGGCTACAAGCTGCCGTGCAAATACGTGATCCACACCGTGGGGCCGATCTGGCAGGGCGGGCAGCAGCATGAGCGCGAACTGCTGACATCGTGCTATGCCAATTCGCTGAAGCTGGCCAAGAAATACGGATGCAGCAGTGTTGCTTTTCCGCTGATCTCGGCGGGCGTATACGGCTATCCCCGACAGCAGGCCTTCCGTGTGGCCGCGGAAACGATTTCCGACTTTCTGAACGGGCACGACATGACGGTGTACATCGTACTCTACACGCAGGAACTGTTTGAAATCTGCTCGGGGATTCTGCACGAGATAAAGGCAGAACAGGGATAGAAAATCATGGCTGTGAGATGTTTGCTCACAGCCATGATCCGTTTCAGGCGTGCTGCCTGTGTTTTTTCTTTTTCCTCTTTCTCTTGTGCGCCACAAAGCTGACCGATGCCCCGTAGAGCGCAATCAGCGCGGACGAGAGCAGGATGGAGCCGACGATGTCGGTAAACCAGTGTACGCCCGAGAGCAGGCGTCCGACGGGCATGGCGATCATCATCAGCACGCAGATCACACGGCCGACGAAGGCCAGTACGCCGTTCAGGTATCTCGGCAGCAGCATATAGGCCGTACCCATAATGCACAGCAGCAGCATCGTGTGGCTGGAGGGGTAGGAGGCCTCCAAACCTTCCGCCTCGTCAAGTATTACGGGACGGCAGTTGATGACCAGCTTCTCAAAGAGCACGTAGAACACGAGCATCAGCACGTATGTGCATGCCAGAAGCAGCAGACGGTAGTCCACCTTCCGGAGGCTCTTTTTGCGCACCAGCTGCACAAGCCCCTTCAGCGCGAACAGACCCGCGACCAGGAAGGAGAGGTAGCCCAGCAGCTTGGTCAGCTTGTAGCACAGATCGTTCGTGCCCAGCAGGTTAAAGAAGAAGCTGTTGATGCCTGCAAAGCCCACCTCGGAACCGTTCGGACCGATGGCCTGAACATCCACCGTCTTCACCGCAAGGGTGAAGACAGCGAAGAGTGCGAAGAGGAACAGCGCAGTCAGGAATTTTTTCAGACTCTTTTTCATTTAAATACGCTCCGCTCAGCAGACGATGTTGACCAGACGGCCCGGCACGAAGATCAGCTTGCGTACGGCTTTGTCACCGACCAGTGCCTTGACCTCGTCCAGATTCAGGAAGTAGTCGTTGGCATCGTCACGCGTGAGGTTCGCCGGCACGTTCATGCGGCCGCGCACCTTGCCGTTCATCTGCAGCGCGATTTCGACCGTGTCCTTGACCAGTGCGGCCTCGTCGTACTTCGGCCAGTCGGAGCGGATCAGCTCCTCATTGCAGCAGCCGCACATTTCGTTGATTTCCTCGGTGATGTGCGGGGCAACGGGGTTGAGCAGCTTGATCAGCACGCGCATCTCACCTTTGGTGATGCTGCCCTTGGCATAGAAGGCATTGACCAGAGACATCATGGCTGCGATGGCGGTATTGAACTTCATGCGCTCATAGTCTTCGCCGACCTTCTTGATGCAGGAATGCACGTCGTACCTCATGTCTTCGGAAATGCCGTCCTCGTCGGTCATGAACTCCATCATGCGCCAGACGCGGTCCAGGAAGCGACGGCAGCCGCGTGCGCCGTCCGTCGACCACGGTATGGCCTGATCGAAAGCGCCCATGAACATCTCGTACATGCGGAAGGCATCCGCGCCCAGCTCATCCACGATCTCATCGGGATTGATGACGTTGCCGCGGCTCTTGCTCATCTTCTCGCCGTCCGTGCCCAGTATCATGCCGTGGCTCGTGCGCTTCTGATAGGGCTCCTTCGTGGGCACGACACCAATGTCGTACAGGAAGCGGTGCCAGAAGCGGGAATAGAGCAGATGCAGCGTGGTGTGCTCCATGCCGCCGTTGTACCAGTCGATGGGCAGCCAGTACTTCAGTTCCTCAGGATCGGCAATGCACGTGTCATTAGTCGGGTCGATGTACCTCAGGAAATACCAGGAGGAACCCGCCCACTGCGGCATGGTGTCGGTCTCACGCTTGGCCGGGCCACCGCACTTCGGGCAGGTGGTGTTGACCCAGTCGGTCATGGCAGCCAGGGGAGATTCGCCGTTGTCGGTCGGCTCATAGCTCTCGACCTCGGGCAGCTTGAGCGGTAGTTCACTCTCGGGCAGCGGTACCCAGCCGCAGCAGGGGCAGTTCACCAGCGGGATCGGCTCGCCCCAGTAGCGCTGGCGGGAGAAGACCCAGTCGCGCAGTTTGAAGTTGATCTTCTTGTGGCCGATGCCCTTCTCGGCCAGATAGTCGATGATGGCCTTCTTGGCATCCTTCACCTTCATGCCGTTGAGGAAGTCGGAATTGACCATAACGCCGTCCTGAATGTCGGTGTAGGCTTCCTTTTCGACATCGCCGCCGGCTACGACTTCGATGATCTGCAGGCCGAACTTCTTGGCGAATTCCCAGTCGCGCGTGTCGTGTGCAGGCACGGCCATGATGGCACCCGTGCCGTAGCCCATCAGTACATAGTCCGAGACCCAGATCGGGATCGGCTTGCCGTTGACGGGGTTGATGGCGTGAATGCCCTCGATCTGAACGCCGGTCTTGTCCTTGTTCAGCTCGGTGCGCTCAAAATCACTCTTGCGGGCAGCCACTTCGCGATACGCAGTGACGGCATCATAGTTGCTGATCTTATCCTTGCGCGTCTCGATGATGGGATGCTCGGGCGAGATGACCATGTAGGTCGCGCCGAAGAGCGTGTCGGGGCGCGTGGTGTACACGGTGAGCTTGTCACCGGTGGAGAGCGAAAAGTCGACCTCGGCACCCTCGCTGCGTCCGATCCAGTTGCGCTGCTGCACCTTGACGCGATCGATGAAGTCCACCTCGTCCAGACCGTCGATCAGCTTCTGGGCATAGTCGGTGATGCGCAGCATCCACTGGCTCTTGACCTTGCGCACGACCTCTCCGCCGCAGCGTTCGCAGACGCCGTTGACAACTTCCTCGTTGGCCAAACCGACCTTGCAGCTGGTGCACCAGTTGATCGGCATCTCGGACTTGTAGGCCAGACCTTTCTCGAACAGCTTCAGGAAGATCCACTGCGTCCACTTGTAGTACTTGGGATCGGTGGTGGAAATCTCACGGTCGTAGTCGAAGGAGAAGCCCAGACGCTTGAGCTGGCTGCGGAAGCGGGCGATGTTTTTCTCCGTCACGATTGCGGGATGAATATGGTTCTTGATGGCGTAGTTTTCCGTGGGCAGACCGAAGGCATCGTAGCCGATGGGGAAGAGTACGTTGTAGCCTTCCATGCGGCGCTTGCGGGCGATGATGTCCATGGCTGTATTCGAGCGCGGATGACCCACGTGCAGGCCGGTACCGGAGGGGTAGGGGAACTCGATCAGAGGATAGAATTTCGGTTTCTCATGGGATTTTTCGGCGGCAAAGGAATGCTGCTCCTCCCAGTGACGCTGCCACTTGCCTTCGACCAGTGCGGGATTATAGATCGGGATGTTCTTCATGTGGGGTCGACGCTCCTTTTATTAAAAATGTCGGATGCGGCAGAAAGGAAAAAACCTTCCGCCTCTTATTGTTCAAGAGACGGAAGGCAAGCCTTTCGCGGTACCACTCTCATTGACTGCTCATCGCAGCCCACTCGTGTGTCCTGTAACGGGGACAGCCGCCCGCCTGTGCGGGATGCTCGGGAACGAGTTCGGCCAGCCGGTCCACTGCCTTGCACCAAACGGCAGCTCTCTTCAGATACCGAAAATACGCCTACTGCTTTCCTTCTTCGCTTCTGATATTATAGAAGCATTCGTTGCATGTTGTCAAGTTAAATTACGTCTGCGGGAGTGCCTGCGGTTCGGCCTCGGGCAACTCTGCCCTGACGGTTCTGAACTTCAGCTCGTCATTGTCGGCACAGGCCGTGACATGGTCGCCCAGACGCACGTTGCCCAGCAGAATCTCTTCGCTCAATGCGTCCTCAACCATGCGCTGGATCGACCTGCGCAGCGGCCGTGCGCCGTATTTGAGATCATAGCCGGACTTTGAAATCAGCTTGAGTGCTTCGGGTTCGATGCTGAGATCAATGCCGCGATCCGCCAGACGCGTGCAGACCTGACGCAGCAGCAACTGCGCGATCTCGTCGATCTCCGGCTCGGTGAGCGCATGGAAGACGATGATCTCGTCCACGCGGTTCAGAAACTCCGGACGGAAGATCCTTTGCACCTCGCTCATGATGTTTTCGCGCATGTTCTCGTAGCTCTTCTGCTCGTTGTCGCTGCCGCCAAAGCCCAGTGAGCGCTGTTTCTTGATGACGTGCGCACCCGCATTGCTGGTCATGACGATGACGGTGTTCTTGAAATCGACCACGCGCCCCTGACCGTCGGTCAGGCGGCCGTCCTCCATGATCTGCAAAAGAACGTTGAACACGTCCGGATGCGCCTTTTCGACCTCGTCAAATAGTATGATCGAGTAGGGCTTGCGGCGCACCTTTTCGGTCAGCTGTCCGCCCTCCTCGTGGCCGACATAGCCGGGCGGTGAGCCGATCATGCGCGATACGCTGTGCTTTTCCATGTACTCGCTCATATCGATGCGGATCAGGCTGCTCTCATCGCCGAAGAGCGCTGCGCCCAGCGCCTTGCACAGTTCGGTCTTGCCGACACCTGTCGGCCCCAGAAATATGAATGAGCCGATGGGGCGGTTGGGATCCTTCAGGCCCGCGCGGGCGCGGCGCACGGCGCGGGCAACAGCCTTGACGGCCTCGTCCTGGCCGATGACGCGCTTGTGCAGCGTGTCCTCCAGGTGAATAAGCCGCTGGGCTTCGCCCTCGGTCAGTCTGCTCACGGGTACGCCCGTCCAGCTTGCGACGATCTGCGCCACCTCTTCTTCGCCGACGGTGCCGGGCTTGCTGTCGACCAGCTTCTGCCAGGCCTCACGCTTGAGATGCATCTCGTTTTGCAGGGCTTTCTTGCTGTCGCGCAGACGTGCGGCGGTCTCAAAGTCCTCACTGGCGACGGCGTCCTCGGTCTCCTTGCTCAGGGTGGCCAGCATAGCCTGCTGCTCTTTCATATCCGGCGGCGAGGTGTAGGCCTGCAGGCGCACGCGTGAAGCGGCCTCGTCGATCAGATCAATGGCCTTGTCCGGCAGGCAGCGGTCGGAGATGTAGCGGTCGGAGAGCGTGACGGCAGCCTGCAGCGCCTCATCCGTGATGCGCACGTGGTGATGCGCCTCGTAGCGGTCGCGCAGTCCCTCGAGTATGGCCACGGATTCCTCGCGGGTCGGCTCGTCTACCTGCACGGGCTGGAAGCGCCGTGCCAGTGCGCCGTCCTTTTCGATGTGCTTGTGGTATTCGCTCAGCGTCGTTGCACCGATGCACTGTATCTCACCGCGGGCCAGCATGGGCTTTAATATGTTTGCCGCGTCGATTGCACCCTCAGACGCGCCCGCGCCCACGATGGTGTGCAGCTCGTCGATAAAGAGTATGATATTGCCCACCTTGTGAATCTCGGCCAAGGCGTTTTTGAGACGCTCCTCAAATTCACCGCGGTACTTTGCGCCCGCGAGCATGGCTGCCAGGTCAAGCGAGACCACGCGCCTGCCGCGGATGAGATCCGGTACGTTCTCGGCAACAATGCGCACTGCCAGCCCTTCGACGATGGCAGACTTGCCCACGCCGGGTTCGCCGATGAGCACGGGGTTGTTCTTGCGCCTGCGCGAGAGTATCTGCAATACGCGCTCGGTTTCGCGATCGCGCCCGATGACGGGGTCAAGCTCGCCGTTGGCTGCAGCCGCGGTCAGGTCGCGGGAGTACTGATCCAGCACGGGCGTATCGGGCCTGTCGCCGTCGTTTGAAGATTCGTCTGCACCCGAGAGTATGTGAATCAGATCCTCACGCGCCTTGCTCAGGTCAAGACCCATCTTGATCAGCACGTGCGCCGCCACGCCTTCGCGCTCGCGCATCAGCGCCAGCAGCATATGCTCGGTGCTCACGGCTTCCTGATTCAGGTCATGCGCCTCACGCACGCTCTGCTCGATAACCTTTTTGGTGCGCGGCGTGAAGACCATCTGTTTGCCCTCGATGTTGCCTTCGCCCCGGCCCAGTATGCCTATGATTTCATCGCGTGCGGCATCCGGCGTCACGCCCTTGAGCACGCTTGCCGCCGCGCCCGGATCGGCCAGCACGCCCAGAAGCAGATGCTCCGTGCCGACATAGTTGCGCCCGAGCTTAGCTGCCTCAGTCTGTGCAACGGCCAGCGCCCGTTTTCCGCGATCGGTAAATTTTGCAAAGATTGCCATATGTTCCTCCGTATTGTTATTGGCCCGCCGCCAGCTTTCCCAGTTCTTCGCGCAGTGTATTGGCACGGAGAATTTCCGCCTCGCGCTCGCCGATCAGGTGACCGGCACGAACGCCCAGCGAACCCGGCTGGAGATCCATCATCAGCATATCCAGCGCGGGGATCGGCAGGTGCAGATAGCCCAGACTTGCGGCATAGCGGATATCCGAATACCGCTTCATGAATTCCTTGGTGTTCATCAGCCGCGCCTGCATCGTCTCGCCCCAGGAGCGCAGCAGGGTATCCTGCAGCTGAAGCATATCTTTCTTTTCGGCGTTTTCGCGCATGGCGTGCTCGTGGCCGACGATCTCCTCCGTTGCAGCGGCGAGAGAACGGATCACATCCTCCTCGCTGCGCCCCAGCGTGGCCACGTTTGAAATCTGATACAGCTGCCCCTGAGCTTCGGAGCCGTTGCCGTACATACCGCGGATGTTAAGCCCGAGCTTGGCCACGGACTGCATCACCGCGCCCATCTGCCCCGCATTGGCCAGCGCCGGCAGATGCAGTATCACGCAGGCACGCAGACCCGTGCCCGTGTTGGCAGGACAGGACGTCAAAAAGCCCCACTGCGAGTCAAAGGCGAAGGGAAATTCGTCGCCGACCTGCTCGTCCAGCTTCAGAGCCATCTCTGCGCTGCGCTCGAGTTGCAGCCCCGGCAGAAGCCCCTGGAAGCGCACGTGATCTTCCTCGTTGAGCATGACGGATATCGTGCCCGCGGAAGAGACCATCGCTGCCGAGCGTGAAACATACTTCAGAAGATCGTAGCTGATCAGATGGTGTTCGACCAGACGGTTTCGGGCATCCTCCTCGAGATCTGACATGCGCAGCAGCATAAACGATGCGCCGTGGGGGCTTGCAAAGACGGCCTTGGAAGTGCGATCGATGACCTCATCGGCGTATTCACGGCTGAGTTTGGGAGAAAAAGGGAGATCCTCGTAGTTTCTCGACAGGCGCACGCGGCTGGAGATGACAACGTCCTGATCCGGCGCGCAGACGTATTCACGCATTGAAATCATCCTCCTTCCGGGGATCGATCCGCTCGGGCGGGCCGACATGAATGCTCTTCTCACGCTGCTCCAGCTGGCTGGTCAGCGCTCGAATGGCATCGCGCAGCTTTGCAGCCTGCTCGTATTCCTCGGCATTGACCGCCTTTTTCAGTTGCTGACGCAGACGGTCGATGTTCATGCGGATGGACACGCCGCTATGCACGCCGCCGGGGATGCGACCCGCGTGCTGCGTGTTGCCGTGGATGCGCTGCAGCAGCGCCGTCATAGGTTCGCGGAAAGCATCGTAGCAGGCTGCGCAGCCCACCATGCCGCCCTTTCTGAACTCGGCGTAGGTCATGCCGCACTGTTCGCAGGTGATGGCGGCCGTCTCGGGATCGAGTGTCTCGCGTTTGGAGGAAGACTTGCCCTCGATCAGGTTGTTCAGTATGCCCGCCAGATTCTGGATATCGATGCCGGGCAGTTCACGCTTGTACTTTGCCATGCAGTCCGGGCAGAGATTGCGTTCCGTCTTTTCACCGTTGTATATGGCCACAAAGTGGAATACGGCAGGATTGATGCCGCAGTCTTCACACATCATTTCTACATTCCTCCTTCGGCGTTCCTGAACACCTGTATCAGCATATTTTTAAATACCGCTGCTCTGAGCACATCCTTGCTGCTGATGGGCAGTCCCATGGCTTCCCGCGACGTGGCAGCGCGCATCAGCGAGGCCTCACGCGGCGTGACCAGCTCGCTCTCCTGCAACTGCTGTATGACGGCGCTTGCGGTTTCCTCGTCGATGGAATTGCCCACGCGCTCGAGCAACTGATTGAGCAGCAGGTCACCCTTGTGCGGATGCATGCGCACGATGCGCACATAACCGCCGCCGCCGCGCCTGGATTCAATCAGATAGCCGTGCGCCACGGTAAAGCGCGTGGAGAGCACATAGTTGATCTGGGACGGCGCACAGCCGAAGTGCTGCGCCAGTTCGTTTCGCCGCAGATCTACGTGCGCATCCTCGCTCATCAGGTCCTTTATAAAATGTTCGATGGAGTCGCTTAACTGAGCCATCGTCATCGCCTCTTTTCCTGACTATCTTTGACTATTATAGCCTATAATGGACGCTTTTGCAAGAGGCCGGGCAGAAAAAATCGTTCATTGCAGCCCTACGGGGCGAGTTACAGGTTCAACAGTTGTAACCCCGGGACTTCTCATGAAAACAAAAATACGGGCGAAAAGCCCGCATTGTCTGTATCGTTTATGTGTTTCTGGTCAGCATTGCGACGGCCTGCGCGGATATGCCCGTTTCCTCGCCCTCAAAGCCCATGTGCTCGGTGGTGGTTGCCTTGACGTTGGCGCAGGAGATGTCGATGTTCAGCGCCTTTGCGATGTTTTCGCGCATGGCGGGGATGAATGCCGCCAGCTTCGGCTTCTGCGCAACGATGGTTACGTCCGCATTGACCACGCGCCAGCCTAGCCTGTCCAGATGCGACATCACTCGATCCAGCAGCAGCATCGAGCTGATGCCAAGATAGGCGGGATCACTGTCAGGGAAATGCCGCCCGATATCGCCCGCACCGATTGCGCCCAGCAGCGCATCCATCAGCGCATGCACGGCGACATCCGCGTCGGAATGCCCGTCCAGACCACGGTCGTGGGGTACTTCCACGCCGCAGAGGACAAGTCTGCGCCCCTGCGCGAGGCGGTGTGCATCGTAACCGGAACCGATGCGAAATTCGGGCACGGCCGCGAGACGGCGAAAGTCCTCGGCGGTGGTCAGCTTGATGTTCTGCTGCGCCGTTTCAGCCTGCGAGAGGTGTACCGAGCCGTAGGCCGCTTCATAGATCATGGCGTCGTCTGTCACGCTTATATGCTCCTTCCGGGCCAGCTCATGCGCACGCATAAGCCTTGGATAGTCAAAGCTCTGCGGCGTCTGCACGGCCCGCAGCAGGCTGCGATCGGGTGTCGAGACCGTGCATGTGTGCGGATCGATCTGCTTGATGGTGTCGATGACGGGGGTCGATATCACGCCGCTGCCGTATTTTTCGGCGTCTGCCACGGTGGCACGAATCACTTCCACCGACACAAACGGCCGCGCCGCATCGTGTACGGACACCACACGCGTATCCTGCGGCAGAGCACAAAGGCCTCTCCACGCACTTTCCGAGCGCGTTGCGCCACCGTCTATGATGCCGCGCAGCAGCAAAAAAGGCCCTTCCTCGGCAAGAAGCTGTTCAATCCGGCTGCGCTCGTCGGGTGATATCACCAGCCAGATGCCGTCATAGACATCTGCGGCACTGAGCGCATCCAGACACCGCGCCAGGACGCTGCGCCCCTGCCAGGCAAAGAGTATCTTGTTCTCTCGAAGCCCCGAGCGCTGTCCGCGACCCGCCGCCAGCAGTACGCAGCGGGCAATCATGATTTTGCGCGGTACATGCTGTCCGCATCCTGCTTGGCAGCGTGTTCTGCGATGGAGAGAATTTCATACTCGTGATACTGCTCGCCAAAGCGTATACCCAGTATGTCGCCCACGCGTACGTCTGTGCCGGGCTTGGCTTCCTTGCCGTTGACGCTGACGTGTCCCGTGGAACAGGCATCGTTGGCAACGCTGCGCCGCTTGATGATGCGCGATATCTTCAGAAATTTATCCAGCCGTATGGACGTGATCTGCTCACGCACCACCGGTTTCTTGGCTTCCATGGCTTTTCTGCTCATATTATGTCTTCCTTTAAAAAATGGACTGCCCGAAACAAGCAGTCCACATTATATTGCATGACCCTTTGGCTGAGATCAGAACTGATCCTTCAGACCCTTGCCCGCCTTGAAGCCGGGGATCTTCTTCTCGGGGATCTCGATGGTCTCGCCGGTGGACGGCTTGCGACCGGTGCGCGCGGCGCGAACCTTGACCTCGAAGGTGCCAAAGCCCAGCAGCTGAACCTTGTCGTCGGCCTTGAGAGCCTCGGTCACGGTATTGGTGAAAGCGTTCAGAGCGGCCTCGGCCTGCTTGCGCGTCAGATCGGCCTGCTCAGCAATTTTAGCAACCAGCGTAGCTTTGTTCATGGTAGTTCCTCCGTTATCTGAAAAAATCACAACGGTTTAAATTCGATACAGGCCCGTCAATTCCTGCCTGACGGCCACATTTTCTCACAATTTAACGCGTTCCCAATATTGATGACCGAGTTCACCCTCCACGGGCAGGGAAGAGGCCCTTTCGAGCGCGGCAAAACGTTCCACGAAGCGGTCGTCCGCCTCACTCAGCGCGATTTCGGGATCGATGCCGCACATTCTTGCCAGCGCACAGACCGCAAAGAGCAGATTGCCGAGCTTCTCCTCGCTTTTCGGATCTGCGGCGAATGCCCCGGCGTTTTCGAGCACACGGGACGTAAGTGCGGCGCTGTCCTGCGCCCTGATGCCGGCCCGCCCCGCGCGGTCGGTCAGCTTGCTTGCGCGTATGGTGGCGGGCAGGCTGCGCGGCAGATCCCGAAGCGATTCGGCAAAGCTCGTCTGGCCGCGCTCCTTCATCTTGTTGCGTGCCCAGAGGTCGAGAACCTCTTCCGGGTTGTCGGCGTGATCGCAGCCGAAGATGTGCGTGTGGCGCTCGATCATCTTTTCGCATATGGCACTTGTCACATCACCGATTTGAAATTCGCCGTGTTTTTGCGCAATCTCGGCGTGCATGACGACCTGCATCAGTATGTCGCCCAGTTCCTCGCACAGGTGCATTTCGTCACCCGCATTGATCGCGTCGATGACCTCGTAGGTCTCCTCCAGCAGGAAGGGGCGCAGCGTCTCGTGCGTCTGCTTCTGATCCCAGGGACAACCGCCCGGGCTTTGCAGTATGTGCATGACCCGTACCAGCTCGTCAAAGCCGTAGTGCTGCAACTTTGTCAGGTCCCGTTCGGCGGCAATCAGTGCACAGCTGCGGTGATCGTAGGCCTTGGCACGGTCAAGATCGTACAGCGGCAGTCTGGAGATGCTGCCGTCGCCGCTGAGCAGAAAGGCACGTGCCTCGTCGCTGTAGCATTCCATGAGCTTGAGCTTGACCTCTGAGGCCAGCTCTCGGCTGTTGATTTCGCGAATCAGCGCATTGTCCGAAGGCGAGAGCGAAAAATTTTCCCAGTCCGAAGCCTCCAGCAGGCGCGTGCTGCCGTCGAGCAGGCCAAAGAGCGCCCCTTCGACGGGCGGACCTGCCACGATTCGGCACTTTGTGCCCGAGGCGAGCAGATACTGCACGCTGCGGTCGCGCACGTCATAGACCACATAGAGGACATCTTCCCGTTCCGCGGCGGCCTTCACCGCTTCGGCGGCACGCTCGGCATGTTCATCGAAGTCCTCGCAGTCCTCGTAGAGCGCATCCAGGGAGTCAAAAGGGATGCCATTTTTTTGCAGATAGTCCGCACAACCGATACGCTGCGTATGCATGATGATTTTATTGCCCGATTTCAGCAGTTCGGCGGCCTCGAGGGTGATATCGCCTTCACGCAGGCCGACACCGATGATCGTAATGTTACCCATGTTTGTCACATATGCCTCTTGATTTCCGTGATGATCAGGTCGCCGGAGACCGTGCGATCCTC
>CAVINP010000060.1:0-11673 GCA_963643985.1 bacterium
CCGCTGATCATATCCGGTCGCGGCGAGAAGAGCACGGAGATGTATTCCTTCGCCAACCAGTTCGTGGCGCGCGGCCTGCGCGAGTGCATACAGGACAAGGAAGGCAACGTTACCCAGCCGGGCGACTACATCAAGGATGACAAGGACAAGACGATCTCCCTCACCGAGGAGGGCGTGCGCAAGGCCGAGGCCTTCTTCCGGGTGGAGAATCTGACCGATCCGGAAAATCAGGAGTTGTACCATCACATCCTCGGCGCGTTGCGCGCGCACAAGATGATGAAGCGCGACGTGGACTACGTCGTCAAGGACGGCCAGGTCGTGATCGTGGACGAGTTCACCGGTCGACTCATGGTCGGACGCCGCTATTCCGACGGTCTGCATCAGGCCATTGAGGCCAAGGAGGGCGTGAAGGTCGAGCGCGAAAACAAGACGCTGGCGACCATCACCTTCCAGAACTACTTCCGCATGTACCACAAGCTCTCGGGCATGACCGGTACGGCCAAGACCGAGGAGGAGGAGTTCAACGGCATCTACAAGCTGGACATCGTGCAGATCCCCACAAACCGCCCGATGATCCGCGAGGACAAGAACGACGCCGTGTTTATCACCCAGAAGGCCAAGTACAAGGCGGTCGTGGATGAGATCGAGAAGCGCCATGCCACGGGTCAGCCCGTGCTGGTCGGCACGGTTTCAGTCGAAAAGAGCGAGATGCTGGGGCATATGCTGGAGCTGCGCGGCATACCGCACGTGGTTCTGAACGCCAAGTTCCATGAAAAGGAAGCGGAGATCGTCGCCCAGGCCGGCAAGGTCGGCGCGGTCACCATTGCCACGAACATGGCCGGCCGCGGCACAGACATACTGCTGGGCGGCAACGCCGAGTTCATGGCACGCAAACAGATGCGCCTGGCGGGCTATGACGAGATGGTCATCGAGGATGCCATCGGCTTCAATGAGGACGTATCCGATGAGGTCAGGGAAGCCCGAAAGGTCTTCCATGAATATCTGGACAAGTTCTCCGTGGAGACAAAGGCCGGGCACGACGAGGTCGTCAAGCTGGGCGGCCTGCACATCATCGGCACGGAGCGCCACGAGTCGCGGCGCATCGACAACCAGCTGCGCGGCCGCGCGGGCCGTCAGGGTGACCCCGGCTCGAGCCGGTTCTTCATCTCCTTTGAAGACGATCTGATGCGCCTCTTCGGCTCGGACCGCTTCCGCCCGATGCTCGAGAAAATGTCCGGCGGTCAGGAAGAGGAGGCCATCGAGTTCTCCCTCGTTTCCAAGCAGATCGAGAACGCCCAGAAGCGCGTCGAGGGCCGCAACTACGACATCCGTCTGCAGGTGCTCAAGTACGACGAGGTCATGAACAAACAGCGCGAGGTTATCTACAGCCAGCGCCGCCAGGTGCTCGAGGGCGAGAACATGCATGACAAGATCATGCAGATGCGCGATACGCTCATCAACGAGGCCGTCAGCCGCCACGTGGGCGACGAGGGCAATGCCGCGACATGGGATATTTCGGGCCTTGCGGAATACCTCGAGGGGCTGTGCATCGATAAGGGCGGCGTGCAGAAGGTCTACGAGGCCCTGCCGGAGCGCCTGAAGGACGTATTTTCAAAGCAGCTTTCCGAGCGTGCCGACCGCATCTACGCCATTCGCGAGAAGATGTGGGCGGATGCGCAGCTGGATATGCGCGAGTTTGAGCGCGTGGCACTGCTCGGCTCGGTCGACCGCCGGTGGATGGATCACATCGATGCCATGAGCGAGCTGCGCGACGGCATCGGCCTGCGTGCCTACGGCCAGAAGAATCCGCTGATCGAGTACGAGCGCGAGGGCTACGACATGTTCGAGGAAATGAGCCGCCTGATTCAGGAGGACACCGTGCGCCGCCTGTACTTCACGGTGGTGGCCAAGCCCGTGGAGCGCAAGCAGGTGGCCCAGCCCATTGCCGCCACGCACGGCAGTGGCGAGCCGGAGAAGAAGGCCCCCAAGAAGGCCGAGGCGAAGGTCGGTCGCAACGATCCCTGCCCCTGCGGCAGCGGCAAGAAGTACAAGAACTGCTGCGGAAGAAACGTGAACGAAGGCTGAGACGGCGCTTTTTGACTGCGACGCTGCATTTCGCGGGTTTCCGGAACCCCTCCACCACTTCGTGGTCCCCCTCCCCTTTCAGGGAAGGCGGAGGGGTTCGAAACCGTATTTTCCCTGTCCCGGCGATTCTACAATATCAAGTTTGGATGTGAAATATATGATTGAAATGGAAGTCTTCAAGCAGGATCTGACGGCCGTGCGCAACATGCTCACCGAGGCGGGCGAGTCGCTCAAGATCGATCACCTGCGTGAACAGTACGCCGAATATCAGGAGGACATGGGCTCCAACGGCTTCTGGGACGACACGGATCGTGCCACGAAGGTCTCCGCCAAGGCCAATGCGCTCGAGAGCCGCATCAAGCACTACGAGAGCCTGATTTCCCGTGCGGACGATCTCGAGGTCATGATGGAACTGGCCGAGGAAGAGGATGACGAGTCCATGGCGGACGAGATCCGCTCGGGCTTTACCTCCCTCAAGGATGATCTGGAGACGCTCAGGCTGCAGACGCTGCTCACGGGCGAGTATGACGACTGCAACTGCATACTCACGCTCCACGCGGGTGCGGGCGGAACCGAGGCGCAGGACTGGACACAGATGCTCTACCGCATGTACACCCGCTTCTGCGAGCGCATGGGTTTCCAGGTCAAGGAACTGGATCTGCTCGACGGCGACGAGGCCGGCATCAAGTCCGTGTCCTTTGAGGTCTCCGGCGACTATGCCTACGGCTACCTCAAGGCCGAGCGCGGCGTGCACCGCCTGGTGCGCATATCGCCCTTTGATGCGAACGCGCGTCGCCACACCTCCTTTGCCTCTCTGGACGTTGCGCCCATCATCGTGGACAACTCCGAGATCGAGATCCGCAATGAGGATCTGCGCATCGACACCTACCGTGCCTCCGGCAAGGGTGGTCAGCACGTCAACCGTACCGACTCCGCCGTGCGCATCACGCATCTGCCCACGGGCATCGTGGTGCAGTGCCAGAACGAACGCAGCCAGCTGCAGAACAAGGAAATGTGCTTTATCTGGTTGCGTGCCAAACTGGCGGAACTGCGTGAGCAGCAGCGTCAGGAGCAGATGGGCGATATCAAGGGCGAACTGAAAAAGATCGAATGGGGCAGCCAGATTCGTTCCTACGTATTCCAGCCCTACACGCTGGTGAAGGATCACCGCACCGGCTACGAGATGGGCGACATCAACGCCGTGATGGACGGCAAGCTGGAAGGCTTTGTGACGAGCTATCTGCAGAAACTGTAATGACAAAATCAAAGTGGGGGAGCCTTGCTGCAGCGGCAGGCTTCCTTTGCATGTATGTGTTTGTGCTGCTGGCGCTGATTTACCTGATCGGCACGGACGCGGGGCTGTACAAAAAATTGCAGCTGAGCGCGGACATACTGCCCGAGGCCGGCATCTCCGAGGAGATGCTGGAAGAGGTGGATGGCGCTCTGGCGGACTATCTGCGCGGAGACGCGGCTGCGCTGGACGATACGCCCTTTAATCAGACGGAGCGCACGCACATGGCGGACTGCTACGAATTGTTCGTGCTGCTGCGGCGCGTCATATTTGCACCGGGCGCTGCCATGCTTGTGCTCCTGTCTGCCGCATATTTCCTGCGCTGCAAAAGGCCCGACCGCGCGGCACGCATCGGCGCGTATGTGCCGGGCGGACTTCTGCTTGCGCTTGCGGCATGGGGCCTGTTCGACTTTCCCTCGCTCTTTACCGCCTTTCACAGGCTGCTCTTCAGCAACGACCTGTGGCTGCTCGACCCCGCGACCGATCTGCTCATACGCATCTGTCCCGAGTCCATGTTTGTTTGGATGGCAGCACTCATCGGCGGCGGCACTCTGCTGTGGATTGCGGCGGTGAATCTTTTTCTTACTCGAATTCGGAGGTATAGGAAATGACGGCTTACGATCTTGAAATGCGCGAAAAGGCCGACGCGCTGCGCGGGAAGGGCCATGCCCGCATACTGGCGGTGGAGTCCTCCTGTGACGAGACGGCCATCGCCGTGGTCGAGGACGGGCGCATTGTGCGTGCCAACGCCATCGCTTCGCAGATCGACGTGCACGCGCTCTACGGCGGCGTCGTGCCCGAGATCGCCTCACGCATGCACGTGGAGGCCATCGATCCGCTGTTGGATTGTGCGCTGGAAGAGGCGCAGGTGACGATTGATGACATCGATGCGGTCGCGGTCACCTACGGGCCGGGGCTGGTCGGCGCACTGCTCACGGGTGTCAGCTGGGCAAAGTCGCTGGCGTATGCACGATCCTTACCCATCATTCCCGTCAACCACATCGAGGGCCACGTGAGCGCGAACTATGTGGCACATCCCGACCTGGAGCCGCCGTTCGTCTGCCTGGTGGCCTCGGGCGGACACAGCCACATCGTCTCCGTCGAGCACTACGGCAGCTACCGCCTGCTGGGGCAGACCACGGACGATGCGGCGGGCGAGGCCTTTGACAAGGTCGCACGCGTGCTGGACATCCCCTATCCGGGCGGCCCGCTGCTGGACAAGCTGGCGGACACGGGCGACGATCACGCCTACAAATTCCCCAGACCTCACACCGAGGGCAAGTATGATTTCTCGTTCAGCGGCCTGAAGACCGCCGTGATCAATCAGGCGCACCACCTGCGCCAGAGCGGACAGGAGATCGTGGCAAAGGACTTTGCCGCGTCCTTCAGGCGCAGCGTGGTCGATCTGCTGGTGGACAAGACGCTGCTGGCCGCACGTGATACCGGCGCAAGGAAGCTGGCCGTGGCGGGCGGCGTGGCAGCCAATTCGCTGCTGAGAAGCGAACTGGAGCGGCGCGGCACGGCGGCCGGACTGCAGGTGTTCATGCCACCCAAGAAACTTTGTACTGACAACGCCGTGATGATCGGCGCGGCGGGCTTTTACACGCTCATGGCGGGCAAGCTTGCCGGCCTTGACCTCAACGCTTTGCCGTCGCTGAGGATGTTTGAATAGCCAACTCTGCAACGATTCGGAAGGAGAATGCGTGATGTTCTGTCGGAAATGCGGCAATGTGATAGCAGACGATGCGAGGGTTTGCCCTGCCTGCGGTACACAGACGGGTGCGGATACGATTGTTATCAACTATAACGACGATGCGGGTTATCCCTACAAGAGCAAGTGGGCGGCGTTTTTCCTCTGCCTGTTTCTGGGCGGTTTGGGTTTGCACCGCTTCTACGTGGGCAAAATCGCTACGGGTGTGCTCTGGCTGTTTACGGCAGGCTGCTGCGGTATCGGCTGGCTGGTTGATCTGATACTCATTGTCTGCGGCAGCTTCCGCGACAAAGCGGGTTTCCCGTTGATGTAGCGACGGTATGTTTTTATATCATGCGCCGATCATCCTGAAGAACATGCGCGCATGACGGTATATCGGTATCAATTCCCTTCAAGGAGACAGACGCATGAAATGGACGCAGGAACAGGCCAAGGCCATTGAGACGAGAGGCAGCAACATACTGCTCAGCGCGGCGGCAGGCTCGGGCAAGACAACGGTGCTGGTGGAGCGCGTGCTCTCGCTGCTCACGAGCGGGGAGACGGAAATTGACCGCCTGCTGGTTGTCACCTTCACCCGCGCGGCGGCGGCGGATATGCGCATGAAGCTTGCACGCGAGCTGGGCAAGCGGGCGGCCGAGGGCGACGAACACTGCCGCAGAAGTCAGCTGATGCTGGAGCAGGCCTCGATCTCCACATTGCACAGCTTTTGCTCGGAGTTTCTGCGCGGACACTTTGAGGCGGCGGGCATTGACCCCGCATTTCGCGTGCTCGACGGCACGGAGACGCAGCGTCTGATGGACGAGGCACTCGAGGAGGCCGTTGAGGAGGCCTATCGGGCGGGTGACGAGGCGCTGATGCAGCTCGACTACGGCCGCGGCCCCGAGGGCGTGACGGAGATGGCGCGGATACTGCTTTGGGCACTGGACGAGCGCCCCGATCCCGAAGCATGGCTGGAGGAGATGCTGGGCAGCAAGGATATTTTCTCGCTCTGGACGGGTGAAGTCATGGGCGCGGCGCGACGTGCCATCAATCAGGCTCTGGTGCTTTTCCGGGAGGCAATGTATGCCCCGGATGCGGCGGAGAACGGCATTGCTGCAGTGCAAAAGGACATTGAGACGTTTACAACCATTGCCGCTCTGACGGAGTTTGACGATATGCAGCGTGCGCTGAAAGAAACGGACTTTGCACGGATCGCTGCCAAGCGCGGCGTGAAGCAGGGCGATGAATTCAAGACACTGCGTGAGGACGGGAAGGATTTTATCAAAAAAATCAAGCTCAAGGATATTGACCTCTCCGTTGCACTGGCGGATGCCGAGAAACTGCGTCCGCAGCTGAAGCGCCTGAGCGAGATCGTGCTCTGCGCGCAGCAGAAGTGCATGCAGAAAAAGACGGAGCTGGCCGCTCTGAGCTATTCGGATCTGGAGCACCGTACACTGGCGGCGCTGCGCGACGACGCGGTGGCGCAGGATCTGCGCGAGACGTACGACTACATCTTCGTGGACGAATATCAGGACACCTCCGATGTGCAGGAAGCACTGGTGTCGCGCCTGTCCCGCGCGGACAACCGCTTCATGGTGGGCGACGTGAAGCAGAGCATCTACCGCTTCCGTCAGGCGGAGCCTTCGCTCTTTCTGGACAAGTACGAACGCTACGGCAGGGGAGAGGGCGGCACGCTGCTGCCCCTGACCGCGAATTTCCGCTCACGCCCCGCGATACTGAATTTTGTCAACCGAGTGTTCGAGCGGGCGATGTGCGGCGGCGACAGCGAGGTCACCTACGACGCGCTGGCGCGGCTGAACCACGGCAACAAGGAGCTGACGGGCGGCTCGGTAACGGTGCATATTCTGGAGGCACCCGATGCAAGCGAGGACGCGGACGCCGCTGACCTTGAGGTCTGTGAGCGCGAGGCCGTGCTGATCGGCAAGCGCATACGAGAGCTCATGGCGGAGGATCCGTCGCTGAAATACAGCGATTTTGCGATTCTCACGCGCATGCGCCGCGGCGTGATGGGGCACATGGCGGCGGTGCTGACACAGATGAACATTCCCGCCTTTGCCGAGGGGACGGACAGCTATTACGATAGCGTGGAGGTCATGCTCGCGCTGTCGCTGCTCAAGCTGACGGTCAATCGCCGCAGCGATGTGGAACTGATCGGCGTACTGCGCTCGCCCATGCTGAATTTCTCGGTTCAGGAACTGGCGCTGATTCGCGTTGCCGCGCCGGACGTGCCGTTCGTGGAAGCCTGTGAGGCATATGCAAAGCAGACAGACGATCTTGCCGAGCGTCTGCAGGCCTTCTTTACGCGGCTCGACGGCTGGCACCTGCTGTCGATGAACCTGGGGCTGGGGCAGCTCTGCCGCCGCGTGATCGATGAGAGCGGCCTGTACGAGTGCGCGGGCGCACTGCCGGGCGGCGCACAGCGGCAATGCAATCTGGACCAGCTGTGCCTGAAGGCGGATCGTTACGATCAGAATATTTCCGGCGCACTGACGCGCTTTTTGAGGTACTGCGAGAAGCTGCGTGCGAGCGGGAGCGGCGATGATGCGCCCGCACTGGCGAGCGACGAGGATGCCGTGCGCCTGATGACCGTGCACAAGAGCAAGGGTCTGGAATTTCCCGTAGTCTTCGGCGCGATGCTCAACCGCGGCTACAACACGCGGGGCGGCAGCGACGCGCTGTCCGTGCATCGTGAGCTGGGCCTGGGCTGCTGCTACTGCGACCCCGAACTGCAGTCGCGCCGCAAGACTTTGCCGCAGTATGCCATCGACGAGCGGGAGTTGCGCGAGAGCAGTGCCGAGGAACTGCGCATACTCTACGTGTTGCTGACCCGCGCCAAGGATCGCCTCGAACTGGTGGGCAGCATCAAGGCCGGCGCCTATGAGAAGCAGAAAATGCGCTGGCACGCCATGGTGGAGACGCCGGGCGCGGCGAAATCGCATCTGGACGTGATCATGCCTGCACTGGAGGACGTGCCCGAGGGGCTGTGCGAGGTCGTGCTGCACAGGGATATGGATTATTCCGTGCTGAATTCCGAAGGCGGTGTTTCGAATCTGCTCTCAGACATCGCGCCGGCCGGGGAGGACGATGCGCTGCTTCAAATGCTCTCCTGGAAATACGCCGATGCCGATGCGGCGCGTCAGCCGCTGAAGCTGACCGTCACGGGCATGCTTCGCGAGGTGCAGGGCCCCGAGGCCCCCGAGCCGCTGTTGGAGCGGCCGAACTTCATGGCCGAAACACCCGCACGCATGACCGGCACCGAGCGCGGCACGGCCTATCACAGGGCGATGGAACTGCTGGACTTTGCTCCCCTGCGCGGTCTGAACGAACGCGACTGCACCCGTGAAATTGCAAGGCAGCTTGACAGCTTTGCCGAAAACGGGCGCATGCAGCTGTCTCAGCGTGAGGCCGTCTCCCCCTCCGTACCGGCACGCTTCTTTGGCCGCGAGGTCGGCCGGCGCCTGATCTCGGCCGAATACGTTCGCCGTGAATGGCCGTTCAACGTGATGATGCGCATGTCCGAGGCACTCCGGCCGGAGGAAATGACCACGGTGGAGGATCGGGAAATACTGGTGCAGGGCACACTGGACTGCTGCTTTATCGAGGACGGACAGTGGGTGCTGCTCGACTACAAGACCGATCGTTCAAACGATGCCCAGGCGCTGACCGCGCACTACCGCAACCAGCTGCGCCTCTACGCGCTGGCGCTGGAGCGCATCACCGAACGTCCCGTGAAGGAGATTCGCCTGTGCCTGCTGATGGGCGGCGAGGACATACTTATCGACCGCGGGACGGAGAGTTAGTGGTCAGTTGAATGGTTCGGGGTATTGCTTATCGCCACACTGTTTTACTAACCACTATCATGGTGGCGGGGTTGAAGTGAAGTGCGGCGAAACAAAATCCCCCAACCTTCCGTAATGAACCGAATCCGTATTACAATTCACAGTATTATGCTGGACAAAATGTGCCGCTACGGGTATATTATATCCGGTATTCAAAAAAGAGGAGGCAGCGGAGTATGCACTCTAAAATGAACTATCTCGCACTGGCAGGCTTTGCGCTGTCACTGATTTCCTTTGTGCTCTCGGTGCTGGCCGGGCTGTGCATCTTCGGCGTGATGCTCTCGTCCACCGTGGGCGCGATCATAGGCATTCTGGCACTGGTCTGCTCGGCCGTGGGCCTGACGATGACCGGCATTGCCCGCAGCGAAATCGTACAAAACGCACAATACGGCGACGAGTATGCCGTGTCGGGCATGGTCGTGGGCATCGTGGTCGCCGTGTTTGCGGTGGCGGCGCTGGTGCTGTATTTCGTGCTGTTCAAGTAAAAGATGCAGATGGATATCATTGCCCGCATCCGCAGTGACTTTCCGAGCAAGTTCGGCATACCGCGCCAGAGCGGACTGGCGAAGGACCTGATATCAACCGTCGTATTTGAAGAGGGATATCGTGATGAAAACGCGCTGCGCGGCATAGAGCAGTTTTCGCACCTCTGGCTGATCTGGGTGTTCTCCGCAAACGAGGGCGCGGGCTGGTCGGCCACGGTGCGGCCGCCGAAGCTGGGCGGCAATGTGCGCATGGGTGTCTTTGCCACCAGGTCACCTTTCAGGCCCAACCCCATCGGCCTGTCGTCGGTGCGGCTGGAGGGCGTGGAGAAGGTCAGCGGCCTGGGCACGGTGCTGCGTGTATCGGGCGCGGACCTGATGGACGGCACGCCGATACTGGACATCAAGCCCTACATTCCCGCATCCGATCTGCACGCGGACGCGACGGGCGGCTTCAGCGAGCCTGCCGCAAGGCATCATCTCACCGTCAATTTCCCGCAGGAGCTGCTTGAAATTGTGCCCGAGGATAAGCGGGCGGCGCTCATCGAAATTCTTGCGCAGGATCCGCGCCCGGGCTATCAGCATGACCCCGAGCGCGTGTACGGCTTTGCGTTTGCGAATCTGGAACTGCGCTTTCGCGTATGCGCTGAGGTTCTGACGGTGACGCAGGTCAACAGAACGGCTCCTCACGCATCAGCTCATACATCATGATGCCCGCAGCCACGGCGGCATTGAGCGATTCCGCGCCGCCGCGCATCGGCAGCTTCAGACGCATGTCCGCCTGCTGCTTCACCGCCTCGGAAATGCCCTTGGCCTCATTGCCGATGACCAGCACAAACTTTTCGCCGAGTTTCGGCCTTGAATAGAAGTTTGTGCCCCGCAGGTCGGAAACGATGACCTGCCAGCCCTTTCCGCGCAGATTTTCCAGCGCGGCAGCCAGATCGTTTTCACAGCAAAACGGCAGACGAAAGCCCGAGCCCATGGCGGCACGCTGCACCTTGGGCGAGAGCGGATCGGCGCTGCCGTATCCCAGCAGCAGTGCCTGAAAGCCCGCCGCGTCGGCCGTGCGCCAGATGGTACCGACGTTGCCGGGGTCCTGAACGCCGTCCAACGCCACGATGCGACCGGGGAGCGCGTCAAGGCCGATTCGGGCAGGTTGCTCGAATGCGGCACAGACGCCCTGCGGTGTGCGCGTTTCGCAGACGGATTCCAGAAGTTCGCGGCTGACAAGCGCCGTTTGCATGCCGGCTCTTTCCATCTCCCGTGCCAGATTTTCCATGCTTTCGTCCGCCAGAAGCTGATGCATCCTCAGACCGCAGCCCAGCGCCTCGCGTATCATCACCTCGCCCTCGACCAGAAACAGATTTGACTCCCGCCTGGCCTTGGCGTTTTTCAGTGCACGCATGCGCTGAACCGTCGGATTTTTGGCACTGGTAATTCTGTCCATATTATTTTTCCGCTCCTTTTTTGCCTTCGCCCAGCGCATACGCCGCGAAGTATATGCGCCGCACACCTGCCGCACGCAGCGCCGCCGAACAATAGTGCGCCGTTGCACCGGTGGTGTATACATCGTCTATCAGCAATACATTTCGGCCGTTTACAAAATCGGCATATTCCTCCCGCACCGCAAACGCGCCGTTCAGGTTCTGCAGGCGCTGCGTAAGCGTCAGCCGCGCCTGCTGGGACGCATTGCGCGTGCGGTAGAGAAGGTCGGCATAGGGAAGCCCCAGTGTGTCCGCAGCACTTCGCGCCAACAGTTCCGCGTGGTTCCTGCCGCGCTGCCTTAAACGTTTGGGGTGCATCGGCACGGCCGTGACCGCGCATATGCCCTCCGGGTGCAGCATTTCCACGGCCTGCGCAATGTCTCTGCCCATGCGCTCCGCCAGTACCGCCACGCCGGTATATTTCAGCTTGCGCACCATGCTGCCCGCCGGGCTGCGGTACGGATAGGCAAAGGCCGCCTCGTCGGGTCCTGCGCCCTTCGGCAGCCTGTGCGGGCCGATCCAACGTTCACTGAGCTTCTGCCGACAGACCTCGCAGAGATCATCCCGGTCGCAGCCGAGCATGCTGCCGCAGCCCATGCAGACCGCACGCCGCGGATAGATCAGGTCGATTATCATTTCGAACTTCATTTCGGCATCCGGCCCTTCCGTACTTGCTGTATCCATTATAGCATGACTGCGCGAAAAGTTAAAGCAAAAAAAGAGGCTTAGTGTGAAAACACCGGGTACAAGCAGAGGTAGTCCGAAGGGCAAAGCAAACAAG
>CAVINP010000061.1:0-11627 GCA_963643985.1 bacterium
ACTGCTTTCGCAAAATTCACTGCTCAGCTTACCACCTCATTTAATCAGTGTATCCTTAGTCGAATGGCGTGGGTTAAACATGACAACAGTGCATCAACCCGTACAATTCCCCTGGTCCCCGGCCCCTACCACAAAGGAGCACCCGTCGGGGTGCTCCTTTGTGGTATCAATTGTCCGCAAGCTCCAGCGAATCGAGCCAGGTTTGGATCATTTCCGGATAGCCGTCCTCGTAGGCATCGCCGTCCACGCTGACCAGGAAGAGGTAGACATGCCCGTCGGCCTCGAAGGAGTAGGCGTTGACCACGTTGTAGTCCTCGTTTTCGCCCGAGGTGAACGTGTGGTGGTCGGCCTGCACGCCGCAGACCATGCTGCCGTCGTCGAGTATCTGCTCATTATCCGGGCTGTAGCCGTCCAGATATGCATCTCGGGCGTGGCCGGTGGAGAAGCAGCACAGCGCGATGGTGGCCAGACCGTCGTATTCCAGCTCCTCGATGTAGCCGTCCGCGTTCTCCTCGTTGCGGATCACGATGGCATCCTTGGGCAGGTTGCCGATCAGTATCCTGCCGCTGAATTCATTTTCCACGGCAAATGCGCAGGTGCACAGCAGCATCAGCGCGACAAACAGTGCAATCGGTTTCTTCATATAACGCAGTATTCCCTTCGGTTTATCACGGAAGCCCTCCGCAGCAACATGCCCCCCGGTTGGCGCCCCTGAAAGGGGAGCTGCCGAAGGCTGAGGGGTTCGTGTCCTTTTGACTTCGAAGCGGCCCTCTTTGTTCCCTCAGTCGAATATCTGCAGTATCATGCACTTCAGATACTTCGTCTCCACGCTCTGGGGCAGCAGCGGATGATCTTTGCCCTGCGTGCGGTACTCGATCAGGCGCACGCGCTTCTTCGCGTCTCGCGCGGCCTGATTGATGATGTCCTGGAACATCTCCGGCAGTATGTGCTGAGAGCAGGAACAGGTGACCAGATAGCCGCCGTCGCGCACGAGCTTGAGTCCGCGCAGGTTGATCTCCTTGTAGCCGCGGATGGCACTCTGCACCGCGGCCTTGTTCTTGGTGAAGGCGGGCGGGTCGAGTATCACCAGATCGAATTTTTCGTTCGCGTCCGTCAGCTCATGCAGCAGGTCAAAGCAGTTGTGCGCCTCGAAGCGGACGTTGTCAAAGCCGTTGATGCGCGCATTTTCGCGGGCGACCTCCAGCGCGTCTTCGGAGATGTCGATGCCCAGCACGTCCTTTGCGCCGTACTTGGCGGCGTGCAGGGAGAAGGAGCCGTTGTGGCAGAAGCAGTCCAGCACGCGTGCGCCCGGGCAGAGCGGCGCGATGGCGGCACGGTTCTCCTTCTGATCCAGGAAAAAGCCCGTCTTCTGGCCGTTTTTCACGTCCACCAGGAATCTGATGCCGTTTTCGCACATCTCCACGCGGTCGGGGACTTCGCCGCGCAGCAGTCCCGTCGTCTGCTCCATGCCCTCCAGACGGCGCACCGGCACGTCACTGCGCTCCCAGATGCCCGCGGGCCGGACGATTTCCATCAGCAGATCGGCGATCATGTCCTTGATGCGCTCGATGCCCAGCGACAGCGACTGCAGCACGAGTATGTCGCCGTACTTGTCCACCACCAGCCCGGGCAGAAAGTCCGACTCGGAATAGATCAGGCGGCAGCTTTGCGGGTCGCACAGCTGTTTGCGGTATTCCCAGGCGTCGGATATGCGGCGGGCAAAGAAATCGCGGTCGCATTTTTCGTCGCGGCGCGTGAGTATGCGCAGCGAGATCTGGCTTTGGGGGTTGTAGAAGCCGCGGCCGATGAACTTGCCGCGAAAGTCCGCCACATCCACGATGTCGCCGTTTTCGAACGCGCCGTCCACCTTTTCGATTTCCGAGGCATAGATCCAGGGATGACCGCCGCGAACGCGGGTTTCGCGGGTCTTGCGAAGAGTAACTGTCGCCATAGAGCGCCTCCTGATAAATTTGTATGCCAATAGTTTATCGCACTCATGTAAACTTGTCCAGCAGTGAAAAACGTGTTATACTGTGGGAAGAGATGAATCGAAGGGAAAGATACGCCATGCAGGATCAAAATACAGGCATTCGCCTGAACAAATACATCGCGGAGCGCGGCTACTGCTCCCGAAGAGAGGCCGACCGCCTGATCGCCGAGGGCCGCGTGAAAATAGACGGCAATGTCGGCATACCGGGCGATCGCGTGCAGGAGGGCATGCGCGTGCAGGTGGACGGGCAGGACATCGGCAAAAAGGAAGAACGCGTCTACATCGCGCTCAACAAGCCGCGCGGCATCGTCTGCACCGCCGACCCGAGGGAGCCGATGAACGTGATCGACTACATCGGCTATCCCACGCGCATCTTTCCCGTGGGTCGCCTCGACAAGGATTCCGAGGGACTGCTGCTGCTCACCAGCGACGGCGAGATCGTCAACCGCCTGCTGCGGGCAGCGGGCGGCCACGAAAAGGAATACGAGGTGACGGTCGACAAAACCCTCACGCGGGAGTTCATGCAGGGCATGATGGCCGGCGTGCCGATACTGGATACCGTGACGCTGCCCTGCAAACTCAGACGCACGGGAGAACGCTCGTTCAACCTCGTGCTCACGCAGGGACTCAACCGCCAGATCCGCCGCATGTGCGAGTATTTCGGCTACAACGTCACCCGGCTTCGCCGCGTGCGCATCAACTCCATTAAAATCGGCAGGCTCGAACCCGGCCAGTGGCGGGAGTTGACGGAAGAAGAGGTTGGCAGGCTGATGGAAGAGACGGGGGAAATTTAGGGATCCCCTGATCAGTTCGGCAGCGGCGCGGTGTGGCTGAGGTATCTCACTGAATAGAGCCGATATCGTAGGGCGTGACCTGATAGACGAAATAGTTCAGCCAGTTCTGATAGAGCAGATTGGCATGGCTGCGCCACGAGACACGCGGCGGCTGCGTATCGTCATCGTCCGGATAGTAGTTTTCCGGCACGTGGATGGGCAGCCCTGCGCCTTTGTCGCGCAGGTATTCCTTTTCCAGCGTGCGCGCATCGTACTCGGAGTGGCCGGTGATGAATATCTGCCGCCCACCCTCGGTGGCGATGGCATACACGCCGGCCTGCGGCGAGGACGCGAGGAGCTTCAGCACGGGGCAGGCCTCGACCTCCTCGCGGCGGATGGTGGTATGCCGCGAGTGCGGCACCATGAACACGTCGTCAAAGCCGCGCATCAGCATGGACGATCTGCGCTCGACGACATGCGGGAAGACGCCGAAGAGCTTCTCGGGCAGGTCGTATTTTTTTATGCCGTAGTGATAGTACAGCGCGGCCTGGGCACCCCAGCAGATGTGGAAGGTGGAGTAGACGTGCGTCTTGCTCCACTCCATGATGCGGCAGAGTTCGTCCCAGTATTCCACCTCTTCGAAGGGCAGCTTTTCCACGGGCGCACCCGTGATGACCATGCCGTCAAACTTGCGATCCTTCACCTGATCGAACACCTTGTAAAACTGAAACAGGTGTTCGCGGCTGGTGTTTTTGGATTCGTGGCTGGATGTGTGTATGAACTCCGGCTCCACCTGAATCGGCGTGTTGCCCAGCAGGCGCGAGAGCTGCGTCTCGGTCTCGATCTTGGTGGGCATCAGATTGAGCACCAGTATGTGCAGCGAGCGGATATCCTGCGTCACGGCACGGGTCTCGTTCATCACGAATATGTTTTCACTCGCCAGCGTCTGCGCAGCCGGCAAGCCGTCGGGTATCTTGATGGGCATGGTGCATTTCTCCTTCCTTTTTTAGTGGCCGGTGGCCGGTTGAATGGCTGGGCCTCGGCTGGCCGTCAGACCATTCAACCAATCCCCGATCCCTCGTCCCTCGCTTCAGCGCAGTGCCTGCTCGATGTCCGCGATCAGGTCGTCCGCGTCCTCCAGACCGCAGGAATAGCGGATCAGGTCCTCGGACACGCCCGCAGCGATCAGCTCCTGCGCGTTCATCTGGCGATGGGTGGTGGAGGCGGGGTGCAGGCAGCAGGTGCGCGAGTCGGCCACGTGCGTCTCGATCGAGGCCAGCTTCAGTCGGCCCATGAAGGCCTCGGCTGCCGCGCGGCCGCCCCTGACACCGAAGGAAACCACGCCGCAGGAACCGTTCGGCAGGTACTTTTGTCCCAGCTCGTAGAATTTGTCACCCGGCAGACCGCAGTACTGCACCCAGGTGATTTTGTCGTTTCGGCTGAGGTACTCGGCGATCTTCTGCGCGGTCTCGCAGTGCCGCTTCATGCGCACGTGCAGGCTCTCCAGCCCCAGGTTGAGGTAGTAGGCGTTCTGCGGCGCCTGAATGGAGCCGAAGTCGCGCATCAGCTGCGCGGTGGCCTTGGTGATGTACGCGCCGCCAAGGCCGAAGCGCTCGGTGTAGGTCACGCCGTGATAACTCTCGTCGGGCGTGCACAGACCGGGGAACCTGTCCGCGTGCGCCGTCCAGTCAAACCTGCCGGAATCGACGATGCAGCCGCCCAGCGCGCCCGCGTGGCCGTCCATGTATTTGGTGGTGGAGTGCGTCACGATGTCCGCGCCCCACTCGAACGGGCGGCAGTTGATCGGCGTGGCAAAGGTGTTGTCCACAATCAGCGGCACGCCGTGGCTGTGCGCCGCGCGGGCGAACTTTTCGATGTCCAGCACCGTCAGCGCGGGGTTGGCGATCGTCTCGCCGAAGACGGCCTTTGTGTTGGGGCGAAATGCCGCGTCCAGCTCCTCGGGCGTGCAGGTCGGCTCGACAAAGGTGAAGTCGATGCCCATGCGCTTCATCGTCACGGCAAAGAGGTTGTAGCTGCCGCCGTAGATGCTCGAGGAGGACACGACGTGGTCGCCGCAGGAGGCGATGTTGAACACCGCATAGAAGTTGGCCGCCTGACCCGAAGAGGTCAGCATGGCCGCCGTGCCGCCCTCGAGGGCCGCGATCCTGGCCGCGACCATGTCGTTGGTCGGGTTCTGCAGGCGCGAATAGAAATAGCCCTCGGCCTCCAGGTCAAACAGCTTGCCCATGTCGTTGCCGCTGTTGTATTTGAAGGTCGTGCTCTGGATGATGGGGATCTGTCTGGGTTCGCCGTTGCCGGGCGTGTAGCCCGCCTGTACGCATTTCGTGCCGATGCCGGACATATGAGTGCCTCCCTTGTGTTAGTGGTCAGTGGTCAGTGGAACAGTGGTCGGCGGGGTGGGGTTCGTGATTCCGGATGGATACAAAAAAGGCGATCATGGCATGCACCATAACCGCCTTCGATATCGCATCCGAAACCGTATCAGATTGCGTCAAAGGCGGTACTGCACATCATCATCACCATGTTCATCATGTTGCCCATAGCTCCATGCCGCCTTCCCCGCATCATTGGATGGAGTATAGCACAGAATTCAAGCCTTGTCAAGAAGCGAAAAATGGTTTATACTGGTCATAAGCAAAAACCAAGGAGCAGACCCGCATGGAAACGATATATGTAACCGGCCACAGAAACCCCGACACCGATTCGATCGTGTCGGCGATGGCCTATGCCGCGCTCAGGAACGCGCTGGGCGACCGCGAATATGTGCCCGCGCGCCTGGGACATCTCTCGGACGAGACGCAGATGGTGCTCTCGCGCTTCGGCTTTGCCGCGCCGGTGCTGATCCACAACCTGCGCACGCAGGTACGCGATCTGGACTATGACACGCCGCCCGCACTGAGCTCTGCCGTGCCCGTCAACCGCGCGTGGGGCGTGCTGCAGGATGCCGCCATTCCCGCCGTGCCCGTGGTGGGGGACGACGGCCACATCTGCGGTATGCTGACCAAGGGCGACATCGCCGCCTACGACATGCGCTCCATCGAGCATCCCGTGATCGAAAACATACCGCTGTTCAACCTGCTGAGCGTGCTCGAGGGGCACGACCTGAACGAGGAAATGAGCCTGTCGGAGAACATCTCCGGCGAGGTCGTCATTGCCATGCCCAAGGCACACGACGCGCCGATATTCACCGGCAACGACTGCATACTGCTCTGCGGCCAGCAGAACGACGTGATCCTTGCCGCCATCGAGGCCGGTGTCAAGACGCTCGTGCTCTGTCAGGCCGAGATCGATCCGCAGCTTCTGAAAAAGTGCACGCAAACGCGCGTGATCTCCACGCCGCTGGACATCAACCGCGCCTCGCGCCTGATCTATCACGCGATTCCCGTCGGCCGCATCTGCATCGAGACCGAGATCGTATCCTTCCGCCTGGACGACTACATCGATGACGTGCGTGAGATCGTCCTCAAGAGCCGCTACCGCAGCTACCCGATACTGGACGAGCACGCGCAGGTGGTCGGCACGCTCTCGCGCTATCACCTGCTGCGCCCGCGCCGCAAGCGCGTGGTGCTGGTCGATCACAACGAGACCGCGCAGTCGGTCTTCGGCCTCGAACAGGCCGAGGTGCTGGGCATCATCGACCACCATCGCCTGGCGGACATCCAGACCACGAACCCCGTGTTCTTCCGCAACGAACCCGTGGGCAGCACCGCCACGATCATCGCGGGCATGTATCAGGAAAAGGGCATCGTGCCCACCAACAAGATGGCGGGCCTGATCGCCTCGGCCATCGTATCCGATACGGTCATGTTCAAGTCGCCCACCTGCACCGACCGCGACCGCCGCATGGCCGAGTGCATGGCACGCATCGCCGGCATTTCGCTGGATGAGCTGGGCTACGAGATATTCGCCGCCTCCTCCAGCGACAACAAGAGCTGTGACGAGCTGCTCTTCTCGGACTTCAAGGAGTTCCACATCGCGGGGCACAACCTGGGCATCGGCCAGGTGACCTGCATCGACTCCGAGCATATCCTCGAGCGCCGCGACGAGCTGCTCTCGCTCATGCGCAAGACGAAGAGCGAGAAGCACTACGACGCCATGCTGCTGATGCTCACCGATGTGCTCAGAGAGGGCACGCAGCTGCTGTGCATCGGCGAGGAGGACACCGTGTCCCAGGCCTTCAACGTCGCCGTGAACGGCAACACCTGCTTTTTGCCGCACGTGCTCAGCCGCAAGAAACAGATCGTGCCGATGCTGAGCCTGCTGTGGGGCTGATGGCTGAGGGATCAGAGAATAGGGACCGGGGACCGGGAGTTACGGAAACGGGGCGTCTCCCCGCGTTCTCCCGGTCCCCGGTCCCTTCTTCATCACTGACGCGCAGCGTTTACTCCTGCGCCGCCCAGGCTGCGGAATCTTCCCTGCGCAGCGGCTCGGGGCGCGTGCAGCAGGAGTTTATGGGCAGCATTTTCCCGGCTTTGGCGCTTGCCATGATCATCTCAATTACGTCCAGCACGTGCGCGGCCATCTCGGCATTGGCGCGATGCACTCTGCCGCTGCAAATCGCGTCCGCCATCTCCGCAGGGCCCACGCCGCGGCTGTTCTCGCCGAAGGGCAGAGCGGTCTCCATGCGCTGCATCTTCGTCTCACCCTCCGCCTCGCAGTTGGGCACGTAATACACCTCGCCGCCGAAGTGGTTCGGGTCGCCGATCTTGAGCATGCCCTTCGTGCCGTAGATCAGGAAGTATGACAGGTCATCGATCACGCTGTCGCCGTTGAGCGCAAAGCAGCCGGATACGCCGCTCTTCGTCTCCAGCACGGCACTGACGTAGCTTTCGTTCGGAAAGGGATAGCCTTTGCCGAAGTCCGCCTCACCGTGCACGGGATTGACGCGCACTTCCTTGCGGTTGCCCGCCACCGCGCTCACCCGCGCCATCGGGCCCAGCAGTGCCACCAGCGCCGTGAGATAGTACACGCCGTAGTCATAGCAGATGCCGCCGCCCGCCTGACTGAGGAAACGGTAGTGCGACACGAAATAGTCCAGATCGCGGTTGGCGGAGACCACAAAGCCCGTCGGCGTGCCGATCAGGCCGTCGTCCATGGCCTGGCGCACCGTCTGCAGGGACGCTCCCAGAAAGGTATCCGGCGCACAGCCCAGATACAGTCCCTTTTCATTTGCCAGCTGCAGCAGTTCCTCGGCCTGCGCATACTCCAGCGCAATCACCTTTTCGGAATAGACGTGTTTGCCCGCCGACAGCGCCGCCCTGATCAGGGAGTAGTGCGTCGGCGCGGGCGTGAGCACGACCACCATGTCGATATCGTCCGCCTTGAGCATCTCCTCAAACGTCGTTGCGCGGATGCCGTACTTGGCCGCTTTGCGCTCGGCATTTTCGATGTGCCCCGCGCAGCAGGCTTTGACTTCCAGATTGGTAAACTTGTGAGTCATGTTCGTCAGATAGATGTCGCTGATCATGCCACAGCCGACCACGCCGACGCCGAGTGTTTTTTTCATAATTGTCCTCCGTTTGTTTCAGATATCGGTTACCGGTTCAATAGTGACCACCGGTCAGCACCGCGCTGTTTCACTGACCACTATCCGCTGAATCACACATAATCCTTCCATTCGCCTGCGTCCGTGCCGTGCAGATGCCCCTCGGAAGAGAGACCGGGGAAGCCCTGTTGGCGCAGTGCCTCGTAGAGCAGTATCGCCACGGAATTGGACAGATTCAGGCTCCGCGCGTCCGGCTTCATCGGTATGCGCACGCATTTGTCGTAGTTTTCTGCCAGCAGCGCTTCGTCCAGACCCTTCGTCTCGCGGCCGAAGACCAGAAAATCCCCGTCCCGGTACGTCGCGCCGCAGTAATCGCGCGGGGCCTTCGTGGTGGCGTAATGCATGTTCGCCTCGGGATACTTCGCGCGAAATTCCGCCCAGCTCTCGTGTACCTCCAGCGTCATCAGGTGCCAGTAGTCCAGCCCCGCGCGCTTGAGATACTTGTCCGACAGCTCAAAGCCCAGCGGTTTGATCAGGTGGAGCATCGCTCCCGTCGCCGCGCAGGTGCGGGCAATATTGCCCGTGTTCTGCGGAATTTCGGGGTTCACCAGCACAATGTGCATCATATGTCTTCATCTCCGAACAGATATTTGTTGATTACAAGCCCCACGCCGCCCAGATTGTGGTCCGGCGCAATGATGCGTGCGTGCGCCCTGACCGCGTCCACGCCGTTTGCCATCACGACGGGCCAACCGCAGATATTCAGCATCGGCAGATCGTTTGTCTGATCGCCGAAGGCCATGGCCTGATGCAGATCAACACCCGTCGCCGCGCAGAGCACGCGCAGCGCATGCCCCTTGTCCACGCCCGTGGGCATGAACTCTATGTTGCGCGTCGAGGCACTCGATACGGAGAGCTTCATGTCCGCAAGCGCGGAACGCAGACGGTCAAAGCGCGGGTCGTAGGGGCTGCCCATGGCCACGAACTTGTACACGCCGCGCCCGATGTCCGCATGCAGGCGCTCATCATCGCATATCGTCTCGTAGGTGTACGGCGCTTCGCCCGTGATGCCGGGCGTGTGATGGTCGTACCTGGCCCCCAGCGCCGCCTTGGCGCAGACGTTGCCCATGTAGCAGCGGCCGCGGGTGTAATAGTTGAAGTACAGTCCGCTCTGCTCCAGCGTATCCAGCACGCGCCGCGCGGCAGGAACGTCAAAGCTGTGCTCCTCAATCGTCTCCCCGTCGATGCCCTGCTCGATGCGCGCGCCGTTGGAGGCCGCGAACATCGGCCTTATGCCCAGTTCCCGCGCGAAACCGCGCATCAGTTCAAAACTTCGTCCGCTGACCAGACACACGTGTATGCCCGCCCGCTCGCATCTCTGCAGGGCGCGGCAGTTGATCTCGGGAAAGTGTTTGTCGCTGTCCATCAGCGTGCCGTCCAGATCCAGCGCGATCAGCCTGATATCCTCAATCATTTTTCTTTCACCCATTCCGGCGCAGCCGCATGGAATTTCTGCCCGACGTAGCGCAGCAGCGGACTGCCCTCGGGAATGCCGATCTCCTCGCACCAGAGGCAGAGCCGATGCTCCATGCCGTATCTGCGGTTGATGTCCCGATCGCCGTAGCGGTCGTCGCCCAGTATCGGGCAGTGAATGTGCGCCGCGTGGGCGCGAAGCTGGTGCGTGCGCCCCGTGATCGGCGACATCGACACGCGCCAGAAGTCGCCCTGCGCTCCCGTGACGCGTATGTGCGTCTCGATGGGCTTGGACGCGGCCGTGGGCGCATCCGTCACGCGCACGCCGGCATGCGCGGCATCCTTGGTGAGGTAGGCGTGCAGCACCGAAGCGTCCTTCCTCGGCCTGCGGCAGAGCAGCGCCGCATAGCGCTTTTCGATCTTATGCTCCTTGAAGGCCAGATAGGCCTGTTCGTATGTCTCATCGTCCGACGCCGCCAGCATCACGCCGCCCGTGCCCGCGTCCAGACGGTGGCAGAGCCGCGTCCCCGGGTGAATGCGCTCCAGCCGCGCCTGCATCGTGTCCGCGCCCACGCCGTCCGCGTCGGGCAGGGAAGGCAGCCCCTGCGGCTTGACCGCCGCCATGAGGTGTCCGTCGTCAAAGAGCACTTCCACCGCGGGCAGCAGGTATTTGTCCGGCGCGTAGATCGCAATTTCGTCGCCGCCGCGCACGATGTCCTCTCCGCCCAGCTTCGCACCGTCTCTGCGCACGTCACGCTTTTTGAGCAGACCCTGCAGCACAAAGCCCGGCATCAGCGGCCAGCCGCGCTTCAGGTACTGCCGCAGCGGCATCTCCCGAACGCTTACGGGAATCACATGGCGTATCATTGCGCGTCCTCCTCCGGCCAGGCCAGCATGATTTCCTCCACGCGCAGCGGCTCGATGCGCCCTTCGGACATATCGGTCAGACGCTTGAGAAAGTCGGCCTCGTCCGCCTCGCGCACGATGAAGGTGAAGCTGATCACGTCCGTATAGCTCTTGTCCTCCACGATGATGGGTTCGCCCTTGAGATAGTGCTCCATGCGCCCCAGCATCGGGTAGGGAATCTCCATCAGGTATCGCGCCGTCGGATGCATCATGCCCACGCCGCAGGCATTGATCGCCGCGGCCGCGCCCTGGGAATAGGCACGCACCAGCCCGCCCGCGCCCAGAAGTATGCCGCCGAAGTAGCGCGTCACCACCACGCAGGCATTCGTCACGCCCCGCGCCTTCATGACCTCTATGATCGGCATGCCGGCCGTGCCGCCGGGTTCGCCGTCGTCGCTGTAGCGCATCACGCCCATGTTCGCGCCGATGATGTAGGCATAACAGTTGTGCGTTGCATCGCGGTGACGCGTGCGGATCTGCGCCAGAAAATCCAGCGCCGCCTCCTCCGTCTCGCAGGGACAGCCGTAGCCGATGAAGCGCGATTTGTTGATGATGAAACTGTCCTCGCTCTGCCGAATCAGCGTCCTGTACGCCTTGAGTGCCATGCCGCCACATCCTTTGTGTGAGTTACCGATTTCAGTTACCGCTTTCTATTATAAAATATGCGTCCCGCATCGTCAAGCCGACTTTTTAGCATCTTCTTGGTTTTCCGAAACTCATGCCTTCCCTGCAACGCACCCAAGACCTGCTGCGCAGGGCTTGGGCAGCGCAGCGCCGGAATCCGAAGGATTCGCGCGGGCTGGTCGCGCTTGCCTTCGGCAGTAGCGCGACTGCTGTAAAGGGGAGGGGGACCGCGTCAGCGGTGGAGGGGTTTCGTGATGAACCTCCAAAAAACAACAACGGCCGCCTCGCGCGAGACGGCCGTTGTTATCGGTATAAAAGAGGATATATGAATTATCAGAGCAGGGAAGGGAATCAG
>CAVINP010000062.1:0-11591 GCA_963643985.1 bacterium
ATCCGTTTTCATCCCTATTTGTGCCGGTCGCCGCGCCGGCATGAGGATTATCATGGAAAGCCGGGAGGATTGTCTAACGCCACCACTGCTCCTACGCACCCGCGGCGATGCCGGAACCCGCGAAGCGACTGCTATAGGGAGCTGCCGAGCGGATGCGAGGCTGAGGGGTTGGTAGCATCATCCCCCAAAAAACATGCAAGAGGCGATCGGATATCGCCTCTTGCATATTGTTTTATTCTCCTTCGAATTCCTTCCTGAGCGCCTCGGTCATGATTTCGATCGGGGCCTTTTCGCCCGTCCAGAGCTCGAAATTCAGTGCACCCTGGTTGACCAGCATGCCAAGGCCGGTCAGCACCCGTGCGCCCCTCTCCCGGGCCTTTTTCAGGAATACGGGCATGACGGGGTTGAACACCACGTCACAGACAGGCATGCCGGGTTTGATGCCGTCATAGTCGATGTCGGGGCAGCTGTCGGTCTCGGGGAAGAGGCCTACGCAGGTGGCATTGATGAGTATCCCGGTATCCTGTGGCAGCTGAACCGTGCCGTTCCAGGGGAAGTAGCTTGCCTCGGCTTGGGTGTTCGCAGTGATGACACCGACCAGTTCCTCGCCGCGACCCGCGTTGCGGTTGACGATGTTGATCTTCTTCGCGCCGCCCAGCGCACATTCCACGGCGATGGCACGCGCCGCACCGCCTGCACCCAGTATGGTAACGGTCTTGCCCGCGAGTGCGATGTCCGCATCCTGCAGGGACTTCACAAAGCCCTTGCCGTCGGTGTTCTCACCGATCAGCTTGCCGTTTTTGGCAACAACCGTGTTCACTGCGCCTATGATCTTTGCAGCGGGGCTGAGCTCGTCCAGGTATTTGATGACCTCGATCTTGTGCGGCATGGTGAGGTTTACGCCGCGCATGCCCACGGCCCGCAGACCGCGCATAGCGTCCTCCAGATCCTCAACTGCCACACGGCAGGTCAGATAACGCCAGTTCAGATGCAGTGCCTCAAAGCCGGCCTCTTCGACCACGCAGGTGGGATTGCCGTCCACCGGATCGCCGAACACGCCGACCAGCTCCGCGCGATAATTCTTGTCAGCCATTTTTCATTCCTTCCGTTTATCAAGCCGGCTTGCGTTCATCGCCCAGGAAGAACACGGCCACCGTGCCCGGCCCGCAGTGAGAGGCGATGATCGTACCGATATTTGTGATGACTATCTTGCCCTTGAGCTTCGGAAAGGCCTGCTCGACGCTGTCACGCAGCGCCTCTGCCGACTCGCGGCAGTTGGAATTGCAGATAAAGCACTTGCCGTCATAGTCCGCGCCGCCCTCGGCATGCTCCAGCATGATGCGTGTGGTCTCGGCTATGGCCTTTTTCTTGCCACGCACCTTGTCGTAGGCGATGATGCGCCCTTCGTCGTTGAGGCGCATGATGGGGCAGATGCCGAGTATCGCGCCCAGCGTGGCCGCCGTGCCGGACATCCGGCCGCTGCGGCGATAGAAGGAGAGGTCGGTGGAGAAGAACTGGTGATGCACCTTCATGCGGTGGGAGATGATCCACGCCTCGGTTTCCTCGAGGCTTGCGCCCGCATCGCGCATATCCGCGGCATAGTCCACCAGCAGGCCGTAGCCGGAGGAGGAGCAGAGCGAGTCAACCACGACGATCTTGCGCTGGGGGTACTTTTCACGCAGTTCTTCGGCCGCACGCTCGGCGTTGTTGACCGAGCCGGACATTCCCGAGCCGAACGCGATGTGCAGCACATCGCCGCGCTGCAGCAGCTCGTCAAAGAACTGCAGATAGGCATTTTCGTTGATCTGGGACGTGCGCGGCAGTTTGCCGTCGGCCAGTATGTCGTAGAAATGCTTCAGTGCGTTCGGGTCGCGCTCCATGTCGTCCACGAACTCTTTATCCTCAACGGCGTAACCGTAAAAAATAACCGGGATATCGCGCGAGGACACATAGGCATACGGGAGATCCACAGTTGAACCGCAGCTCAGTATAAATTTCCGATCCATTGTTTATGCACCTCTGTCTGTTTGTCGGAAAACCTTTTCACGCATAAAATTATAACAAATATTTCGTCTGCGGTCAACATCCAATCGGGGCAAAATTTAGCACATCTTGCGTAAACGCAAAAAAATTTGGCGTAGCGAGCCACATCGGGCGATGAGTTCGTTACACCAATTGTCAAACGGATGGAGAATCAGAGCGGGAGAAGTGACGGAGAATCACTACAGCCTCCCCAGCAGCATGTCGTGCATCAGCCCGACAAACTCGCGCATCATGTAGTGCGGCCAGGAGATCAGACTGGTCGCCACGGGGACGGCAGACACATCCCAGCCCAGTCCGTGCGCCAGAGCGCGGGCGCGGAAGATGTGAAAGTTGTTCGTGACGATGCCCACACTTGCGCTGTCCGGCACCAGTTCGCGGCTGAAACGCAGATTTTCGGACGTGTCGGTGGATTTTGCCTCCAAAATCAATCTGTCGGGGTCTATGCCGGCCTCGGTAATCAGGCGATACATGCACGCCGCCTCACTCTCGGGTTCGTCCGAGCCCTGACCGCCGGAGAGCACGGCCTTGCAATCGGGGTTTTCCTGCAGGTACGCTGCAGCCCCGGCAGCGCGGTTGCGCAGTGCTCCGCTGGGACCGTCGGGGTTGACGCGTGCCCCCAGCACCACGATGTAATCAAGCCCCTGCGTCGCTCGGCCCATGCCGCCCACGGCAATGACACACTCGGTAACGAGAAAGAAGGCTACAAGCGCCAGCACGGCTACGCGCAAAACAGTCAGAATAACGCCGCCCGGCAGCCTGCCGACGCGGGATGCATGTTTCCAAAAAAAGTAGCGTGCGACGCAGAGAATGCCAACGGTCGGCCAGAGGAACATCAGCGACTGCCCGAAGCGCACACACAGTCCCAGCGCGAGATAGTAGACGATCATCAGCAGGCCTGCGATCAGTATCAGTGTGTTGATTACCGAAGCCGTCTTTGACATGGTGAATTTCTCCTTCATTTAAATCAAACAGGAGCCGCCCGGCAAGAGGCAGCTCCCGTTTGACGAAATAGTGTGCGGTTTTGTTCCCGGGAATCAGAAGTTGTCCACCGCGGCACGCTCGGCGGGCAGCAGCGCGACATAGCCTTCCATGTACTTCTCGAGACCCGCGACATCCCTGGGATCGGGCTCGATGGTCACGCACTTCATGCCGGTGAAGACCTTGTTGTCCAGATAGTCCTCCAGCGTCTCGCCCTCTGCATGGCGCACCATGTATTCCGCCAGCAGCGCGATGCCCCATGCACCGCCTTCGCCTGCGGTCTCCATCACGGACACGGGCGCGTTGAACACGGCTGCAGTGAGCTTCTGACCGACGGTCTTGGTCTTGTACAGGCCGCCGTGACCCATCATGCGGTCCACCTTCACGCCCTCCGCGTCGAGCTTGCGCTGGCCGAGTTTGATGGCACCCAGAGCAGAGAACACGATGGAACGTGCGAAGTTGCCCAGCGTAAAGTTGGCATCGGGCTTTCTGACCATCAGCGGACGGCCGGCATCAAAGCCAGTGATGGGTTCGCCGGAGAAATAGCCGTAGGTCATCACGCCGCCGCAGTCCGCATCGGCCTCGAGCGCACTGTTCAGTATCGCGCCGTAGAGCGTATTGCCGTCAACATTTACACCGATGGCGGCAGAGAACTGTTTGAACAGATCCGCCCAGGCGTTCAGGTCGGAAGTGCAGTTGTTGCAGTGCACCATGGCCACCAGAGAACCGGAGGGCGTGGTGACCAGATCGATGGCGGTATCCACGTTCTGCAGGGGCTTCTCCAGCACCGTCATGGAGAACACGGACGTGCCTGCGGAGATGTTGCCGGTGCGCTGGCGCACGGCGTTGGTGGCGGTCATGCCCGTGCCCGCATCGCCCTCGGGCGGGCAGAGCGGGATGCCGACCTCGAGATCACCCTCGGCATCGAGCATCCGTACGCCTTCGGCCGTCAGCGTGCCGGCATCTTCGCCCGCGCAGAGCACGGTGGGCAGGATATCGGCGATCTTCCAGGCAAAACCCTTGGGCGCAACGAGCGCGGCAAACTTTTCGAGCATGGCGGCGTCGTAGGTATGCGTTGCGGGGTCGATGGGGAACATGCCCGAGGCATCGCCCACGCCCAGTACGCGCCTGCCCGTCAGCTGCCAGTGCAGATAGCCTGCGAGGGTGGAGACATAGTCGATGCTGCCGACGTGCTCTTCACCGTTGAGAATCGCCTGATACAGATGGGAAATGCTCCAGCGCAGAGGAATGTTGTAGTGGAACAGCTCGGTCAGCGCCGCGGCAGCCTCGCCCGTGATGGTGTTGCGCCAGGTGCGGAAGGGCACCAGCAGCTTGCCCTGCTTGTCAAAGGCCATGTAGCCGTGCATCATGGCGCTGATGCCGATGGCAGCCACGCGCTTGAGCGTCACGCCGAACTTTTCGCGCACATCGCGCTTCAGATCGGCATAGCAGGCCTGCAGACCGCTGTGGATGATGTCCAGACCGTACGTCCACACGCCGTCCACCAGCTGATTTTCCCAGTCAAAGCTGCCCGTTGCAATGGGTGCATGATTTTCGTCGATGAGCACCGCCTTGATGCGGGTCGATCCCAGTTCAATGCCGATCACGGCTTTTTCAAGATTAACCATATCAAATAACCTCCGGTTTTCAATTGTTCATCTGCTTGAATGCATGAATCTCAATAGCATTATAACATAAAAGCAGGCGTTTTGTCACCTGCTTTTGGAGCTCCTGAATCAAAAAAGAATGGTTCATTACGGAAAGCCGGGGGAAAGCCAACGCCTCAGCCTCGCCGGTGCTCGGCAGCTCCCCTTGCAGGGGCGCCAACCGCAAGCCATTCAACCGGTATCCGGCAACTGACTCTCAGTCATTCCGGTGACCACTGATCACCGGCCACCGTTGCACCGTCAGCTCATTCTCCGGGAAACATCCTCCAGAAAATCGCCCATCACGTAGTAGAGCGTCTCGTACCTCAGGCGCGTGAGCACGTTTTCATCCCAGAAAAAGTCCAGCTGCGGCGGGAAATCATCATCGGCCGCCCAGAAGCGAACGGCCAGACGCAGGTCCGAAAATACGGGAATCACGCCCGAAACATCGCCCTTTTCAAAATCGGCACAGCTGATGCCGGCCAGAACCGCCGCAAAACCGGAGATGTTTTTCTGGAATTTTTCGGCATAGACCCCGTAGAGCCGCGTGCTGCTCGGCTGGGACTGCCCCACGTGCGGCAGGGAGTTGGTGGCGCACCATCTGCCTGCACTCTGCGTGGGCGCATGGCTGAGATAATCAAATATCGCAAGCGTGGCATTAAAGCCTGCCTGCTCATTGCCGCACAGTATGCTCCCGTCGCGGCGCGATATCCGCATTTCCTCTCCCAGATAGGAGACGAATATATATTCTTTATCCGAATGCAGTTCATGCAGGCGGATCAGTTTTTCCTGATCCATCTGCACGAACAGCTTCTGCGCGTTGTCCCGCGCTATGATGTAGTTGTTTCTCATCCCAGCAATGTGCGGTCACCCGCAAGCTCGCGGCCCGCGGCCTTCTCGAACATCTCGAGCAGGTCGGCCTTGTGCAGCCGTTTCTTTTCCTCACCGCTCACGTCGACCACCACGCGCCCGCCGTCCATCATGATCAGGCGATTGCCCAGACGTATGGCATCGGACATGTTATGGGTGACCATCATGGCGGTCAGATGCTTTTCCGCAACGAGTTCCTCGGTGATCTTGAGCACCTTTGCGGCCGTCTTGGGGTCAAGCGCCGCAGTGTGCTCATCGAGCAGCAGCAGCCGGGGCGTGTTGAGCGTTGCCATCATCAGTGTCAGCGCCTGCCTCTGGCCGCCGGAGAGCAGGCCGACCTTGGCCGTAAGGCGATCCTCCAGCCCCAGACCCAGTCTGGCCAGTTCCTTGCGGTACAGAGCGCGCTCGGCATCGGTGATGCTCCACCTCAGCGTGCGGCGCTTGCCGCGGCGATACGCCAGCGCCAGATTTTCCTCTATGTTCATGTCCGCCGCCGTGCCCATCATGGGGTCCTGGAAGACGCGTCCCAGAAACTTGGCACGTTTGAACTCGCTGAGTTTGGCCACGGACTGGCCGTCGATTTTGATGTCGCCGCCGTCCAGCGGAAACACGCCCGCCACGCAGTTGAGCAGCGTGGACTTGCCCGCACCGTTCGAGCCGATGATGGTCACAAAGTCGCCCTCGTCAAAGTGGATGGAGAGGTTTTCGAATACCCGCTTTTCGTTGACGGTGCCCGCATTGAACACCTTTTTGATTCCCAGTACGTCAAGCATCCTTCTTTCCTCCCTTCCCGGCGGAGCTGATAATGACATTCAGGTAAGATTTGAACTTCGGCAGCATCAGCGCGATGCACACGGTGATGGCGGTGAAGAGCTTGAGGTCATTGGCGTTCATGCCCATCTTCAGCACCAGCGCAATGATGATGCGGTAGATCACCGCGCCCAGCACCACGCCGCCCAGACGCTCTGCAAAGGCAAAGCTTGTATGGCCGCGGCCGAAGAGCACCTCGCCGATGATCAGCGAAGCCAGACCGATGACGACCGAGCCGGTGCCCATCTGGATGTCCGCAAAGCCCTGCTGCTGCGCAATCAGTGCGCCTGCCAGCGAAACCAGACCGTTGGAGAACATCAGGCCCAGTATGACCATGTTGTTGTTGTTGATGCCCTGCGCACGCACCATGTTGCTGTTGTTGCCGGTGGCGCGGATGGCGTTGCCCAGTTCCGTACCGAAGAACCAGTACAGCAGCGCCACCACCAGCGCACAGAGCACGATGCCGAAAATGATGATGGAGAATGTTGCGTTCACTCCAAGCAGATCCTGAATGGAGGTGAACACCGTGGGCATACGCAGGAGCGACACATTGGCCTTGCCCATCACGCGCAGATTGATGCTCCACAGGGCGATCATCGTCAGTATGCCCGAGAGCAGTGACGGTATGCCCATGCGCGTGTGCAGCACACCCGTGCAGAAGCCGGCTGCCATGCCGCCCAGCAGCGCACACAGAAGGGTGAGATAGGGGTTCATGCCGTTGTAGATCATCGTGGCTGCGATGGCTGCGCCGAAAGTCAGCGAGCCTTCAACGGTCATATCCGCCATGCCCAGTATGCGATAGGTGATGTACTGCCCCAGGGTCATGATGCCCCAGATCAGGCCGAGTGCTGCCGCACCCAAAAGTATCTGTGCCATAAATGCGTCGCTCCTTGTTGATCTAAGCTGTTATTCGGCAACGTCCATGGTCACCGTGTAGTCCTGATACTTCTCGGGGATTTCGATGCCGATTTCCTCTGCGACGGTGGCGTTGACGCAGTAGTCATAGTTGGTGGCAAATTCGATGGGCATCTTGCTGATGTCCTCGCCCTCGAGCACGCGGATGGCCATCAGGCCCGTCTGGTAGCCCAGGTTGTAGTAGTTGATGCCCAGGGTTGCCAGGCCGCCGCTCTCAACCTCGCCGCTCTCGCCGCAGATGACGGGGGTCTTGCTCTCAACCGTCACACCGTAGACGATGGACATTGCGGAGGCAAATACGTTGTCGGTGGGGATGTAGATCGCATCGCACTCGGAGACGATCTGCTGCGTGGCCTGCTGCACCTCGTTGGAGTTGGTGACGGTCACCTCAACGTAGCTCATGCCCAGCGCTTCGATGGCTTCCTTGGCCATGGAGGCCTGCAGTATGGAGTTGTCCTCGTTGGAGGCGTAGAGCACGCCGACGGTCTGCGCATCGGGCGCAAATTCCTTCAGCAGCGCGATCTGATCGGAAACGGGGTTCATGTCGCTCGTGCCGGAGACGTTCACGCCGGGCTCCTCGTTGGAGTTGACCAGACGCGCCTCGACGTAGTCGGTCACGGCCGTGCCCAGAATCGGGATCTCGGTGGTCTTGGCGGCCATGGTCTGCGCGGCGGGCGTGGCGATGCAGAGCACCAGGTCTACGCCGTCGGCGATGAAGTGGTCGGCAATGGTGGAAAGGTTGGATGCGTCGCCCTGCGCGTTCTGCAGGTCAATCTTTGCATCGGCATAGCCGTTCTCCTGAAGAGCAGCCTGGAAGCCCTCGGCTGCGCTGTCCAGTGCCACGTGCGGCACGTACTGCATGATGCCGATGGTTATGTCGGCGGGATTCACCTCGGCGATTGCGCTTGCCGCGACCAGCAGCATTGCAGCCAGAACCAGAGCCAGAATTTTCTTCATGTTCGTGTCCTCCCGTAAATTGTATTTGCCCGAAGGCAGTTAAAAACGCCCCCTGCACACCGAATTATCGGGTATGCAGAGGGCGTCATTAACGCTGTACCACCTCTTCTTCGCCTCACACATCAGCATGTGAGACCTCAACCGGACAACCATCATTGTCCGCTCTCTGTAACGGGAGAGCCCCGTCAGCGCCTACCCAACGACCATCCGTCGCCTTCAGCGTGCGGCTGCGGAATGTATTCGCCCGTCTGCGCCGATACCCCTTTCCAGCTGCCGGGGCTCTCTGAATCCGCGCGGGTGACAGGTTACTTGTTTCCGGTCACGGCCTTTTGCTCTTGCCGAAATCATTTCGGAAGAATGAAGTTGTATCGATTATATCGACATATACGGCGTTTGTCAAGCATTGCAGATGTTAAGATTGCATATGCAACCGGACGATTACTCATTTAACGGATTCTAAACTTGACACGGCACGCTTTTTTCGCTAAAATGCATCACAACAAAGGCCGTGAGGGAGAGGGGTTCGGACAAGGTCGCGTTTCAGAGAGCCGGTGTCTGGTGAAAACCGGTAACCGCCTGCCGAATCTGTAGCTCCGGAGCCGGAGAGAAGAAAGCCGTGTGGCCGTTAGACCTCTCCCGTGTCAGCTACGTCAGTGCTTAGGCTTTGTCTGAAGCCGATGAGGGGTATCCGTCGTGAGGCGGATGCAATTTGAGTGGTACCGCGGGTGTGCTGTATGCAGCTCGTCTCAAAGTGTTTCTTTGAGGCGGGCTTTTTATATGCAAGGAAGCGGAGGTATTACCATGAAACAGACTTTGACGGGCCTTGATTTCAAGATTCGGGAGATGGCGAGCCGCATCCGCGAGCTGCGCGAAATTTCGGGATTCACCACGGCGGACATGGCACAGAAGACCGGCATCGGCGAGGCGGAATACTGCCGCTGTGAGGCGGGCGAGAACGATCTCAATTTCGCCTTCCTGTACCGCTGCGCACTGGCCTTCGGCGTGGATGTGACGGATCTGATCGAGGGCAGCAGCCCCAAGCTCAGGTCCTACACGCTCACCCGCGCGGGCAGCGGTCAAAAGATCGAGCAGGCCCACGAGATGGTCTACTACAACATGGCCTCCGACTTTCAGAACCGCATTGCCGATCCGCTCTTCGTCGAGAACAAGTATTCCGACGAGGCCTTCTACTCCGACATCGAGCTGACCAGCCACATCGGCCAGGAATGCGACCTGATCATACGCGGCAGCATGAAGGTCCAGGTCGGCGAGCATACGGAAATACTGCACGAGGGCGATTGCATCTACTACGACAGCTCCATACCGCACGGCATGGTGGCCGCCGAGGGCAAGGACTGCCTGTTCTATGCGATCGTGCTCAGACCGCAGGAGCCGTCCCTGCCCGAAGCCGGCAGCGAACAGGCGGCGGAGATCGGCGCTTCAAAGCATGCGGACGATGAGACGCGCATCCATACGCGCTTCATCGATGTCACGGAGGACGAGCGCGGCAAACTGCTGAAGATCGCCTTCAAAAACGAAACCGGATTCAACTTCGCCTTCGACGTCGTGGATGCGCTGGGGCGCGAAAAGCCGGACAGGCTCGCCATGCTGCACATATCGCAGGACGGCACGGAGCGCAGATTCACCTTCAGGGACATCAAGGACGGCTCTTCCCAGGCTGCCAACTATTTCACGTCCCTGGGCATCAGGCGCGGCGACCGCGTGATGCTGGTGCTCAAGCGCCACTACCAGTTCTGGTTTGCCATACTGGGTCTGCACAAGATCGGCGCGATTGCCATACCGGCGACCAATCAGCTTGTGGAGCACGATTTCTCCTACCGCTTTGAGGCGGCGGGGGTGAGCGCCATACTCTGCACGGCCGACGGCGATACCGCACATCAGGTGGACATCGCCGAGGGGGATATCGGCAGATCGCTTACCAAGATCATGGTCGGCGGCAGCCGCGAGGGCTGGCACGACTTCAATGCCGAATACAACCTGTTCTCGCGCCGCTTTATTCGAAAGGACGATGCGCCCTGCGGCGAGGAACCGATGCTGATGTTCTTCACTTCCGGCACATCCGGCTATCCCAAGATCGCCGCGCACAACTACAAGTACCCGCTGGGGCACTTCATCACCGCGAAATACTGGCATCAGGTGAACCCGGACGGTCTGCACCTGACCATCTCCGACACGGGCTGGGCCAAGAGTCTCTGGGGCAAGCTCTACGGGCAATGGCTCTGCGAGGCTGCGGTGTTCGTTTATGACTTTGACCGCTTCGATGCCGAGAAGATACTGCCGATGTTCGCCAAGTACCATATCACGACATTCTGTGCACCTCCCACGATGTACCGCATGCTCATCAAGCAGGATCTGTCGCGCTTTGACCTGTCGTCCATACAGCATGCGTCCATCGCCGGTGAGGCACTCAACCCCGAGGTGTTCCGCCAGTTTGAGAAAGCGACGGGCCTTCGCATCATGGAGGGCTTCGGCCAGTCCGAGTCGACGCTCATCATCGGCAACATCGCGGGCGACAGCCATAAGATCGGCTCAATGGGCAAGCCCGTGCCGCTCTACGATGTGCATCTGATCGATTCCGACGGCAACGAGGTGGCCACGGGCGATACGGGCGAAATCTGCATCAATATCCGAAACGGCATTCCCTGCGGCCTGGCCTACGAATACTACAACAGCCCGGATGTCACCGCCCGGACCTGGCGGGACGGCTATTATCACACGGGCGATCTGGCGTGGCGCGATGAGGACGGCTTCTACTGGTACGTCGGCCGTGCGGACGACGTGATCAAATCCTCCGGCTATCGCATAGGGCCGTTTGAAATCGAGAACGTGATCATGGAACTGCCCTACGTGCTCGAGTGCGGCGTGTCCGCAGCACCGGATGACATCCGCGGTCAGGTCGTGAAGGCCGGCATCGTGCTGGTCAAGGGCACGCAGGGTACGGATGAGCTTAAAAAGGAGATACAAAACTACGTCAAGACCCACACCGCGCCCTACAAGTATCCGCGCATCGTGGAGTTCCGCGAGAGCCTGCCCAAGACCACGAGCGGCAAGATCATCCGAAGCAAGCTGTGATATCCAGCCACGACAAACCCCTCCGCCCGCGCAATGGCCGGAGGGGTTTAGGGATCCCCTTATTAATTCGGCGGCGAATCTGAGCGTGCCTTTCGCCCATCTACTTCGTACGCACCCGCCGCACTGCAATGACAGCAGTCGCCGCACTGCCGCGTCCGGCAGCGGCGACCAGCTGGCGCGGAGCTTTCAGCAGCGTCGCGGCGATTTTTCAAATCGCTACGCGAGCTGGTCGCGCCTGCACGTATGTGCAGTGGCGCGACTGCTGTTACGAAATTCACT
>CAVINP010000063.1:0-11583 GCA_963643985.1 bacterium
GCAGGCAAAGACGCCGAAAATGCATCGTGGCGAATTTAGAAACACGCTCTAGGGATACACTGATTAAATGAGGTGGTAAGCTGAGCAGTGAATTTTGTGCTAGACGCAATTGCAAAAATCGAAGGTTTACTGGAGGTAAATCAAGGTTTTTGCAAGAAGCGGATAGCGCGAAAGGCACGCTCAGATTCGCCGCCGAATTAATCAGGGGATCCCTAACCCCCTATTCCCCCGATCCTTCCGTCGCGGTACAGAACCACATCCAGCAGCTCCACACCTGCGCGACGCAGTGTGTAGCCGTACCGCTTCGCGTGTGCGCGGTCGTATTCGCCGAGCGCACGCGATTTTTCGTCTCCCAGAAGCAGCATTACCACGCCGTGCGCGTTTGCGGCAATGGCATCGCCCAGCGCGATGCGCAGCGCCTTCGCTTCGCCCCAATCGAGGGACGGACAGATTTCGCGGCGAAAGATCAGATCACCCGCGGCATCGGTGCACAGCTGCACGCTGCAGGGGGCCGGCCAAACCGTCAAAACGTCCTCCGCCATGCGCGTGAGGCTCGGCAGATCGCGGCAGGCGGGTCTGGGCGCACTGACCGAAGCCTCGCACAGATCGAGGTTTTCGTTGAGACAGGCCAGCCAGGCGGCGACATGCCTGCCGATGCCGCTGATCTTTGACAGCTCGTCCTCGCCTGCGCAGAGTGCGGCGCGGACGCTGCCGAAGCGGTCGATCAGCTGCGCGGCAATGCCGCTGACATCGTGTCTGGGCAGCACGTAGCAGAGCAGAAATTCCATCATTTCGCGCTCGCTCAGGCCATCCGCGCCGCGGCGCTGCAACCGCTCCCGCAGGCGGTCGCGGTGACCGCTGTGGTCGGAAAAGGGAAGTTCCGTTTGGTTTGTCATGGTTTTCTCCGTTGTCCGGTCAGTGGGCAGTGGTCAGTGGAATTGTATGTTAATTCTGCAACCATCACCATTCAACTGATCCCCGGTCCCTCGCTGCGCGTCACTCCGTCAGTTCCACCTTGTCCCGGCCGAACACGTCGTAGGACTGCTCGATCACGCGCTTGGCGGTCTGACCGAGCGTCGGCGCGATTCCCCTGTCCATATCGAGCATGCGCACCTTCACTGGAACGCCGAAGGACTGCGTAAACGCCTCCTCCATCTTAGCCATATTGCGCTCGAGCAGGGGCTTTATCATGCGCCTCGTGCCGTCAAAGAGCAGCGTGACGGTGCTGCCGTCAAAGCCGCCGAAGATCACCTTGGAGAGCATCTTGCGCGTGCTGGGCACCATTTCGCCGAACTTTTCCATGGCCGCCGCATATTCCTCGGGCGGTTTTTCGGCGGGCGCGGCGGGCACGGTCTTTTTCTCGGCCGGCTTCTCCTGTTTGACTGCGGGGGTGACGGTCGCGGGCGCAGAAGCCACGATTTTGCCGGATGCAAGCATCTTTTCCATCTTTGCCATGCGCTCATTCAGGCTCGCGTCCGCCTCCTGCTCGGGGTGGCAGGCCCTGACGATCGCCAGTTCCACCACGGAGCGGGTCTGCGTGGAATATTTGGTGTCGCCGTCCACGCGCATGAACAGGTCCATGTCTCGCGTGAGCTGATCCTCGCCCGCATTTTTTCCCTGTTCGATGAAGCGCAGCGTGTCCTCGTGCGTCAGTTCCGCGAGCTGCTCCAGATCCTCGCCCACGATTTTCCCCAGCAGCACGTTGCGAATGTGCAGCGCGGCATCCTGCGCAAAGCGGCACGGATCGCTGCCGCGGCGCATCGAGGCATCCAGCAGCGTGAGCGCGGTTGCCGCGTCGTAGGCAATGACGGCGTTGACAAAATCAAACATGAAATCGCGGCCGGCCGTGCCCAGCACATCGCGCGTCAGTTCCGCGGTGACGATGCCGTCCGTGAACGACAGGCAGACATCCAGCAGAGAGAGCGCATCGCGCATCGCGCCCTCGGCGGCGCGGGCGATCTCGTTGAGCGCGTCCTCCCCGGCTTCGCGGCCGATGCCGCTTAAGACCGTGTGCAGGTGGCTCACGATGGCCTTGACGGATATGCGGTGAAAGTCAAAGCGCTGGCAGCGCGAGAGCACGGTCGGCAGCAGTTTGTGCGGCTCGGTGGTCGCCAGTATGAACACGGCGTGGCTCGGCGGCTCCTCCAGCGTCTTGAGCAGCGCATTGAACGCGCTCTGGGAGAGCATGTGCACCTCGTCGATGATGTAGACCTTGTACCTGGCCATGGCGGGCTGAAAGCGCACCTTCTCGCGCAGGTCACGGATCTCGTCGACGGAGTTGTTGGACGCGGCATCGATCTCCATCACGTCCATGCAGGTCTCGCTTTGTATGGCGCGGCAGATCTCGCACTCGCCGCAGGGGTCGCCCTCTGCCGGGTGCAGGCAGTTGATCGCCCGCGCGAAGACCTTCGCGGCGCTGGTCTTGCCCGTGCCTCGGCTGCCGCAGAAGAGGTAGGCATGGCCGATGTGCCCCGTCTCCACCTGGCGGCGCAGCGTGCGCACCACGGCATCCTGGTCGATGATCTGTGAAAATGTGTTGGGCCGCCATGCGCGGTAAAGCGCCTGATAACTCATATTTCAGTCCTCCAAAATCTGTCCGTATCAATTGTACATCATTTCGCGCGAAAACAAAAGAACTTTTTACAGCACGATAAAAAGTTTTCGGATTTTGGATGGTATAATACCGAACGTTAGAGTGTGTTTCTAAAATGAGACATGTGCAGTTTCGAGTGGATTTGCTTGCAGTTCAAGGCGATTTTCCGCAGGTTTACTGGAGGTAAATCAAGGGAAATCAACGCAGAAATGCAGGCAAAGACGCCGAAAATGCATCGTGGCGAATTTAGAAACACGCTCTAGGGATTAGGGATCAGGGAGCAGCAGGCCAAGCCGTTTCACTGACCACTGATAATCACTGACCACTACAGACAAGAGGGTACTCATATGAAGAAGATCGTTATGACCGGCGGCGGCACGGGCGGCCATGTCACGCCGAATCTTGCGCTGATACCGCGCCTGCAGAAGGACGGCTGGGAGGTGCACTACATCGGTGCGGCCAACAGCATCGAGCAGCAGCTCATCACCGCCGTGCCGGGCGTGCAATACCACTGTGTGTCTGTCGGCAAGCTGCGCCGCTACTTTGACCCGAAAAATTTCTCCGACCCCTTCCGCGTGATCAGGGGTGTGACGCAGGCCACGCACATCATACGCAGGATCAAGCCCAACGTCGTCTTCTCCAAGGGCGGCTTTGTGTCCGTGCCCGTGGTCTACGGTGCGCACTTCAACCGCGTGCCCGTCGTGACGCACGAGTCCGACCTGACGCCGGGTCTGGCCAACAAGCTCTGCCTGCCCTTCGCGTCCGCGCAGTGCTGCACCTTCCCCGAGGCCGTGCAATACGCCAAGGGCAAGGGCGTGTACACCGGCACGCCGATCCGCCCGGAAATCTTCGAGGGCGATGCCGAGCGCGGCATGAAGCGTTTCGGACTTGACGCGAACCTGCCCGTACTGATGGTGGTCGGCGGCTCGAGCGGCGCCCAGGCGATCAACGAGTGCGTGCGCGAGGCGCTGCCCAAGCTGACGGAGTGCTTCCAGGTGCTGCACCTCTGCGGCCGCGGCAACCTCAGCGATGAGCTGATGAACATGCCCAACTATGTGCAGGTGGAATACCTCGATGCCGAGATGGCCGATGCCTACGCCTGCGCGGACGTGCTGATCTCCCGTGCGGGCAGCAACAGCCTGTGTGAGATCGTGGCGCTGCGCAAGCCCGCGCTGCTGATTCCCTATCCGATGGGCGCCAGCCGCGGTGACCAGATCCTCAACGCCGAATCCTTCGAAAAGCGCGGCCTCAGCCATGTGCTGCAGCAGCACGACATGACCTCCGAGACGCTCCCGCAGGAAGTTATCCGCCTGTATCATGACCGCGGTACGCTGATGGATGCCATGGCGAAGGAAAAGATGGAGGGCGGCATCGACCGCGTGCTGGAGCAGATATACAAGTACGCGAAGTGAGGGAGCAGGAATCAAACCTCACCATTCGACTAATCACCGGCCGCTACCCCCGTTTTGCCCACTATTGATAACCGCTCTGACGTTGCAAACGAAACATTTGCATCCTAATATAATTGGGCGGAACGAAAGGCGGATTCGTATCGTCTAAATTCCACCATTTCAGACAGGAGATAATACAGATAATGGCAAGCCGACTCAAAAGGATATTCTGCGTAGTGCTGGCAATGGTGCTGGTGATCGGATGCTGCTCGGCCGCAATGGCGGGCGCATCTCTTACGAGTGAGGGAGACTGGTGGAACATACTGCTGCTGGGCTGCGACTCCTACAGCACGAACAACCACACCCGCTCGGATTCCATGATTATCGTGTCGATCAACCGCGAGACGCAGCAGGTGAAGATGACCTCGCTGATGCGCGATACCTGGGTACCCGTGCCCGGCACGAAGAGCCAGCACCGCAAGCTGACCGAGCTGTGCGCCGTGGGCGGACCGGAACTGACGATACAGGCCATCGACAAATGCTTCGACGTGGAGATCGATGACTACGCGCTCATCAGCATGGAAGGCATTGCCGAGATCATCGACATACTGGGCGGCGTCGATGTCGATGTAACCGAAGCCGAGCGCAAGGCACTCAACAAGGGCCTGTTTGACCTCTCCTCCCTCTCCGGCATGGAAAAGCTGGAAGAGAGCGGCGAGAACGTCCACCTGAACGGCAATCAGGCCACCGCCTTTGCCCGCATCCGCAAGATCGACAGTGACTATGTGCGCACCGAGCGCCAGCGCACCGTGCTGCTGGCCATGGCCGAGAAAATCAAGAACGGTGCGACCATCGCCACGCTGCTGACCGTCGTCAAAGTGCTGCTCAACTATGTGGAGACCAGCCTGTCCACGGACGAGATCGTGGAGATCGGCAAGCTGGGCCTGAGCCTTGATCTGAGTACGGTCGAGGAGCTGCGCCTGCCCGCGGACGGCACGTTCAAGTCCGGCACGTATGACGGCATCTGGTGCATCAAGCCGAACTTCGAGACGAACGCCAAACTGCTCAACGACTTCATATACGGCACGGACGGGGAAGACTGAAGCGTTTTCCGATACACTTAAAACCCGACATTGCTCGGGTTTTTTCTTTGCCCTCGGCGCATCGGGAAGGGAGGCATGGGTTCAAACCATTCAATGGTTCTTCACGGAAAGTTGGGGGAATTCGTTTCGTTGTACTTCGCTTCAACTCCCACCACCGCTCGCGGTGCCGCGCTCTCTAAGAGGGAGGTTTTTGGCGCCCCTGAAAGGGGAGCTGCCGAGCGAACGCGAGGCTGAGGGGTTTCGTTCTCCCGTTCCCTGATCCCTAGTCTCTCACCGCAAACCCCACCACCGCAAGCGGTCCCCCTCCCCTTTCAGGGGAGGCATGGGTTGGCGCCCCTGAAAGTACGCACCGGAGACTTCGCGAAGCGAAGTTCCGGCAGCGCCGCGGCAATCCTTTGGATTGCTGCGCGGGCTGGTCGCGCTACTGCCGAAGGCTGAGGGGTTTCGTTCCCCGATCCCTGTTCCCTGATTTCCAATCCCCAAATTTACTTTTCATGCCAAAAAGTATTTGATTTTTATGCGCGTTTCGGTTACAATAGTATTGTAAATACTGTACCAAAGGAGTCATTTGGCATGGCACGACACCCGGCAACCGGCTTAAGAAACCTTCTGTGCGTGTTTTTGTGCGTCCTGCTTGTACTGTCCGCCCCGGCTCTTGCGGCAGAGCACGAAGACAAGACCGTCCGCGTCGGCTGGTTTATCAGCGCTTCCTTTCAGGAGGGCGGCGAAGGCGAGGCCAAGAGCGGCTACTGCTATGACTATTTGAGAAAGATCGCGGACTACAGCTCCTGGGACTACGAATACGTCTACGGCGACTGGTCGGATCTGTACGACATGCTCTGCAGCGGTGAGATCGACATCATGGCCGCCATGTCGTATTCCGAGGAGCGCGCCGGCCTCATGCTCTTTCCGGAGAGCTCCATGGGCGAGGATCGCTATTACCTCTACAAGCGCTCGGACGATGACTCCGTCGACGCAGACGATCTTACGTCCTTTAACGGCAAGCGGATCGGCCTGATCTCGGGCAACCGCCTGGCCACGTTCACCGAAAACTGGCTCTCGAGCAACGGCATAGAGGCAAGCGTTGTATACTACAGCAACTTTGCGGAAATGGATGCTGACCTCAGGCAGGGCAGTATCGATCTGGCGCCCAGCACCTTTGAGCGCAGTCTGAATGTGACATGGATCACTTCGGTCGCAAGCCTCGGCAAGGAGCCCTATTATCTGGCCGTCAGCAGGCAGCGCCCCGACCTGCTGGCCGAGCTCAACGAGGCCGTCTCGCTGATGAACGCCGTCGATCCCTATGTATTGCAGACGCTGCAATACAAAAACTTCAATACATCCCAGGTGAGCAAGGCGCTCACGGACGCGGAAGCGGACTGGCTCGCGGAACATCCCGTGATCCGGGTCGGCTATATGGAAAACTACCTGCCGTATTCCGCAACCGGTGACGACGGACAGGCCTGCGGCATCGTGACGGACGTGATCGCCGCGGCGCTCGAAGCGCTGGATCTTGATACGATGCCGGAAGTGCGGTTCGTGGCCTGCAAGGGCTATCAGGACATCGTGGCCGCGCTCGGGTCGGGCGAGATTGACTACGGCTTCCCCGTGGACAGTGACCAGTGGCGGCTGGAACAGGGCGGTCTCAGCGCCTCTACCGAAGTCATTTCCGATCGCGGCGCACTCTTTTACAAGACCGTCTGCGAAAAGGAAGATATCAGGCGACTGTCCGTCAATGAGAGCAACGTCCTTCAAAAGGACTACACCGCATGCACCTATCCGGACGCCGAAATCGTGTACTATCCGACCATCGGCGATTGTCTGGACGCCGTGCTGAGCGGCGAGGTCGACGGCACGATCATGGACACGCTGCGCGTGCAGTTTGTCACGGACCGGTCGGGCTATGACAGCCTGTCATATGTGCAGCTGGCCGAGGGCACGGGCAAGTGCTTCGGCGTCAAACACGGCAACACGCAGGCGCTGACCATCATCAACCGCGGGCTCAAGCTCCTGGGTTCGTCCTACGGCTACGACTGTACCTATAAATACGTGGATCAGATCAGCACCTACGGCGCACGAGACTTCATTCTGGATCACCTGCACGTGATCGCATTTTCGCTGGTGTGCATTGCCGTTATCATCGTCGCGCTGCTGATGCTCTACATCCGAAAGCAGCGCAAGGAACTGGCAGTGAAGGAAGTGCTCAAGCGCAAAGCGGAATCCGCCAATACCTCCAAGAGCGCGTTCCTGTTCAGCATGTCGCACGACATACGCACGCCGATGAACGCCGTACTGGGCTTCAACGAGCTGATGCTGCAAAACATCGACAAGCCCGACAAGCTGCGGGACTACATTGACAAGATCAGGGTCTCCGGCGAATACCTGCTGGGGCTGATCAACAACGTGCTGGAGGTCGCCAGAATCGACAGCGGACGCGAGACGCTCAGCGATGATTTTGCCGATCTCAGGGACGAGAGCTACTGCACCGTGTTTGAAAACGATGTCCGCAAAAAGCATCTCAACTTTGTGCGGGAGATCAACATCGAGCACCGCTACGTGCTGGCCGACGCGCAGAAGATACGCGAGATACTTCTGAACATCATCTCCAACGCCATCAAGTACACGCCCGACGGCGGCACGATACGCCTGAGCCTGACGGAACAGCCCTCGGGCACGCCGCTCTACGGCGAATACGTCTGCGAAATCTCCGACACCGGCATCGGCATGACGGAAGAATTCCAGACGCACGTATTTGACACCTTTTCCAGAGAACGGAACACCACCCAGAGCGGGGTCATGGGCACGGGGCTGGGCATGGCCATCGTCAAGAGGCTGACGGAGCTGATGGGCGGCACGATCACAGTCAAAAGCAAGCCCGGCGAAGGCACGACGTTTACGGTCTGCATGCGCCTGAAGCTTGTGGCCAATCCCGAAAAATTCCTGAAAGAGGCCAAAAAGGCCGAGCAACTCGGCGAAAAGCAGAACATGGACGGCAAGCGCATACTGCTTGCAGAGGACAACGAGCTCAACGCCGAGATTGCGACGGCGCTGCTGGAGCGCCTCGGCGCAAAGGTCGAGGTGGCCGCGGACGGCATCATTTGCATCGACATGCTGCAAAACCACGAGGCCGGGTATTATGATCTGATCCTCATGGACATACAGATGCCGAACCTGGACGGCTACGGGGCGACCCGAAAGATACGCGCACTTGCGAATCACGCCAAGGCCGAGATCCCCATCGTCGCCATGACGGCCAACGCCTTTGACGAGGATCGGCGGGCTGCCTTCGATGCGGGCATGGACGGCCACATCGCAAAGCCCATCGATATCAACAGGCTGACCAGACTGTTCGGGGAGCTGAAGATATAAAACATGCGCCGATGCCGCAATGGCATCGGCGCATGTTAATGCCGGTCAGGGAACGAAACCCGTGTCGGGACAATCGGTCCGATTGTTTTAAAAACGCAGTACTAGGGATACACTGATTAAATGAGGTGGTAAGCTGAGCAGTGAATTTCGTCCCATATACAATTGCAAAAATCGAAGGTTTACTGGAGGTAAATCGAGATTTTTGCAAGAAGTAGATGGGCGAAAGGCACGCTCAGATTCGCCGCCGAATTAATCAGGGGATCCCTAGGCACCGGTATCCGGCATCTTCCCACTGCTCACAGCAGCAGTATTCCCGCCTTTTCGCACTTTTCGCGGGTTTCCTTATCCCAGATGCTGGACTGCACCTCGCCGATGTGAGCGCAGCCGATCATCAGCATGCACAGTCTGCTCTGGCCGATGCCGCCGCCGATGGTAAGCGGCAGTTCGTCGTTCAGGAGCATTTTATGGAAGGGCAGGTTGGCGCGCTCCTCGCAGCCGGCCAGCTTGAGCTGGCGCATGAGGGATTCCGCGTCCACGCGCACGCCCATGCTGGAGATCTCGAATGCGCGGCCCAGCACATCGTTCCAGAAGAGTATATCGCCGTTGAGCGCCCAGTCGTCATAGTCGGGGGCGCGGCCGTCGTGCGGCTTGCCCGAGTGCAGTTTGCCGCCGATCTGCATGATCAGCGCGGTCTTGTGATCCTCGAGATACTTGTTTTCGCGCTCGCTGCCGCCGGGGATGTCGGGATAGAGATCCTCCAGCTCCTGCGTGGTGATGGCGCTCATCTCGCGGCAGAGCTGCGTGCGGATGCCGGAGTATTCGCGGTTGAGGCGCCGGCTGACGTCACAGATGCAGTCGACGATCTCCTGCGCGATGCGCTTCAGAGTATCGAGTGTGCGATCCTCGCGGCGGATGACCTTTTCCCAGTCCCACTGGTCGACGTAGACCGAGTGCAGATTGTCCAGAGACTCGTCGCGGCGGATGGCGTTCATGTCGGTGTAGATGCCCTTGCCCACGCGGAAATCGTATCTCTTTAAGGCATAGCGCTTCCACTTGGCCAGAGAGTGTACGACCTGACCTTCCTCGCCCACGGCGGGCACGTCAAAGGAGACGGGGCGCTCGTAGCCGTTGAGGTTGTCGTTGAGGCCGGAGGCTTCCGTGACGAACAGCGGCGCGGACACGCGGCGCAGATTCAGCGCGTAGGCCAGCTCCTTCTGAAAGTTGTGCTTGATGAATTCGATGGCGACCTGCATGTCGTATACGTTCAGCGGCGATTTGTATCCCTGCGGAATGATGATGCTGTTCATTTTGTACCTCCGTGTTCAGTTGCCGGCAACCGGTGACCTCTATTCCCTGATCCCCGGTTTCCGATGACTGACATTATATTCCAATGCAATGCATTTTTCAAGTCCCGCGAATGATAATTTGCATAAGATAAACCTCCAAAGCTGCAATATTGCATGTTAAATCATGCTTTATACAATTAAATGGATTATTTATCCAAAAGATTTTGCAATTTGACAGTTTACAATATTCAGTTTTCGCGCTATACTGGTAGCGAAAATTCATCGCGGGAGGGAAAAACCAATGAGCCTGAAGAATGAATATCTGATTAATCTGATGAACACCGTCGAAAAGCGCAATGCCAACGACAAGCAGTTCCTGATCACCGTAAAGAGCGTGCTCGAATCCATCGAGCCCGTGGTGGAAGCACATCCCGAATACGTCAAGGCCGGCGTGCTGGACATGTTCGTGGAGCCCGAGCGCGTGATCACCTTCCGCGTACCGTGGGTGGACGACAAGGGTCAGGTGCAGGTCAACCGCGGCTATCGCGTGCAAAGCAACAGCGCCATCGGCCCGTACAAGGGTGGCCTGCGCCTGCATCCCTCTGTCACGCTGGACACCGTGAAGTTCCTGGCGTTCGAGCAGACGCTGAAGAATTCCCTGACGGGTCTGCCGATCGGCGGCGGCAAGGGCGGCAGCGACTTTGATCCCAAGGGCAAGAGCGACATGGAAGTGATGCGCTTCTGCCAGAGCTTCATGTCTGAGCTGTATCGCCACATCGGCCCCGACTGCGACGTGCCCGCAGGCGATATCGGCGTGGGCGCACGCGAGATCGGCTATCTCTACGGCCAGTACAAGAAGCTGACCGGCCAGTACTGCGGCGTGCTCACCGGCAAGGGCATCAGCTACGGCGGTTCTCTGGCCCGCAAGGAAGCGACCGGTTTCGGCCTGTGCTACTTCACCCAGGAAATGCTCAAAGCCAACGGCCAGAGCTTCGAGGGCAAGACGGTCGTCGTCTCCGGCAGCGGCAACGTCGCCATCTATGCCTGTGAAAAGGCGACCACGCTCGGCGGCAAGGTCGTGGCCATGTCCGACTCCAACGGCTATATCTACGATGCCAACGGCGTGGATCTGCCCGCCATCAAGCTGATCAAGGAAGTGCAGCGCGGCCGCATCCGCGAGTACATCAAGGATCATCCCACCGCGGAATATCACGAGGGCTGCGCGGGCATCTGGGGCATCAGGTGCGACATCGCCCTGCCCTGCGCCACTCAGAATGAGCTGAGCCTCGAGTCCGCACAGAAGCTGATCGCCAACGGCTGCATCTGCGTCTCCGAAGGCGCCAACATGCCCTGCACGATGGACGCTATCGATGCCATCGTCTCCGCAGGCCTGATGTTCGGCCCCGCCAAGGCGGCCAATGCGGGTGGCGTCGCCACCTCCGCACTGGAGATGAGCCAGAACTCCATGCGCTATTCCTGGACCTTCGAAGAGGTCGATGCCAAGCTCAAGCAGATCATGGTCGGCATCTACAACAATGTCGCCGCAGCTGCCAAGGAGTACGGCTTCGCCAACAACTTCGAGAAGGCCGCCAACGTCGCGGGCTTCATGAAGGTCGCCGACGCCATGTACGCCCAGGGCGTGGTGTGATGCGGAGAAACGGATAGTGATCAGTGGTCAGTTGAATGGTGAGGGGAACCCAAAGCACTGTTTGACCGGTCACCGGTAACTGAATCCGACAGACAACAAAACCCCCGGCCAAATCGGCCGGGGGTTTTAAAATTGTTATGTCAGATTTCCACACCGTCGATGGTCACGGCCACGCGGTAGTAGTTGCAGGCGT
>CAVINP010000064.1:0-11570 GCA_963643985.1 bacterium
GTAAGCTGAGCAGTGAATTTCGTTCCACCTATGACTGCAAAAACCGAAGGTTTACTGGATGTAAATCGAGATTTTTGCAGGAAATAGGTGGGCGAAAGGCACGCTCAGATTCGCCGCCGAATTAATCAGGGGATCCTTAAACTACATAAACAGCGGGGAGCCGCAAGGCTCCCCAATGTTGTTTTGAATCAAGCCGGCGTGGTGCGCCGATCTAAGGAGGATACAGCATGTCCGAATACCTGCTCAAAGCCGAGGACATATCCAAATCATTTGCGGGTGTCAAGGCACTGACGGGCGTTTCGCTGGAAATCAAGCCCGGTGAAATCCATTGCCTGGCCGGAGAGAACGGCTGCGGCAAGTCCACGCTGATCAAGGTTATCTGCGGCGTGTATCAGCCGGATTCCGGCTGCATTGAATTCAACGGCAAGAAATACAGCCGCATCAGGCCCCTGGACGCCATTGCCATGGGCATACAGGTTATCTACCAGGATTTCTCCGTCTTTCCGAATCTGACGGTGATGGAGAATCTGGCATTGAATACGGAGCTGGCCGAGGGCCACAAGTTCGTCAACAAGCGCCGCATGCGCGAGATTGCCACGGAAGCTCTGAGCAAGATCAATTTTGAAATGGATCTGGATCGTACGGTCGGCACGCTGACCGTTGCGGAAAAACAGATGGTTGCCATTTGCCGCGCACTGATGTTCAATGCCAAGCTCATCATCATGGATGAGCCGACCACGGCGCTGACCAGGAAAGAGGTGCGTGCCCTGTTTGACATCATACTCAAGCTCAAGGCACAGGGCATCGCCATACTGTTTGTCAGCCACAAGTTGAACGAAGTATTTGAAATTTCGGAGCGCTTCACCATTCTTCGATCCGGCAAACTGATTGTCAGCGGCAACACGGCGGATCTGGACGACAAGAAGTTCTCCTACTATATGACGGGCCGCGAGTTCGAGGATGTCAAGTTTACCCCGGCCTACGAGAGCAAGCAGAATGTGCTGGAGGTCAGACATCTGACGCTGCCGGGCGCGTTTGAGGATGTCTCCTTTGAATTGCGCCGCGGCGAGATACTGGGCATCACGGGTCTGCTGGATTCCGGACGCACGGAATTGGCGCTGGCGCTCTTCGGTGTGCGTCGCGCAAAATCCGGCGAGATCATCAAGGACGGCCGTCCCATCAGTATACGCAACGTGAACGACGCCATCGACAACCGCATCGGCTATGTTCCGGAGGATCGACTCAGCGAGGGCCTGTTTTTGCCGCAGTCGATCGCGGACAACGTTGTGATATCCGAGATCGATCATCTGAGCAAAGCGCTGAGCATCATAGACCGCAAGGCAACCGCTGCAGAGATAAACAAGTGGGTCAGGGAGCTGGCCATCGCCACGCCCGATCCGAAGAATGCCTGCTCGACGCTCTCGGGCGGCAACCAGCAGCGCATCGTGCTGGCCAAGTGGCTGGCCTGCAAGCCGGACGTGCTGATCCTCAATGGCCCGACCGTGGGCGTGGACATCGGCTCCAAGCATGATATCCATAAGATTCTGCAGAACCTGGCCAACAACGGCATGGCGGTCATCATCATTTCCGATGACCTGCCGGAAATTCTGGAAAACTGCTCCGACCTGCTGGTGATGAAGGGCGGCAGAATCGTCGCCGCACTCGATCCGGCCGTCACGACCGAGAACGACGTGCTCTCTCAGATGATGTAAGGGGGTGTTCACGAATGAAGAAGAAACTCCGGAAGCTGACCGGCAGAAACGAATTCTATATTGCACTGGTGTTCGTGGCGCTCTGCCTGCTCATACAGGTGCGCTCACAGCAGTTCTTTACGCCCAACAACATCGTAGACCTGCTCAGCGCCATGGTCGTGCCGGGCATATTTGCCATCGGTGAGTTCATGGTGATCGTCTCCGGCGGCTTTGACGTATCCTTCCCGGCCCTGGCATCGCTGACCGGCTTTGCCACCACGAAGATGCTGCTGGATGCCGGCTACGAGGGCGGCATCTGGCTGCCCATACTCATCACGCTGGTTATCGGCGGCCTGCTGGGCGCACTCAACGGCCTGTTCATCGGCTACTTTGAACTGCCGGCCATGATCGTAACATTGGGCACGTCGAACGTGTTCAAGGGCTTTATGCAGGGCACGCTCAATTCCAAGCAGCTCGCGGTGATCCCGTCGGGCATGAAGAGCTTCGGCACATCCGCGCTCTTTGTGGCCGAGAACAAGGCCTCCGGTCTGACGTCGCGCATGCCCACCACCTTCCTGATCTTTGTGGCGGTGCTGATTGTGGCCTACTTCATCCTCAATCGCACGCTCTTCGGCCGCGGCATCTATGCCATCGGCGGCAATGAGACGTCCGCGCATCGTGCAGGCTTCAATGTCAAGCGTACGCGCTTTGCAATGCTGGTGTTCGTGGGCATGATCTCCGCGCTGGCGGGCCTGTGCCGCATCTGCATGATGCAGCAGATGCATCCCACCAACATGCTGGGCATGGAAATGAACATCATCGCCGGCGTGGTGCTGGGAGGCACGTCCATCGCGGGCGGCTCGGGCACGCTCCTTGGCTGCATGCTGGGCACGGCGCTGATCGTGACCGTTGAAAATTCCATGATCCTCATCGGTATTCCCACCGTGTGGAAGGATGTGTTCGTCGGTGCTCTGATCGTCATCGGCACGGGCATCTCCGCCATGCAGGTCACCCGCGCTCAGAAGGCGGGTCTGCGCAATCTGAAGAAGGAGGCGACAAAATGAACGCGATCCTCAAACTCTACAGGCGAGACCGCCATATCTCCCGTCTGGTGCTGATGATGGCCGCGTGGCTGATATTCATGGCAATCACCTGCTTTGACAAGTTCTTTGCCATCAAGAATTTCCAGAAGATCGCCACCACCTTTCCGGAGTTCGGCCTTATGGCTCTGGGCGAAATGCTCTGCATGATCACGGGCGGTATCGACCTCTCTTCCGTGGGCATCGCCAACCTGACCGGCATCATGATGGCCATGTTCATGAAGAGCCGGGTCAACGAGGCGGGCGAGGCGGCTGCGTGGGTCATCCCGGCGGCACTGCTCATGGCCATGATCTGCGGCCTGATCGCGGGCGCATGCAACGGCCTGCTGATCTCCAAGATCAAGGTCCCGCCGATACTGGCGACGCTGGGCATCAACCAGCTGCTCACGGGCGTGTCGATGGTCATCACCAACGGCAAGGCCGTCAGCGGCATACCGGATTCCTATTCCGAAATCATCAACAACAAGATTCTCAAGGTCGTGCCAGGCAAGCGCGGCACGGTCTCCGGCCTGATTCCGGTACAGCTGATCATATTCCTGGTTGTCGCCGTGATCATATGGTTCATCATCAGCCGCACGACCTACGGCAAGAAGATCTACATGATCGGCACGAACGAAAAGGTGGCACGTTTCTCCGGCCTGAAGGTCGACCGCATACTCATCAAGACCTATGCGGCTTCGGGCATCTGCGCGGCGCTGGGCGGCATGATCATGCTGGCCAACTACTCCGTCGCCCGCTCGGACTACGGCAGCCAGTACACGCTGCAGTGCATACTGATTGCGGTGCTGGGCGGTGTCAGCCCCAACGGCGGCCGCGGTCGCCTCTCGGGCGTCATGCTGGCCATCGTGCTGCTGTCGCTGCTGGAGGCCGGCATCAACCGCTTCCCGCAGATCTCGTCCTACTACATCACGCTCATCTGGGGTGCGGTGCTGCTGCTGGTCATGGTGCTCAATTACTTTGTCGAGCATCCGATACTCAAAAAGAAGGCCTGAAATCAAACAGAGCCGGCTTTTCCGAAAGGGAGGGCCGGCTCTGTTTCATTGCTTCAATCTTTAACATTCAAATCCCTTGACAATCAGCCGCGATGAGGCTATAATATATTCTGTTCTCAAGAGAACATGTGGTCCCTTAGCTCAGCTGGATAGAGCGTCTGGCTACGGACCAGAAGGTCAGGGGTTCGAATCCCTTAGGGTCCGCCATGAATCCACCGAAGCAATTCGGTGGATTTTCATTTTTGGATACGAACACAGGCGGGTGCGAAATTCGCACCCGCCCTTTTATTTGATTTTTTCGGTCATCAGATGGATGATCATGCGATCACTTTCGTGCATGCCGTCGTGCGCCGGTTCATCGATTTGCCTCGACCGGAGGAAGGTTCGGCAGCACAGTATCGTCCCTTTTGGCCCGCATCGCGCGGGTATGGCCGCCCGCGATGATCACCTGCGCCCGGTTCATGGCATTCACCTCACAGCACGAACATATCCTTGAGACCCTCGCAGGCCTCAATCTGCTCACGTGCGCCGATGACGCAGACGCTCTCGCCTTCATTGAGTGCGCTGGTGAGCATTGCGGCGATCCGCTGCAGATCAGCGGGCTTTGTGCCGAGCAGTTCGCGGCGGCGCTGACGCAGCATGTCCGCAGAGACATGCTTGAGATAGCGTGCATCCTCGCGCCGCCCGCGCAGGCTGTAGGAGAGCTGCGGGGAGGCATCCGAAACCGTTCCGATGATCGCACCCGTCAGGTCGGTCTCGCGCTGCATGGCCTCATCCAGATATTCGCCGCAATGCGCATACACGTCCAGCGACCGCGCGGCGGAGGGATCACGGAAGGAAGTGCAACTGCAGATGCCGACATCCGACACGCCCAGTTGTACGCCGTAGGCACCGCCCTGCACGCGCACCCGGTTCCAAAGGTAATCAAGGCTGATGATGTGTGCCGCCAGTGCCATACGGCTGTCGTAGCTGCCGCCGTTTGCGAGTATATTGCCGCCGCGGGCCGCAAAGGCCACGTCCGAGGGAATCACGATGCCCTCGTGTACCGCGCCCCAAGGGACAAGTACGGCATCGAAGGCCTGCAGACGCGTCTCAGGGAATGCGTCCAACGCCTTCAGTGAAAGCTCGGGAATGTCACCCGTGAAGGACATGACGAGATTTTTGCGGGAGAGCAGCCTGTCCGCCAACGACCGCAGGTGGGTGAAGTCTTCCGCGCGGTCGAGCGATTTCAGATATTTGTAGTAGTTGATGCCGCCGCAACACTCGTCGACCACGCCGTCCACGCTGTATGCAGCCCTGATGCGGGAAGCAGCCGCCATGGAGCCGCGCATCAGCACGAGGTTGTACAGATCAAGCCGGTGCTGGCGGATGATTTCGTGAATGGCCGCAGTATCATCAAGCTTCGTTTCACGCAGAATATGAATCAGCAGTTCCAGCGCCGCATCGACGTTTTCACTGAGCGTGCTGAAGAAGGCGACCAGCTTGACGTTGTTGTCTTTCGCATCGCCGTCTGCGGCGTAGCCCGTGACAAAGTAGCCGAAGGAACCGAAGGTGCTGCGGGTCAGGTTGACCAGCTCTGCCGCGCTGTATTTGCCCGTGTCCAGCTTGCCCAGCAGATAGCACAGCAGCGACAGATCGCTCAGCTGTGCCTCCGTCAGGCCGTTCACGTCAAAGTAGATCCTGCAGTAGCAGATTCCGTTGTGCGCAATCGGGTGCAGGAGCACGCGAAGACCGTTGATGTCACGCACCTCGCTGGGGTCGATATCCGGCTCGGCATCGATGTCTCCGAGAGTGAGCGCGGGCATTTCGGCGCTGTCCTCACTCTGCTGCCAGGCGATCAGCTGTGCCTCTTCATTCTTCAGGGCTTCGACTTCCGCTTCGCTGAGCACAGAGAGCCTGCCCGTCACGCGCTGCGCCTCCGCTTCGGAGCGCACTTCGCCGAGCGTGTGCGAGGGCAGCAGCAGCAGCTTGCAGCCGTGGGGGTTGCCGAGCAGCACATCGCGTATCAGCGCCTCAAAACAGCCCTCCCTGGCCTTTTTTCTGAGGGATTCAAAGAGCGCATTGACCTCCAGCTCGGCCGCAGGATCCAGGCCGTGCAGGCGGCTGCCCAGCACCTGCATGCACAGTATGATGCCCTGCGGATAGCTGCCGTAGTTGCGCTCCTTCATCTTGAATTCGGTATTGGCAATGGCCGCATCGAGCATGGCGGCATCGATGCCGTCCTGCGCAATCCGGGTGAGGGTATCGTGTACGAGGGCCTCGACCCTGTCGGCATCCTCTTTTTTGAGGTTCTTCATTTCAAGCTTCACGTAGGGCTGCATCAGATCATCCTGTACGGACATGTTGACATCCTCAACAAGACCGCTCTGCAGCAGCACACGGCTCAGCGGCGAGTGATTGCTCTCGCAGAGCAGGTCACAGAGTATGTCCGTGGCAATGATCTTCTCGCGCTCGGAGCAGTCGCAGATGACATTTGAGAGTATGAGTCTCGCCCGGCCCTCTTCTTCTTCGGGCGTGGCCACCTCATACTCCGCGCGGACGAGGCCGGCATTGACGGGGGCCTGCAGGGGCGGCGGCGCGATGCGCGCGCCCACGGGCAGAACGCGGAGGTAGTCCTCATCCAGCAGCTTCAGCACCGCATTTATGTCCAGCCTGCCGTCCAGAAAGACGCAGGCGTTGGACGGAGAATAGAACCTGCGATGCGCATCGAGGAAGGCTTCGTAGGTCAGCTCGGGAATGTGTACGGGATCTCCGCCGTAGTCGAAGCGGTACGGCGTGTCCGGGAACAGTGCGCGGTTGATCGCGTAGTCGCATATCTCGTCCGGATCGGAATACACGCCCTTCATTTCGTTGTAGACCACGCCGTTGAAGCAGGCCGAGCCGTCCTCATCAAACGCGCAGTGCCAGCCCTCTTGACGGAAAATCTCGGGCTTCCGGTAGATCAGGGGCGCGAATACCGCGTCCAGATACACCGAGATCAGGTTCATGAAATCCTTGCCGTTGCGGCTGGAGATGGGGTAGAGCGTCTTGTCCGGATAGGTCATGGCGTTGAGAAAGGTGTTCATGGAACTCTTCATCAGCGCCACGAAGGGCTCCTTGAGCGGGTATCTGTCCGAACCGCAGAGCACGGAATGCTCCAGTATGTGAAATACGCCCGTGTCGTTTTCGGGCAGCGTCTCAAAGGCGATGCCGAAGGTCTTGTTTTCCTCGTCGCGGGAGAGCCAGATCACTTCCAGCCCCGTGCGCTCGTGGCGGTAGCTGATCATCGTCGCATCCAGTTCTCCGACGACCTGTTCGTTTGTCTTTATAAAACCGTGTATCATATGCTTGCTCCTTAAAAAAACATGTCGTGCCGCTATCCATTGTACCACCTATGCATGTCGTGCTTTTCCGGCATCGTCCGAAGCGCAGCGTAGCGGTCACGGCTGAGCAGGACTTCCTTTTCAGTGCCCCGAAGCCGCAGCAGATAGGAATGGTGAAACATGTCCGGCCGTATGGATTCGATCAGCGCGAACTGCGCCACAAAGGACCGGTGGCAGCGGTAGAAGCCGTAGTCCTCGAAAATCTGACAGAGTTTCTTGATGCTTTCGGTGGTCTCCGGTACGCGCCCGTTCCGGCAGATGACGTGCGCATTGCGTCCGACAGTCTCCGTATAGGCCACATCGTCAAGATGTACGATTTCCGGTCGCGCATCCACGTGCAGGCCGATCTGTTTACCCGAGGTGCCCGGTGTGTTTGAAACTTCCGTCTTTTACCGTGTCTGATCCGGCGCATGCATCGATTGCACGTCATCGTCCACCGGCAATGTTCTGAGCATGCCCTCACCCCTGATATTCGATCTTTTCGATGTTGTGCTTGTCCTTGTCGGCATCCTTGGGCGGGGTCATGTAGTCGCCGTAGAAGTGGCGCAGAAAGCCGTCGTAGTCCTCGGCTCCGCGCAGCATCAGTGTCTCAAACGGGTACTCCGGAAGTGATCCCAGCAGTTTCTTGTCCACGATTTCGCGCATCATGTATGCGCCGACCATGCTGACATAGTAATTGCTTTTGTCATAGTCGTACCTGAGCAGCCGCTTTTCCATGGCACGCATCATCCTGTGCGTGTCCAGATTTTCGCCCAGGTGCGTGGCGGAGAGAAACCTGATGATGAACTGCAGGTACTTTGGCCGGCCGGGACGGTTCAGGTTGACCAGCTCCGAAAAGCAGGACGCACGGTAGAGAAAGCGCCACGCCGTCACGTGCCAGAAGTGCATCTTTTGCCGCAGCTTTCCGGTGGGCATACCGTCCAGCGGAAAGATGTCCAGCCAGGCATGTTCGATGATCGTTTTGCTGTTGGAGGCGTTGTAGACAGAGACGCGCGTGTCCACCAGACGGCTGAAATAGCGGTTGTAGTCGGCCTGCAGCTTATAATTCAGAAAATCATAGCCCTCGGGCAGCTCCGTGGGTGCGATCTGTATAAACTTTTCGTAGTCCGGGCGCGGCAGCCCCACGTCCATATCGTCGTCCCAGGGAATAAAGCCCTTGTGGCGGATTGCGCCCAGCATCGTGCCGCCCACCATAAAATAGCGAAGATGATGCTTCTCGCAGATGCGGCGAAACAGCGCCATGATATCCAGTTCGACCAACTGCAACTGCCTGAGTTCGTGATTGTCGTCCCGATTGTATGCCATCTTGTCTCCTAACGTCCCTGCAGCGTGACCGCCACGATGAATGTCCTGAATATGATCTTCCAGTCCACAAAAAAGCTGCGCTCGCGGATGTAGCGTATATCCAGATCGACCCAGTCCGAAAACTTCAGGTCGTTGCGGTTGGGCTGGATCTGCCAGTAGCAGGTAAGCCCGGGCGTGATGTAGAGGCGCTGCCGCTGGTAATCGTTGTATTTGGCCACCTCGCGCGGCAGCGGCGGCCTGGGCCCTACGATGCTCATGTCGCCCACAAGTATATTGACCAGCTGCGGCAACTCATCGATGCCGCTGCGGCGCAGAAACCTGCCTGCACGCGTGATGCGCGGGTCGTCCTTGATCTTGAAAGCCGGCCCCGTCATTTCATTGTATTTGAGCAGTTCCTTGAGTTTTTGTTCGGCGTTGGGCACCATTGTGCGGAATTTGAAGAGCTTGAACTCGCGTCCGTCGCGTCCTACACGCGTCTGAGTGAATATCGGCCCGGCGCCGGGGCTGTCGATCACGATGACCAGCGCCACAATCAGCATCAGCGGCAGCAGCACGACCAGTGCCAGTGCCGAGAAAAAGATGTCCTGACCGCGCCGCAGCACCCAATAGGCCCGCTTGGACCGTATCACTTCTTCCCGATTGAGCAGGGTTATATTGTCCGCTTGAGCAGCCTGCATGTGCTCTCCTCCGATACTCACATTCTTCCAAAATGCATTATATCAGAGAAGGGTAAAGATATCAAGAAAAAAACGCCCGGCAGGGCGAAAGGGGAATGCAGGAATGAGGGGGGTGGGAAAAAATAACCCTGCCGGGCGCGGATCCCTTGGCCATATGGCCCGGGGTTATCCCTGTCTGTAGCCGTTCATGATGCTCTGAAACAGCACCTTTGTGGACGGCGGCGTATAGCTGATGGCGTTGGCACCGGCGGCGATTGTCGCATCAACCGTTTCGTCGGTCGGCCCACCCGTGGCAATGATGGGCACATTCGGGAAATCCTTGCGGATATCGCGCACGAGTGCGGGCGTGTTATCCGCAGCGGACACGTTCAGTATGGCCGTTCCGGCCCTGAGCCGCGCCTCGATATCCATGCTGCGGTTGACGACGGTAGCGATAATGGGAATATCGATGGCATCCTTCATGTGCATGATGTTTTCGTTCGTGATCGGCACATTCACCACCACGCCGTAGGCACCCAGCCCTTCGGCATCCATGGCCAGACGTACGGAACGCTTGCCGTTGGTGATACCGCCGCCCACACCGCAAAATACCGGAATGCTGGAGTATGAGACGATGGCGCTTGCGATGCGCGGCTGGGGCGTGAAAGGGTAGACGGCCAGCACGGCGTCGGCGTTGCAGTTGCCGATGATGGCAATGTCCGTGGAAAAGAGCAGCGACTTGATGCGCCGCCCCATCACGACAATGCCGCTTGCGCGGAAGATCGCCTCGGGTACGGTCAGTATGTGCTTGCGAAGTTCGCCCGTGATCACGGGACGCGCCTGTTCCATGCCGTCACCTCCCATATGTATCTGTCAGCTTTCATATTATTTATACCACGGCTTTATAAACGCAGTATGAATTGAAGTTGTGAACAAAGTGTGAACGTTAGCACTCGACTATTGACAGTGCTAACAATTTGAATATAATATTAAGTGAACCGAGAGGGAAAGCGGTTCAGAGTTTGAAAAGCCAAGCGGCCCGCAAAGGGTCGCCCCGATAGAAAGGAAGTTTTAGTATGTTGCCTATGATGTTCAGTGAGAATCTGTTTGATGATCTGTTTAACGAAGCTTTCGGACGTGACATGTGGAATATGGACAAGACGCTCTACGGCAAGAACGCCGCCCGCATTATGAAGACCGATGTGCACGAGACCGAGGAAGGCTACGAACTGGATGTGGATCTGCCGGGCTTCAAGAAGGATGAGATCGGCATTGAGCTGAAGGATGGCTATCTGACCATCAGCGCATCCAAGGGCCTGAACAAGGAGGAGACCGAGAAGAAGACCCGCAGGGTTATCCGTCAGGAGCGCTTCGTGGGTTCCGGCCGGCGCACGTTCTATGTCGGCGATATCCGTCCGGAGGATGTCAGGTGCAAGTATGACTCCGGCGTGCTGGCCATCAAACTGCCCAAGGCGGATGCACGCCGGATCGAAAGCCCGCATACGATCATGATCGAGGGATAACCCTCAACCAGCACCCTGTGCCGAATCGGCACAGGGATTTTTTGTTTATGCAAACGGTGCCTTGTTGCTGCGGTGCAGTTCGATTTCGTCGATGCAGGCATTCGAGTCGCGCTTTTTTAAAAGGAAGCAGACCGTGTCGGCGATATCCTCGGCCAGCATCATACCCTCACGGCTCAGATCGGGACGCGTCAGTGCAACCATGTCGGTGTATACGCCGCCGGGGCTGATGGCGTGCACGCGGATGTTGCGCGTGTAGGTCTCGTTGGCGAACGACTTGGACAGACCCAGCAGCGCATGTTTGCTGGCGACATAGACGCTCTGCTGCGGATAGCCCTTGTGCGCAACCACCGAACATATGTTGATGACCGTGCCCATACCGGATTTTTCAAGATCAGGCAGCGCGTTGCGGCAGAGGAAGTAGGGCGCACGCACATTGGTGGCCATGATATCGTCAAACAGCTCGGGCGTGACATCCTCAAAGCAGCTGTTGTGCGCAAGTCCGGCATTGTTGATGAGTATATCGATGCGCCCGAAGGTGCGCCGTGCGGTGTCCAATATCGTGTCGATGAAATTCAGATCGCGCAGGTCGCCCGCACAGCTGCAGACCTGTATGCCCGTTGCCGCAAGCCGCTGCGAAAGTGCCGCGAGCTTGTTTTCATTGCGCCCCACAAGCACAAGATTGATGCCCAGGTCCGCCAGGGCTGCGCAGATCTTTTCACCGATGCCGCCGGCCGCACCGGTCACGACGGCACATTTGCCGCGCAGAAAACCGTTGTTTTGAGACATATACTTTGTCCTCTCTACAAAAAACAGCCACGACGCATCGCCGTGGCTGCTGTTTGAATCCTTGAATTACTTGAGCTCGGAGAAGTACTTGATGGTGCGGACCATCTGAGAAACGTAGGAGTTCTCATTGTCGTACCAGGACACGACCTGAACCT
>CAVINP010000065.1:0-11492 GCA_963643985.1 bacterium
GAGGTGCGCGACAATCCCGCCGTCATCGCGGCGTATCTGGGGGAGGATGAGGATCTATGAGCCTGCTGAAAGTGAGCGATCTGCGCGTCAGTTACGGCGGCATCGAGGCCCTGAAGGGCATCTCCTTTGAAGTGGAAGCCGGTCAGATCGTGACCCTGATCGGCGCGAACGGCGCGGGCAAGTCCACCACCCTGCGCACCATCGCGGGTCTGGTGCGACCCGCCGCGGGCACTGTCGCCTTTGACGGCAAGGACATCACCGGTATCGACGCACAGAAGGTCGTCGAGGGCGGCATCGCGCTCGTGCCCGAAGGACGGCGCGTGTTCCCCAACCTGACGGTGCTGGAAAATCTGAAGATCGGCGCCTACCTGAGAAAGGACGAGGCCGAAATCAGGGCGGACCTGGAAGAAGTCTACAAGCTCTTCCCGAGACTGATGGAGCGCCGGTGGCAGCTGGCCGGCACGCTCTCCGGCGGCGAGCAGCAGATGCTGGCCGTGGGCCGCGCCATGATGATGCGCCCGAGGCTGATGATGATGGACGAGCCGTCGCTGGGCCTGGCCCCGCTGGTGGTCAAGGACATCTTCCGCATCATACAGGTGCTCAAGAGCCGCGGCATCACCATACTGCTCAACGAGCAGAACGCCAACGCGGCGCTCAGATGCGCCGACTACGCCTTCGTCATGGAGACGGGCCGCATCACCATGAGCGGCACAGGCGCGGAGCTGCTGAGCAACGAAAAGGTCAAGGCCGCATATCTGGGCAGCGCATAAACAGATCGGAGCCGCGAAGGACAATTTCCGTTCCTTCGCGGCTCCGATCTTTGTTTTGGTTTTTCACGGTTTCTCAGGGGGATTATGAATTACCGGCGCTCCCTCAGCGTCCTCAGCAGAGCCCGACAGCCCGCCTCGACGTCGCGCCAGGTGGCGTCAAAGTCTCCCGTAAACCACGGATCGGCCACATTGCCCGGGCGATCCGTGTAGTCCATCAGCAGCGATATCTTGCCGTCGGGATCGCCGCCCGCAATCGCCGTCATGTTGCGCAGATTGGCGCGGTCCATGCCGATGAGCATGTCGTAGGCCGCATAATCCGCCTTTTCCATCTGCCGCGCAACGTGTCCGTCGCTGCGTATGCCGTGCTCCGCCAGCTTGCGCCGCGCGGGCGGATACACGGGATTGCCGAGCTCCTCGCGGCTCGTGGCCGCGGAAGCGACCTGTATCTCTCCACTCAGGCCTTCCTTCTTTATCAGTTGCCGCATCACCAGCTCCGCCATCGGGCTGCGGCAGATGTTGCCGTGGCAAACGAACAGTATTTTGATCATCGCTCAAAACCTCTTTTTTGGTCTCAAAACCCTCATTTTTCGCCTCAAATGCTTGATTTTACCGTTTTTTCGGCATCAAATGAAGCCTATTATGCATCCATATCGTCTCATATCTTCTCATCGTTTTTCATGTTTTCCGGCGCAAAATGCGCTTGCGTCTATCGCGTCTTTTCTCACTCATATGCGACTCTCCCTCGAAAGCGGTTAAGAGCCGGGTCTGCAATGACATTCTACCATGCCTTGCCGATTTTCAGAAGGCCATCGTGTTCGGCATCATGAATGGTAAACACATAGATCAGTTTGTAATTGCACGTGCTTTCATAGGCCGTCATGACTGCTTGCCTCCCTTCGTCATGGAAATGAATGTGCCGCTGCTCTTGGAACGCCAATCCATGATGCGGCAATAGATGCCGGTATGGCGATGTATGTCGCCCGTGGCGCAGCCGGGGCAGGGACGACTTACCGCCTTTAATTCTTCGGGCGTATATCCGCCGATGCAATCGAGCAGACTGGGTTTGGCGGATTCCGGGGTACAGCTGCCGGGGACGACATACTTCAGGCCGTCCATCTGCCAGATGTTCCACGCAATGATCAGAGCTATCTTTCTCAGCCGCCTGACGGACGGTGTCTCCCCGAAACGCTCACGATGATATTCTATATAGGAATACAGCAGGTTTTCCCGTGCCAGCAATAGGCTGTCGCCCTGATACTCGTAGCCGTAGACGCTCTCATAGGCACGCCGGCTCCAGATAAGCCAATCTTCATCGGAAACGGTGTTTTCGTTGACGATGCGCATTTTGCGGTCGAGCAGACCGACGCGCCTTTGCAGGGGAATCTTTTCGCCGCTCACCGCATCGTAACGGCTGACAAGGTACGGTGCTTCGCCGCAGGAAATCTCCAGGCGCTGCGCGTCCACATACTTTTTCCAGTCCTTGCGCGTGCCTTCAAACGAAATGGGTTCCGTCACAGTCTCCCAGGTTTCACCGTTTTCACGGTTAAACACATCCCTGCGCCCGAACCATTGCTCATCGATCAGATTATTTTGCTTATTGCAGATCCGGGCGGGCGTGAACACCTCTGCCCTGCTGCGCGTGCGATCGCTTTGCGCGGCGAGTGATTTGGCGATGCGCGGCCGGATCAGATCTGCCCATCGTCCGCCGAGGGACTGCGGCAATATCTGAGAATCTTCTTCAAAGCCCGCACCGAGATTCTCGTAATCCTTGGTCGCCCAAAGTATGTTCTTGTGCGTGGTTTTGTCGGAAAGCAGAATGTCCAAGAGCTTTTCATCCATGCAGCGGATGGATTCTTCCGGCACATCGATACCGTTTTTCGCTTGGATGGTGGCTGAATCGTTGGCCATTGTCAAATCGTCCTTTCCGCTGATCTGCTTTCGTTCGTTAAAGAAATGTATGGTTTAATTTTACCATAGAAGCATGAGAAAAACAACATATCATTTCACCGGATCTTCAATATTTATGTTGCTGCCCGCCCTGCAATTTCAGGAGCATTCATTCGTAATTTTGCACGCAAAAAGCGATCCTGCGGGGAAGATAAGCTCCCACAGGATCGCGTTTTCAAATCACAGCCTTCAATCCGCGAGGCAATGCCCGTGATTTTGCGATGCATATCGTCACTTCCCCCGATGCGGCATGGCATCAGTACAGCAGATATTCGTGCAGAAATCAATGATATAAGATGAATGCATGAAACCGGGCTGATTTACATACTCTTTTCATCCGATGATGTTGACAATTCCCGCTTCGGGCATATAATACAGGTGAGCGACCGGTGTGGAGCCGCTTGTTTTTCACCGAAAGGTTAGTTGTGTTTAACTCCGAACTCAATGCAGTCGGGACCGTATTTGAAATGAAAGGAAGGATGATCACCATGAAAGCGAACTACAAGAACTGGGTGCCCAAGGGAATGCTCTATGCGCTGATTGCAGGGACGGTACTGTCTCTCGCGGGGCTTCTGCTCTTCGGCATGTTCGGAGTCGGCGTGAAGGGAGGGCTTCGCATTGCGGCGGGCGTGATTTTTGCCATCGCGTTTCTCGTGTGCGGCAAGAGCACGCAGTGGTGCATCTGCGCCTACAACGCCTTTTCCTATGATGGGAAGCGAAAGCTCTCCAAACAGATCATCGACGGCACGGCGGCGTATATCACGCTTCCCGAAGGCGGCGTGGGCCTGGACGTCGGCTGCGGCAGCGGCGCACTGACCATCGCCTGCGCCAAGCGTAATCCGCAGGGCCAAATGCTCGGCATCGACCGCTGGGGCAAGGAATACGCATCTTTCAGCCTGCCGCTCTGCCGGAATAACGCAAAAGCGGAGAATGTGTCCAACACCGAATTCCGGCGCGGTGATGCCACGAAACTGGATTTCCCGGATGAAAGCTTTGATGCGGTGACGAGCAATTATGTCTATCACAACATTACCGGTGCAGACAAGCAGAAACTTCTGCTGGAAACGTTCCGTGTGCTGAAAAAGGGTGGCTGTTTTGCCATCCACGATCTGATGTCGCCCCGCAGATACGGCGATATGCAGGCCTTTGTGAAAAAGTTGAAGGATATGGGCTATGAGCAAGTTGAACTGATCGACACGACTGACGGCAAATTTATGTCGTGCTCCGAAGCAAAGCACCTGATGCTGACGGGATCAACGCTGCTCGTCGGCAAAAAATAGGGGTATATCATCATGCTGAAATACGGTCTGCTTGCCAAGGGGATCGAAATGATGTGCTTCGGGCCTGCGCTTGGAGCGCTGAAGGGCGTATATCCCGGTATGGACATGGGTGAATACAAAAAGAAAGCCAAAAGGGAATTCAGGGCAATGCTCCTGCGCACACCGGATATCGGCGGCAGCTCGCTTGAACCGAATCTGTATGTCGCCGCCTTCGTGTTCTCCCTGCACAAGGCAGCGCCCGAGAAAGTCACGCCCGAAGTCGTGGACAGGATGGTGACGGCGGTTTTCGATTCGCCGTTCATGGTAAAGGCGCACAGGCACAAGAAATGCACTCTCTTTACCGACAAGGTGCAGGATAGGCATGTCCTTGAAAGCAGGGCAAGCCGGAACTCAAAGTATGAGCTTGACTGGAAATTTGACTATCAAAAGGGTGTGGACGAGTTTTACAACACCTACACCGAATGCGGCATCTGCAAGCTCGGCCATCGCGAAAACTGCTTTGAATTTGTGCCCTGTCTGTGCAATATGGACGAGCGCAACTACCGCAACGATGGCGGGCAGCTTCACCGCACGAAGACGCTTGCAAACGGCGATGACTGCTGTAATTTTCACGTGACGAAAATATAATCGGCTTCGGGGGGAAGCGCATGGACATTTCAAAGAATTATATGAGCTGCAAAGGCTCCGATGCAGCCATCATGCTTGTGCTCGGCAGCGGCGGGCGTACGCCGCTCACAAAGGGCGTTGCAAAGTGGTTGGTAAAGCAGGGCATCAGCGTGCTGCCGCTTGATTCCGGAAGAGGAGTTGTCGGCTATCACAACTTTCCGCTCGAACGGATTGAGGAAGCCATCGGGGAGCTGAAAAAACAAGGCAACCGCAAGATCGGCATACTGGGCGCATCGATCACGACAATTCCGGTGCTTATGGCGGCCTCGCTGTTCCCGGACATCACCATGACCGTTGGCTTTACGCCATGCGACTATGTCTTGCAGGGCTTCACGCAGGGCCGACGTGACGGCTGCAGAGAGTGGCCGCTCGAGGGCGAATCCATGCTCACATGGCAGGGCAGGCCTTTGCCCTATGTGCCGTACGCCTACCGGCATCCCGACTACTGGCACACCGTGCAGGCGGAGACGAAGGGCTCCGGCAATCTGCTTACCGCAACAAAGCTGTTTACCGATACCGAAGCGAAAACAAAGCTCACCGAAGCGGTCATGATTCCGGTCGAGAATATCCGCGGCAGACTCGTGCTGATCGGCTGCGAGGACGATTGCCTCTGGCCGACCGTACGCTATATCCGCCGCATGGACGAGCGGCTCAAAGCCCGCCCGCACAGCTGCGACTGTGTCACCATGGTCTACAAATACGGCACGCACTTCTCCTTTCCGGAATCCATGCTCAGGGGAATGATTCCCGTTTTCCCGGACTTCCTGATCGAAAGGACGTTCCGTTCGTCAAAGGAGCACCCGAAGGAGTGCAGGGCCACCCGCGAGGATATTGACCGCCGTATGAAGCAGGTATTGCGCGAATGGACAAAGGAGAAAGCAATATGAAGTGGCTGATTGCGATTGCGTTCTGGTTTTTGTACTGGGGAATCTGTTTTCTCTGCACGGGAACGGACAAAAAGAATCTTGCGGGCTTGCGCTCCTATCCCGATGAGGTGCAGAAACGTGTTCGGGAGCAACTGCCCGATAGCGCACCGAAAGAGAAGTCGCTTCCGTCGATTCTGCTCGGCAATCTCGTGCTGTTCACGGTCGTATTCTCGGTAATAGGGCTGGTTTTCAGGCGTATCCTCGCCTTTGACGGTTATCTCTCCGCTTTTTGGTATTTCCTCGTCCTCGGTGAGGGGCTGGGCCTGTTCGACCTCCTGGTCATCGACCTGCTCTGGTGGAGAAACACAAAGCGCATCCGCTTCTCATTCCTGCCGGAGAAGGAGGCCTATCAGAATCCGCGGAAGCACATAGCCTCGTTTGTGCGCGGCATTCCGCTGTTTGCGGCAATCGCGGCGCTTTCGGCACTTATTTTGTCACTCATTTAAGGAGTTTTTATGCCGGCATTTATTATTGAGGCAGTGCTCATCTGTCTGATTTTTACCCTGAGCTGTTTTGCATCGGCCGGAAACATCATGAAGCATCTCGAGCTTGCAAAGCTGAACTATCCGCCGGAGATTGTGCAGCGGCTTATCGACCTCAGGCTGGTGTCCGGCGACAAGCCGCTCCCGCTGATACAAAGGATCAGAAAGAAGTGGCCCGCAATGATCGTCGTGGGGCTGCTGCTCGGGCTGATTGTCCGCTATATCAACGGCTGCACGACATTCCTCGCGGGTTTCGGAACATCCTATCTGCTGTGGATAATCGTTGACTGGTACGACGCGCTGATTCTCGACTGCCTGTGGTTCTGCCATTCCAAACGCTGCATCATTCCGGGAACGGAAGATCTGACAGAGGCCTATCATGACTATCGGTTTCACATCAAAGGCTCGTGTGCCGGCATGCTGATCGGCCTGCCGTGCTGCCTGCTTGCGGGTGCTATCGCCCTGATTCTGAGATGATAAAGATGAAAAAGTTCAACTATACCATGAATCATAAGGCCGACGAGGCCTATATGGCAGAAATGTGCGCCCAAGGCTGGGCAGCCACGAGCCTTGTCGAGGGCGTCTGGACATTTGAACCGTGCAGACCTAATCGGTATGTCTATCGGGTCTGCTGCCTGCGCGGCAAATCCGAAAAGCAAGTGGAAAAGCTTAAGGCAGAGCTTGCCGCAGCGGGCATCGAATATGTCTCCCGCTATTCGTTCTGGGCAATCTTTCGCAGCGAGCATGATTTTACCCTTTATAAGGGTGAGGAGGAACTTGCCATTTGCGAAAGCATACGCCGTCCGATGCCGTTCGGTGCGGCAATCAGCTGGATTTTGTGTGCCGTATCCCTTTTCCTTGCGGTGAAAATCAGCGCGTGGTTCTTCGGCTTAACGGTGCTGCTTGCTGTTTATGCCTTCATTTGTACTTGCCTCGCGGTATCCTACACGCGCCTGATCCGTTCTCTTAAAGTGTGATGCACACATGAGAGGGATGCCGTGTTGCCTGCTTGCGGGCATTACGGCCCTGCTTCTGCATTGAAAAGGGCTTTACTTCTTGGGCCGGGCGCTGTTTACGACCTTTTCATACGGCGCGACCATGCCTTCGTTCATTTTGTTGCCCATCTTTGCCTTGATTTTCGGATTGCGCACCATCGCGCCCAGGAAGCACATCATCAGCATCTTTCCGCGCTGTTTCTGCGGGAAGTCATAAACGCCGTGCTTTTTGTAGAATTCATGGTCAGCCTTCATCAGTCCGCGCATGAGCCAGATCAGGTCGCGGAAGATTTTCATGCCGGCCACGCCCCAGAAGTTTCTCGGCTGAACGTAATGATGCTCCGTTGCATAGCTCAGGCGGCGGATCATGGCGGCGATGCTTTCGGCATCCCAACCGACTCCGGCAAGGAAATTGTGTCCGACCTCGGCACGCGCCTCGATGATCGTGCGCAGATTCGCTTCGGACTCGTAATCGCCGTTCACGATATAGCCGAAGGGCATGCCCTCGGTTACCGTGCGGTGGCCGTTGCAGAACTGGCGGTCATCATACATCTTGAACCGCGGCCCCATGGAATGATCCCGTATGGTAAACGCGTATACGATCGCGTCCGCCGTCTGAATCTTCTCACGCAGGAATGTGTCAAAGCCGTCCGTGTAGACACACTTGCCGTCACCTGCGCAGTTGAAACAGCCCAGGCATCCGCCCTTGAACGGATATTCGGCGATATTCACCAGGCGCGTCCTGCAGGGAAACGCGGATCGGAAGTCCGCGATCATCGCCTTCAGGTTTTCGTCGTCCGGCCTGAGATCGGCGACGATGACGGCCTCAAAATCGTACTTCTGCTCCGCCCCGGGCAAGGACGGATGATACACCGCTGCCGTATGTTCCGCAATCCGGGGCGTCTCTTCATGTACATCGTTTCGGACGCACCACAGCACGTACTCAAAGAACGCTTCGGCATCCTTCTGTCCCTGCGCCGTGGTCAGATCCTCCATGTCCGCGGACAGGCCCTTGATCACTTTCATATGAAGATCATGGCAGTTGTCCTCAATGTAGCGGTGAGCCGTCACGTCATAGAAATGCTTGGAGGTGGTGATCTGCGTGACGAACTTGCCCGACAGATCCGCCCCCGAGGCCTTCAGCGCCGCGATAAAGCGATGCAGCTGGCTCGGCGCAATGAAGGTATACACCGGATAGGAGAATATGACCAGCTCGGAACGGGCGATCATATCGAGCGCCCTGCTCATGTCGCGCTCAAGCGCATTGATTTGTGTCCCGACATTCAGGTATTCGAAGCGGTGCTCCGGGTACCGCTTTTCCAGGTAAAGCAGGGTATGCACCGTCGTGGAGTATTTTCCGCGCGGAGAACCGTTCAATACGCATATATTCATTCGCCGATACCGCCTTTTTTCGGCTCTTCACGTTTTTCTGGGGGGCTACCAACCCCTCAGTCATCTGCGGTGCCGCGCTCGAATCTTTGATTCGACCGTCGGCAGTCTGCCACATAGCAGTCGCGCCGTTGCCTTTGGCAGGCGCGACCAGCCCGTGCGCAGCAAAGCTGCCGGCACGGCGCTGCCCAAGCCCCACGAAGTGGGTCTTGGGTGCGTAACGGCAGACCAACAAGCCCAAAGGGCTTGTTGCCTTGCAGCCAGCTCCCTATAGCAGTCGCTCCTCGGCGAAGCCGAGTTGCGACCAGCCCGCGCAGCGATTTGAAAAATCGCCGCGGCGCTGCCGGAACTTCGCTTCGCGAAGTCTCCGGTGCGTACTTTCAGGGGAGCCAGGGCCTTGCCTCCCCTGAAACGCACCCAAGACCTGCTGCGCAGGGCTTGGGCAGCGCCGCGCTGGAATCCGAAGGATTCGCGCGGGCTGGTCGCGCTTGCCTTCGGCAGTAGCGCGACTGCTGTAAAGGGGAGGGGGACCACGAAGTGGTGGAGGGGTTTATAAAGTCCGATTAAATAGCAGACGGTATACTAGTCACTGGTAACCGGTCACCACCCATCGGTCGCAAACCGACGATTGACAATTAACTTTCCCTTTCCTATAATAAGTACAGAATTCATCACACGCCGGAGGCAGACATGTCCAAGCATGATCAAAAAACCAAATCCATGCGCAACAGCGTCGGTCGCGCTTTCTTTGTTGCGCTTGCGCTGATACTGGAGATATGGTGGCTGACATCAATGGTCGACAGGGTCAACGAGGCCGTGCCCTACGTATCCATCGCCACGCGCATACTCTCGCTGATCTGCGCCCTGAACATATTCGGCCAGGAGCGCGTGTCGGCCTCCAAGACGGGCTGGATCGCGCTGATACTGCTGCTGCCCGTGCCGGGGCTTTGCCTCTACCTGCTGGTGGGGCAGCCCTGGGCGACGCACTCCATCCGCAAGCACTTTGAGAACATCGACCGTTACCTGAGCCACGCGCCCGACATGGGTCAGGCGGCGATCGACGCGGCGGACGACCCGTATCTGGCGGGCAACCTGCGCTACATACGCGACTGGGGACGCTATCCCGCCTGGCAGGACACGCAGGTGGTCTTTCACCCCTCGGGCGAGGCGGCCTTTGAAGACCTGAAGCAGAGTCTCAAGAGCGCGAAAAAGTTCATATTCATGGAATACCACGCCATAGAACTGTCGACCTGCTTTATGGAACTGGAGGAAATACTGACCGAGCGTGCGGCGGCGGGCGTGGAGGTGCGCCTCTTCTACGACGATATCGGCTCGCTGACCTTCATCGGCCCGCACTTTGTGGAGCGCATGGAGGGAAAAGGCATACGCTGTCGCGTGTTCAACCCCATCGTGCCCATGGTCAACGCCTTCATGAACAACCGCGACCACAGGAAGATCACCGTGATCGACGGCCGGGTCGGCTTCACGGGCGGCTATAATCTGGCCGATGAATATTTCAACGTCAAGCATCCCTACGGTCACTGGAAGGACAGCGGCGTAAAGCTTGTGGGCAACGCCGTGTGGAACCTGACGCAGATGTTCCTTGAAATGTGGAACGCCATGGGCCGCAGTGAGGAAGACTGCACGCCCTATCTCTGTCCGCCCGAACCCGTGCCCGCGCCCGGCATCGTCGTGCCCTACGCCGATTCGCCGCTGGACGATGAGCGCGTGGGCGAGTGCGTGTACATGAACATGATCCGTCAGGCGCAGAAGCGCTGCTGGATCACCACGCCCTATCTGATACTGGACGATGAAATGATGCAGACACTGGTGCTCGCGGCCAAGCGCGGCGTGGACGTGCGCATCATCACGCCCGGCATTCCCGACAAGAAGGTCATATTCAGGCTCACACGCTCCTACTACGGCCAGCTCGCGCGGGGCGGCGTACGCATATACGAATACACGCCGGGCTTCATCCATGCCAAGCAGATGCTCACCGACGATAACACGGCCGTGGTCGGTACCGTCAACCTGGACTACCGCAGCCTGTACCTGCACTTTGAGGACGCGGTGCTCTTTGCAAACTGCCCCGCCGTCAGGGATGTCGAGACCGACTTCAAGGCGACCTTCCCCGTCTGCCGCGAGGTCACGCAGCAGAGCAGGAAGCGCAAAAACCCGCTGCTGCGCATGACGGAGAAGACGCTGAGACTGTTTGCACCGCTGCTGTAGTTTACGGATCAGTGGATAGTGGCCGGTGAAATGGTGAGAGGAGGCGGGATGTTTGCCCGATCAGATTGCACATTATCTCTACGGCTGTGAGATGCTGCGCCGCGCAGGGCTGGACGGGCGCATCGATGCTGCGTCACCCGCCTTTCGCGCGGGCACGTTCGGCCCCGATCCGCTCTTCAACGATCTGCGCGCCGACATCCGCCGCATCGGTTTCGGAATGCACAAGCGCCCGGGACGCGAAGCCCTGGAGCGGCTGCGCCACGGCGATGCGGCCTACACCGCGGGCTTTTTCTGTCACTACGCGCTCGACCGCATCTGCCACCCGCTGCTCTGTGCTATGGAACAAAGGGGAGAGGCGAAGCACCTGGCCGTCGAAACGGCGCTCGACAGGATCTTATATAAGAAGGGATTGGGCAAGCCGCTGCTGACGCTGCCGATTCCGGACGATACCCGCCGCACCGCCGCGCAGCTCTATCCGGGCCTGTCATCCGCGGGTTTTCAAAGGGATGTGAACCTCTATCTGAAACTTCGCCGCATCATGAGTACCTCCGGCACACCGCTGGCAGGCGTGACCGCCGCCGTATTGCCCAAGTTCCGCGGCCTTGTGCCCTTCTCGACGCCCGACGAGCCGACAAGGCGGGGCATAGAGCAACTGGAACGGGTGATGCGCGACAACATTGACCCGGCCGCCGAACAGCTTGCGCGCTGCTTTGACGCGCTCGACCGCGATGCGGCGTTTGATGAGTGGACGGATGCCGATTTCAGCGGTCAGTGAAATAGAGATTTTGAATCATGACTTACCGGGCTG
>CAVINP010000066.1:0-11312 GCA_963643985.1 bacterium
TTATGGAGCTGATGACCGGATTCGAACCGGTGACCTCATCCTTACCAAGGATGCGCTCTACCGACTGAGCTACATCAGCACGTCTCGTTCAACGCGAGATTGATTATACTATAGTACGCAGCAAAAATCAAGCCCTTTTTGAAATTTTTTTATACTTTAAGTTCTCATAACGCGGATTTCAATTCGTCGGATCTGATGCAGCAGAGACTGCACGTAGGGCTTATCGTATTTCTCCCTGCTCAACGCTGCTTCGGGCCGGTTGACCGCAGCCAACGAATTGTAATCCACAATCCCTGATTACCAAATCCGAATCGTGTAATTGTGCAAATTTACTATACCGCATGTATGATTTATACAAGATGTGCTTTTATGGCACAGGGATCCGCTCGAATTATGACAACAATCCGGCATGAGTTAATTCCTCCGTATCGATTTTACGCTGTGTTTATCCGGTGCATATTCATACACCATTCCATGCAAAACAGCGGTTAAAAGCTGTGAAAATCGCTCAAAGGGGGCTTGACATGGCCGATTTTTCTGCATATAATACGCACGACCTGAGGTCAAGGGTCAAATTCCGATCGGCTTCGGCCAACGGGATACACGGTTCATCGAAGTGAAATCACTCAGAAAGGAGATAACTATGATCAAGATTATGATGATTTCCGATATGGATAGATTTCTGGACAAGGTGGCCCATTGCCACGGAGACGTACTGCTTCATTTGCCCGACGGCACGAGTTGCAGCCTGAAGCATGACCACACGGCTCTGCAGATCCTCAAGATGCTCAACAATACCCACGAAACGCTCAACATCAGTCTGACCGACGTGCGCGACTACGCCCTCATCATCAACTACATGATGGATGCAGCCGCCTGATATCAAAGTGCGCACCCTGCAGTAACGGCTTGCCGCACTGCCAAACATCATTTGCGCTTGAGTGTGATTCGATGATACCCGTCATTTGACCACGGCGCTGACGATCGCATACCGATCGAGCCGATTTTCATTTCAATAGATACGCCGCCGCGCTCTGCGGCGGTTTTTTGTCAATGTATATTTGATATTTGGTTAAAATCCCAAGCAGAATATCAGTTTTGCTTGATTTAATCCCGCATTGTGGTATAATATTTTCAGTTCAATGAATAAAGGGGTGTTTATATGGCAATCGTTACCTCCAAAGAGATGTTTAAGAAGGCCTATAACGGCGGCTACGCCATCGGCGCTTTCAACGTAAACAACATGGAGATCATCCAGGGCATCACCGAAGCTGCAATCGAGAAGCATGCTCCCCTGATCCTTCAGGTGTCCAAGGGCGCCCGCAACTACGCCAAGCACGTCTACCTGATGAAGCTGATTGAGGCTGCCATCGCAGACGCCGAACAGACCGCCGGTTTTGACCTGCCCATCTGTGTGCATCTGGATCACGGCGACACCTTCGAACTGTGCAAGAGCTGCATCGACGGTGGCTTCAGCTCCGTCATGATCGACGGTTCCTCCAAGTCCTTCGAGGACAACATCGCTCTGACAAAGCAGGTCGTCGAGTACGCACACGATCACGGCGTTGTGGTCGAGGGCGAACTGGGTACGCTGGCCGGCGTTGAAGACGAAGTGAAGGTCTCCGCAGAGGATTCCTCCTACACCCGTCCGGAAGAGGTTGAAGAGTTCGTTACCCGCACGGGCGTTGACTCTCTGGCCATCGCCATCGGCACGTCCCACGGCGCATACAAGTTCACCGCAGCACAGTGCACCCGCAATGAAAAGGGCATCCTCGTGCCCCCGCCGCTGCGCTTCGACATTCTGGACGAAGTCGCAAAGCGTCTGCCCGGCTTCCCGATCGTGCTGCATGGCTCTTCCTCCGTGCCGCAGGAGTTCGTCGCCGAGATCAACAAGTACGGCGGCAAGATGCCCGATGCAGTCGGCATCCCCGAGGAACAGCTGCGTCAGGCCGCTCGCGGCGCTGTCTGCAAGATCAACATCGACTCTGACCTGCGTCTGGCCATGACCGCCAGCATCCGCAAGTACTACGCGGAGCATCCGGATCACTTCGATCCCCGCCAGTACCTCAAGCCCGCCCGCATCGCCATCAAGAACATGGTCGAGCACAAGCTGGTTGACGTTCTGGGCTGCAACGACAAGGCCTGATCCCACTCTTGTATCCGCAGGAAGCTCTTCGACTTTTCGGAGAGCTTCCTGCTATATAGACCAAATTCATCATAAGGAATGACGGAACTATGTTGAATTTTGATGATGTCAAGTACATCTGCTTGACATCATCTTCTTTTTGCGCTATAATATACAAGCTGTCAAGCGAAACAACTTGCTGAAAAGGTGATCGACGTGGCGGATATGCAAGCGCGGGTAAGCATGACTTGGCTGATGGACTTCTATGCGCCGCTTCTGACCGAGCACCAGCACGAGGTGGCTCGCCTGTACTGCGAGGAGGATTTATCCCTGGCTGAGATTGCTCAGCAGCTCTCCATCACCCGTCAGGGCGCTTCAGACGCCCTCAACAAGGCGCGAAAGCTGCTCGAGGAATACGAGGGCAAGCTGGGGCTGGCCGCGAGATATCGCGAAATGCGCGACATGGCGCAGGATGCGCTGAACGCGCTGGACGAGGGATCGGATATGCGGCATATTCAGGCGGCGAAGACGTCGCTTCAACAACTTTTGAGAGGAGAAGCGCATGGCATTTGAGGGATTAACTGAAAAACTGCAGGGTGCGTTTAAGAAACTCTCCGGCAAGGGCAAACTCACAGAGGCGGACGTCAAGCTTGCGATGCGGGAAGTTCGCATGGCTCTGCTGGAGGCGGATGTCAGCTTCGCCGTGGTCAAGGATTTCATCAAAACGCTCACCGAGCGTTGCGTCGGAACGGAACTGCTCGACAGCCTCACGCCCGCGCAGCAGGTCATCAAGATTGTCAATGAAGAGCTGACCAAGCTGATGGGTGGTGTCAACGCCAAACTGACCTATTCCCCGCAACCGCCGACAATCTATATGCTCTGCGGTCTGCAGGGTGCCGGCAAGACCACGATGGCGGCCAAGCTCGGCAACATGATCAAAAAGGGCGGCAAGAAGCCCCTGCTCGTAGCCTGCGACGTGTATCGTCCTGCAGCCATCAAGCAATTGCAGGTGGTGGGCGGTCAGGTCGGTGTGGAAGTTTTTGAGCGCGGTCAGGGCGATCCGGTACAGATTGCCAAGGAAGCCGTTGACTACGCCAAATACTACGGCCGCGACCCGGTGATCATCGATACGGCCGGCCGATTGCACATCGATGAAAAGCTGATGCAGGAGCTGCGTGATGTGCGTGACACCGTCAAGCCCAAAGAAATCCTGCTGGTAGTCGACGCGATGACAGGCCAGGACGCGGTGACCGTTGCCAAGACGTTCAACGATGAGCTGGGCGTGGACGGCGTGATCCTCACCAAGCTCGATGGCGATACCCGCGGCGGCGCGGCGATTTCCGTGCGTGCGGTCACCGGCAAGCCGATCAAGTTTGCGGGCATCGGCGAAAAGCTGACGGACATCGAACCATTCCATCCGGACCGCATGGCCAGCCGTATACTGGGCATGGGCGATGTGCTGACGCTCATTGAGCAGGCGCAGCAGAATTTCGATGAAGCGGCTGCAGTGGATCTGACGCGCAAAATGCGCACCAACAGCTTTACGCTGGAGGATTATCTGGATCAGATGCGCCAGCTTAACAAGATGGGTTCGATCAAGAATATGCTCAAGATGATCCCCGGCCTGTCCGGCAAAATCAAGGACGAGGACATCGATGAGGACAAAATGATCAAGGCACAAAAGAAAAATGAGGCGATCATACTGTCCATGACGCGCATGGAACGTCGCAACCCCGACATACTCAACGCGAGCCGCAAGCGCCGCGTAGCTGCGGGCAGCGGCACGACGGTGCAGGAGGTCAATCTGCTGCTCAAGCAGTTCGATCAGGCCAAATCCATGATGAAGAACATGATGGGCGGCATGAAAAAAGGCAAGATGCGCATCCCCTTCGGGAAAATGCCCAAAGTATAAACCAGGGTAACTGCGGTGAAAGCCGTAATTATATCACCGGATACAATTCCGGATAAGCGAAACATGCAGGAGGACATTTAAAATGGTTAAGATTCGTCTGAAGAGAATGGGCATGAAGAAGATGCCTTTCTATCGTCTGGTTGTTACCGACAGCCGCAATCCGCGCGACGGCCGCTTCATCGAGGAAGTCGGCTACTACAATCCCGTATCCGAGCCCGTTGATCTGAAGATCGACGTCGAACGTGCCAAGTATTGGCTGGACAACGGCGCACAGCCCACTGACACCGTTCGCGGCCTGCTCAAGAAGGGCGGAGTTCTGTAAGCCATGTCGGAGTTGGTAAAGTATATCGCTGCTTCGCTCGTTGACAAGCCGGAAGCCGTGGATGTGCGTGAGGTCGAAAATGAGGATAACATCACCATCGAACTGCGCGTGGATCCTGAGGACATGGGCAAGGTGATCGGCAAGCAGGGCCGTATCGCCAAGGCCATCCGTACCGTCGTGAAGGCGGCCTCCGCGAAGAGCCCCAAGCCGGTTTTCGTCGAAATCATCTGAGCCGAATCACAGATAAGGGCAGAGAAGGAACAAAAATCATGTTTCCTCTCTGCCCTGCTTTTTATTAATATATGCAATGTGATATCGTCATAAAAAACGTTCCGAAGGCAGTTTTTTATTTGGGTAACAGAAATTTACACGTTTGGCAATAAAGTGGAACAGATTTACGGTTCTTTCTCCGCGTTTTCGCCGAGCGCACAGCTTTCGCGGTATTGCAGCGGCGTCATGCCGTGCATCTTTTTGAACGCCTTGCAAAATACGCTTTCGCCGGAAAAACCGGTATCATAGCAGATGGCTTTCATGGAAAGCGTGCTGAACTGCAACAGGTAGCGCACAGAGGCCATGCGCCGTCGAATCAGATATTCATGTGGCGTATAGCCGGTTTCCTGCTTGAAAATGCGAATGAAATGATATACGCTGACATTGTTCATGGCGGCCAGCTGCTCTATGGAAATGTTTTCGCGAAAGTGCTCGTTGATGAACGTGATGGTTTTCTCCGCGAGCATGGCATTGCCGCGCCTGTGGACGGCAGCGGGTGTGCAGATCATAAACTCCGTCAGCAAATCGGTGATGTATCTGGAGAGCAACGGCTCCTGCACGGTATGGTGTTCCTGAAAAGTGCTTAATACCGCCATCAGCTTCCGAAGGGCGGCGGATATGTCCGTCATGGCCCAGACGTGACCCAGGCGCGAAGTGATAAACCGGTAGTAGTTGCGCGCCTGCGCACCGTCGAAGTGCAGCCAGATGCAGGTGTAGCCGGTGTCGGTCGCGTAGGCATGGGGTCGGTAGCAGTCCAGAAGCACGAACTGTCCCTCGCCGACTGTCTGCATCTGCTCGTTCGTTTCCAGCTGCATGGTACCCTTTTGAATGTACATCAGCAGGAAACTGTTAAATGCGCTTCGCGCGAGCCGATAGCCGGGCTTGTAGGAAAAGCGGCCGCATTGCAGCGGATAGAGAAACATGCGCTGCGCGACCCTGCTGGGCGAGTAGATATAATACTCCGATGTGCTATCCACAAGATGTTCCCTGCTTTTCACGGCCGTTCCCCCTCCTGTTGCTGGTATCTGTCTTCAGTATAACGTTTCGAGCGATGTTTTGCAAGACGAAAACAGCAATTTTTATCAATGACATGGCAGGAAAAATGAATGCATACAGACAGATAAACAGGTATAATGGTGGCAGAAAAAGAACAAAGCGAGGCATGCGCGAGTTCACGCGAGATTCTGAGGGAACAGGAGAAAGATGATGAGAAAAGCAACCGTATGTGAAAAACTCATAACGATTCCCACCTACGCGGCGGGAGAGATGGAAAAGAATCCCATCTTCCTTGAAAAGCGAGCCTATCAGGGCTCTTCGGGCAAAGTTTATCCCCTGCAGATCTGTGAAAGCGTCAGCGAGAAAAAGGAAGATAAGACGTACAAGGCCGTTATACTTGAGAACGACTATCTATACGTCATGGTATTGCCGGAACTGGGCGGGCGCATTCAGCGTGCGCTGGACAAGACGAACGGCTACGACTTTGTGTACTACAACCATGTGATCAAGCCCGCGTTGGTGGGTCTGACCGGGCCGTGGATTTCCGGCGGCATCGAATTCAACTGGCCGCAGCATCACCGCCCCTCGACTTTCCTGCCGGTGGACTACAGGTATCGCGAAAATGCGGACGGCTCGGCAACGGTCGTACTGGGCGAGACGGATCGCATGTACGGCACCAAGGTGAACGCCTCCATCACGCTGTATCCGGACAAGGCTTACATCGAAATTCGGGGTCAGCTGTTCAACCCCACGGATTATCCCCAGACGTTTTTGTGGTGGGCGAATCCCGCGGTGCCGGTCAATGACCGCACCTTCTCGGTATTTCCGCCGGACGTGAACGCCGTAATGGATCACGGCAAGCGTGCGGTGTCCACCTATCCGATCGCCACGGGCGAGTACTACAAGGTGGACTACTCCGCAGGCGTTGATATTTCCCGCTATAAAAATATCCGCGTGCCCACCTCCTACATGGCGGCTCATTCGGATTTTGACTTTGTGGGCAATTTTGATGAGGGCCGGGATGCGGGTCTTCTGCACGTGGCGGATCATCACATCAGCCCCGGCAAGAAGCAGTGGACCTGGGGCTGCGGTGACTTCGGCAAGACCTGGGATCGCAACCTGACGGATGAGGATGGCCCCTACATTGAGCTGATGACGGGCGTCTACTGTGACAACCAGCCTGACTTTACCTGGCTGAAGCCGCATGAAGAGAAAAACTTCGTGCAGTACTTCATGCCCTACAAGACGGTGGGACACGTCAGCAACGCCACCCGGGATGCCGTGGTGGGCGTGGACATGCTCGACGCAAACGGCAACGTGCTCGAAAACGCGCCCTTCGCCAGCGAAAAGCCGGTGCACGGCGTGCGCAGCCGCGTCAAGGTCTATGTCAGCGGCGAATACCCCGGCGCGCAGGTGATCATATGCTGCGGCGGAAAAGAAATTGATCGCAAGAGCGTCGATCTCAACCCGCGCGAGGCCTTCACGGATGAGGTGGACGCTCTGTCTGACTACACGATTCGCGTGACAACCTCGGACGGCAGGACGCTGTGCGCGTACAAGGAATACATCAAGCAGGTGCAGCCGATCCCCGAGCCGGCCGAGGTCATGAAAAAGCCGGAGGAGATCCTCTCTCTGGAAGAGCTTTACCTGGCGGGGCTTCATCTGGAACAGTATCGTCACGCGACTTTTGAACCGGCGGACTACTACCGCGAGGGTCTGCGCAGAGATCCCACGGACATTCGCCTGAACGATGCCTACGGCCTATACCTGCTGCGCCACGCGCAGGTGAAGGAGAGCGTGCCGTACTTCAAGGCAGCCATCAAAAAGCAGACGTGGCGCAACCCCAACCCCTATTCGGGTGAGGCTTACGCGCATCTCGGTCTGGCCTACGAGCTGTTGAGCGAGACCAGGCAGGCCTACGATGCCTGGTACAAGGCAACGTGGAGCGGCGAGACAGCCGGAAATGCCTACTTCCATATGGCTTGCATCTGCGCCCGTGATGGCCGGGACGAGGAAGCGCTGCGCTTTGCGCAGTCGAGTTTGAACCTCAGCTGGCACGACATGAAGGTTCGCGCCCTGATCGTCGCGCTGCTGGCACGCGGCAAGGACGAAGCGGAGACAAAGCGCTTCATAGAGGAAAGCCTCAACATCGACCCATTGTGCTTCTCCGTCCTCTATTTCAGCGAGACAGCTGAAAACTTCGTGCGTCTGATGGGTGGACGCCCGGAGAACTATCTGAACCTTGCCTATGACTGGCTCGGCTTCGGCCTGTATAAAGAGGCAGTCGCGCTGCTTGAGAGCTGCCCGCCCGAGAGCCCGATGAAGTACTACACCATGGCCTATGCACAGTTGGCGATGGGTGATGCGGCGGCAGCTGTGGCGGCGGCGGAGCGCGGTGAAGAACGCCCGACGGACGGCTGCTTCCCCAACAAGGTGATTGAATGGAAAATCCTGACGCGGGTGATCTGGCTGCCGGAATCCCAAGGGAAATCCGCTGCGAGGGCGCGTTACTATCTGGGCGAACTGCTCTACGACAAAAAGCAGTACGCAGAGGCGATCGCGCAGTGGCAGACGGCTGTGACTCAGGCGCCCGATCTTGCGCCGGCGCATCGTAACCTGTCCATCGCATACTACAATCACGGCGATCGCGACCTTGCCGCGGACGCAATCGCGAAGGCCTGTAAGCTGGAGAAGGAAAACAGCCGCTTCCTCTTGGAACAGGATCAGCTGCTGGCGCGTCTGGACCGTCCCGTAAAGGAACGTCTGGAGAAGCTGGAAGCGCATCCGGCGCTGCTGCCGAAACGTTACGCACTGATGCTGGCGTATGTCAATCTGCTCAACGCGGACGGTCAGCACGAGAAGGCGCTGGATTTGCTGACGCACTACACCTTCCATGTCTGGGAGGGCGGCGAAGGCAAGGTCGCTCAGGCATACAAAGACGCGCTGCTCGCACTGGCGCAGCAGGCGCTGGACGCCGGCGAGGCACGGCAGGCCATCGATTTCGCCGCACGGACGCTGACCTATCCCGAAAACCTCGGTGAAGGCAAGCTGGATAACGTTCCCGATCATCAAGCCTACTACTTGATGGGCTGCGCTTACCGCGCACTGGGCGAGGAAGAGGCGGCGCGCGAGCACTTCACGAAGGCGACGCTCGGCTCCAGCACGCCGGAGGTATCCCGCTACTACAATGAACAGCCTTCCGATTATATCTACTATCAGGGCTTGGCGTTTTACGCGCTCGGTGAGGTCGAAAAGGCGAAAAAATCCTTCCATCAGCTCATCATATTCGGTGAGCGACATATCTTCGATAAGGTCGAGGACGATTTCTTCGCGGTCTCTCTGCCCGAGATGGAAGTTTACCGGGTCGATGCTCAAAAGGAGCATGACGCATACTGCCGCCGCCTGATGAATCTGGGTCAGGAGGGTCTGCGGCAGATACAGAAAAAGTAAGAGTTGCGACTGCTGCGGTGAGAACGGTATGAAGCAAGATAAATTTATGGGTGCTGATTGCGTCGTTCTGGAGAATGATGACGTGCGGGCGGTGATACTGCCCGCACACGGCGGAAAGGCCGTCTCCCTGATGCTGAAGGAAAACGGCTTTGAGTGCCTGTTTCAAAACCCCAAGCCCGCGTTCACCCGAGCCTGCCCGGGAGATGATTTCTCCGATTTTGAAGCCTGTGGCTTTGATGACGCTTTCCCCACCGTCGATGCCTGCGAGGTGAACGTAGGCGAGCGCACGGTCCCCTACCCGGATCACGGAGAAATCTGGTCGGCTGTGTTTGATTGGGCCTGCGAGGGCGACGTGCTTCATCTCAGGTATGAAAGCGAGCTGTTAGGCTACGTCTACGAGAAAACCTGGTCCACGCAGAGGCATTCTCTCGTGTGTGCATACAGGATATACAACCCGACTGCGTCTGACATTCCGGCCATATGGACCTGTCACTGCCTCATGCGCCCCGAAGAGGGCATGCACCTGATTGTGCCCGAGGGCATGGACAGAGTGGAGAACGTCTTTTCAAATGATTGGCTGGGCGAGGCCGGGCGGATATTGAACTATCCGCTGACAAATGGCCCCCGAGGCGCGGTGGATTTGTCGAAAATGCCTCCGGACGGTCAGCTGAAGTACTACTTCGTCTCGCCTCTCAAGGATGGCCGGTGCGGATACCGCTATGAGGCCTCGAGCGTTGAGGTGACGCTTTGCTATGACGCGAAGCGCCTGCCCTACCTGGGCTTCTGGGCAACGGGCGGCGCGTATCGCGGAGATCGCAACTGCGCACTGGAGCCTGCCAACGGCTATTTCGACAGCATACCCGTAGCGGCCTCAAAGGGACGCTGTCCCGTGTTGCACGCGGGCGAAACCTGGGAGTTCAAACTGAAACTGAATGTGGACAGGTTTCAGTAAAGGCGGTAATCGGCGAAACAACATGCCGAATAAATCCAATATACCACATTAAAACATGAAAGGAAGAAACAAGAATGAACAAGAAGATGTTGGGCGCAATCCTGCCCGGAAACAGCACTGCCGTACTGCAGGAGTTCGACGTACCCAAGCCCGGCCATGGCCAGGTGCTGATCAAGACAAAGGCTTCTACGATTTGCGGCTCGGATATCCGCTTCATCTACCGCAAGCATCTCGAGAGCGAAGGTCCCTCCGCATACCTGCCCGACGTCGTCTGCGGCCACGAGCCCTGCGGCATCATCGTCGAGGAAGGCGAAGGCCTCAAGCGCTTCAAGAAAGGCGACCGCGTCATCGTGTACCATATCTCCGGTTGCGGCGTGTGCTATGACTGCCGTCGCGGCTATTACATCTCCTGCAAAAGCCCGCAGCGTCGCGCCTACGGCTGGCAGCGCAGCGGCGGCATGGCCCCCTATGTGCTCTGCGACGAGAAGGATCTGATCCTGCTGCCCGATGAACTGAGCTATGAGGACGGCGCTCAGGTGGCCTGCGGCTTCGGAACGACCTACGAAGCGCTGATGAAGGTGGGCGTTTCCGGCAACGATCGCGTGCTGGTGACCGGTCTTGGCCCGGTGGGCATGGCTACTCTGATGCTCGCCAAGGCCATGGGCTGTGACATGACCATCGGCTGCGACGTGAACGAAGAGCGCATGAAGATCGCCAAGGAGCTCGGCCTTGCCGACTATGTGTTCAACTCCTCCGATCCCGAGGCCTGCCAGAAGGAAATCATGGCTGTCACGAACGGCTTTGGCTGCGAACGCGCCGTCGACTGCTCCTCCAACAATTCTGCCCGCGCTATGGCAATCCGCTGCACCCGCGAGTGGGGCAAGATGGTCATGGTCGGCGAAGGCAACGACGTCACCTTCAATCCTTCCCCGGACATCATGCACGGTCAGAAGACGATCTACGGCACCTGGGTCACCTCTCTGTGGCGTATGGAAGAGCTGGTGGAGCGCCTCGCCCGCTGGGGCCTGCATCCGGACAAACTCATCACCCATCGCTTTGAGCTGAAGGATGTCGACAAGGCTTACGCCCTGATGGCCTCCGGCAAGTGCGGCAAGGTCGCTATCGTCTACCCCGAGGACAAATAAGTGAATAAACCGTAGGCAAAAACATGGGGCTGCGGAAGAATATAGCGTGCTTCCGCAGTCCCTGTTTTTGGTTATAATACCTTCGCCTTGAAGCTCAGTTTCGCTCTGCTGTTGTCCTTGGCCGTTACCGTGATGGTTGC
>CAVINP010000067.1:0-11246 GCA_963643985.1 bacterium
AGAAAAAGAGCTTCTTTGATCGAGTGAAGGATGCCTTCTCCTGATCGGAAGAGCCCAAAAGCGTCACCGGATATCCGGTGACGCTTTTATGTTTACTCTTGATTCGGCTCATCCTGCGTTTCTTCTTGCACAAGTTCCCCGGCAAGCAGCAGGGCCTCGCAGCCTGCACGATAGGCGGAGGCGAATATGGCACAATCCATCGCGGGGGAAACATCGCTCGTGCTTTCATTCATCCGGTTGATGGCCTCCATCTGCCGCGCACAGAACTGCACATAGAGCGGCTGCACATCCTCCTCACTCGTCACGCTGATCATGGCGCGTATGTCCTCCATCATACACACGCGCTTAAGCGAGACGATCATGATGAGCATTGCGATCTGCGTGCGGCTGTACTTTTTCCCGCTGGGGCGCGGAATAAGCTTGTTTTTCACATAGTTGTTGATCATCGGCGCGGAGAGATAGCTCTTGGTGGATTCGCCGTAGAGCGGCTCGTAGGCACGGGTGATAAAGGTGATGACCTGATCCATGTACAGACCCAGATCCGGTATGCTTTCCCAGGGTACCGGCCGGTAGCGGGCGATCTCACCCAGCACTCGACTGCGTTCGTTGTCCATTTCTTACCCCCCTCGCAGGTATTATAGCATACTTTCCGAAGTTTGCAAATACTGTTTCGGAAAAACGCTTGACAAATAACATAAATTGATGTAATCTAGTATTGAAAACCAGATCATATGGAGGCGATAGTATGTTTTCCGCTTGCCTGAGCGTTTGGGGCGATTCGATTGCCAAAGGTGTCATATTTGACGAAGTGCGCGGGCGCTATGCCATTTGCCGCGACAGCTGTCTGCAGCTGCTCAAGCGTGAAAGGGGTCTGACGGTGGAGAACCATTCCGTGATGGGGCAGACTTCCGAGGACGGCCTGACGCGCATGCAGCCGCAGACACTCAAACCCGGAGAGGTGGCCGTGATCGAGTATGGCGGCAACGATTGCGATCTGGACTGGAAAGCCGTGGCGGAACACCCGGATGTATTGCAGTACGGCAAGGTGCCGGTTGAAAAGTTCAGTGAAAATATGGAAGAGATGGTTCGCCGCGTACAGGCTGCCGATGCACAGCCCGTGCTGGTGACTCCGCCGCCGCTGATCTCGCAGCGCTATTTTGACTGGGTATCACGCGGCCTGAATGCGGACTACATACTGCAGTATCTTGGTGACGTGGAGGCAATCTTCCGTTGGCAGGAAAACTACGCCAACCATGTGTCTGCGCTGGCCGAGCGTCTGCACGTGAAACTGGTGGACATCCGCTCATGTCTTTTGCAGGAGGATACGGGGGAGCTTATGTGCATTGACGGCATCCATCCGAACGAGCGCGGTCACCGCGTGATCTACGAGGCGGTCGCACCGCTGTTCGGGTAGTATTTTTCCCTGTTCTTCCTAGAGCGTGTTTCTAAATTCGCCACGATGCATTTTCGGCGTCTTTGCCTGCATTTCTGCGTTGATTTCCCTTGATTTACCTCCAGTAAACCTGCGGAAAATCGCCTTGAACTGCAAGCAAATCCACTCGAAACTGCACATGTCTCATTTTAGAAACACACTCTAACGAAAATGTGTTATACTCAAGGTGTTTATGTTTGGAGGGACGGGTAAATGAAAAATATCGACAATCCGGCAGAGGTATTGAAATATCTGGATGTCGCGCAAATAGAATCCGTTGAGATGTCCGACACCTATCTCGAGAGCTATGTAAAACGTTTCGAACAACGATTTGCGCAGGAACAGTTCTTGCGGCAGGAATCGGGTTTTCTGCATAACTCGTTCGAGTGGGGATATCTTCTTTACGACTGCGTCAAGAAAAACGACAAGCAAGGCCTGACTCGATTGCTGAACGGGAAAAAGGACTTTCTCTATGGCGTGCTTTCCAAAGACAAGCTGCGATCTGCCCAAAATCTGGTAATTTGCCTGATTTCTGCAATTGTTCAATTCGCCATGCTGGATCGCATCGTGGATTCGGAGCTCGCTTTTACGGCCGCAGATGTCTGCATCCAGTTAATTGAAGAGTCTGATAATGTCAGTGATGTGATTCGCCACGCCCATGCGAGTCTGTATAAGTTCGGTGACTTTATAGAAGAATACCGACAGCACAATTACCATCCGATCGTCAGACAGGCCAAGGACTATATCCATAAGCATGCCCATGAACCGATCCGCAGTGAATGGCTTGCAAAGGAGTTGGGCGTCAGCCGTGAATATCTCTCCAGAGTTTTCAAGAAGGTTGAGGGCATCAGCCTGCATGATTATATACGCAACAATCGAATTAAAGAGGCTCAAAAGCTCCTGTGCTATTCGACGAAAAGCATATCGGACATCTCCCGTTCCCTGGGATTTTCTTCGCAGAGCCATTTTACGGAGGTATTCAAAGCTGAAGCCGGCAAAACACCGCGAGAGTACAGAGAAATGTTTACGGAGCCATAGTATCATTCGCAAATTGTCGATTTATTCTGCAAGTGATGCAACAATATAGATACTGATTCTGTTCTCCGGAAATAATATTAGATCACAAATACGATAATTACATCACGTTTTTTGTATAAAAACAATCTGCCTTTCCTTAGAATTAAAGCATAAGGAGGGCAGTTTTCATGGCGACACAACTTCGTGACATTCAATCCATCGAAAACATATTGTCTGAAATGACTTTGGAAGAAAAGGCTGAGATGATACAGGGCAGTTCTCCGTTTCGTTCGGCCACTATGCCGAAATACGGCATTCCACCCATTTACATGATTGATACCTGCACGGGGCTCAATTTGCGCGAATATCTGGGAGAGGCGATTTATCAGCAGATCTCAGTTGAAGCAGAGAAGAATGGAGCGCCGCTCGACCGTGAACGGAACGGATACATGGGCGGGCTGCTTTTGGCGCTTGGAGAACTGAAAAAACGAATGAGCAATCAGGCCGCAACCGGTGCATCAAAGCAGAAGAGTGAGTATGGCTGTTATCCTCCTGCAATCGCGTTGGGCTGCACGTGGAATCCGGCGATTGCTGAGCTGTGCGGAAAAACCGTCGCAGAAGAACTTGGCAGCAAGGGCATTGACATGATTCTCGGCCCATGCATCAATATTCAGCGGGATCCGTTGGCAGGCCGTCTGGCCGAGAGTTATTCCGAGGATCCGAAACTTCTTGGCGAGGTCGCAGCCGGCATGGTACGCGGCATTCAATCGACAGGCCTTCTTGCCGATGTGAAGCATTTCGCTGCCAACAGCCAGGAAAAGGATCGCCTTGGGGTCAATGAGTGCGTCAGCGAACGTGCGCTGCGCGAGATTTATTTTCCGGCATTCCAAACCTGCCTGAACGCCGGTGCCAGGACAGTCATGTCCGCTTACAACAAAATAAACGGAACGCCTTGCGCAATGAATGAATGGCTGCTTACAAAGGTACTGCGCGAGGAATGGGGCTTTGACGGTTTTGTTGTATCAGACTGGGGCGCGTCCTATGACGTAGCGTCTGCGGTTGCTGCCGGCACCGATTTGACAATGCCCGGTCCCCTTAGTATCAAGAGTATCGTAAATGCCGTTAAAACAGGCGCGCTGCCGGAGGAAAGGCTTGACGTTGCGATTCGAAACATACTGCGTGTTACGTTGGCTTCCACGGCTTTTACAAAAAAATATCCTAAGTTCCGCCTTGAAGATGCGTATGCAGCGGCCGAGAGTGCCGCTAAAGAAAGCATTGTGCTGCTGAAAAACGATGGTGTATTGCCGATTCAGACGACAGCGCATGTCGTTTTCTGCGGAAAACGCAGCAAAAATTTCGTGTCGATTCCGGCAAGTGTGGCTGCTTCCACCGATCTTGCTACAAATCCTCACGCGAGAGCAGTCGAACTTCTGGGAGAAGACCACGTCCGATACGGTCATGGCGATGCAGAGACAAAATATTGGATCGTTACGGTCGGTGCGGACGCGTGCGAGGGCGCAGACAGGCTGAATATGAACATGGACGAGGACGATCGTTCGGCGCTGGAGCAGGCTTTGAAAGAAGCAAAGCCGGCAGGCGGCAAGGTCATACTGATCGTGAACGCGGCCGGTCCGATCGATCTATCCGCGTATGAATCGGGCGTCGATGCGATTCTCTGTCCGTTTTTTGCCGGCATGATGAGCGGAAAAGTCGTAGCGGATATTCTCTTTGGCCTGGTTAATCCTTCCGGCCATTTGCCGCTTACCTGGCCGCGTCATTACTACGATTGTCCGAGCTATAAAAACTACGGCGGTGAAAACAAGGAAGTTTGGCACGCGGAGGGGATCTACGTCGGCTATCGTTGGTACGATGCAAGGCACATCAAGCCCCTATATCCGTTTGGACACGGCCTGAGCTATACCACATTCGAGCTCTCGAATCTACGCTTGCCGGACAACGTCAAAATCGACGACGAAAAGCTTACGGTACGCCTGAATGTCACAAACAGCGGATGCGTGGCAGGCAGTGAGGTTATCCAGCTTTACGTGCATGACAGGACAAGTTGCTTTGATCGCCCGGAAAAGGAACTCAAAGCTTTCTCAAAGCTGTACTTGCAACCCGGTGAGACGAGAGAAGTTGTATTGGAACTTGAAAAGTCTGATTTCGCGGGTTGGTATGCGGAATTTGGTGAATGGATTGTCCAGCCGGGTTCATATGATATTCTGGTCGGCACATCGGCAGAGAATATCCGCTTGACAGGCAGCGTTGCGATCCGCTGTCGTGATCCGTTCGGTATCTCCGGGCGCAGTACCATTGCCGCAATCGTAAGCGATGAACAGGCTCTGGAGATCGTCAACCGTATTATGGAGGATGACATTCGAACACTCGCTGCTGTCGCACTGGCCTATGCACCGGATAAGACGTTGAACGAGCTGTGGCATGCAACCAATATACACGGCGCGCTCGTGAAAAAAGGTTGGAGTGATACGGAAATCGAGCAGCGCTATGATGCCATTGTGAAAGCGTTTGAGGAATTACAGTCTCAAAGGATTTGAGACTATAAATAGAAGGAGGAAGCGTATGAAAAAGAAGGAGAGACCCTTTGGTGTGACCGGTGGCGGCGAAAAGCTGGCCTATGCTCTCGGAGATTTGGGCTCAAACTTTGTTTGGACTTTTATCTCCTCATTCCTGACGCTGTACTATACCGACAGTGTATTGATGTCTGCGGGACTTATCGGTACGATCATGCTGATATGCAGAATCTTTGATGGCGTCAGCGATATACTGATGGGTATGGTTCTTGAGAAGACCAGAAGCAAGTTCGGTAAGGCGCGGCCGTGGTTCGGTGCCAGCATTATTCCCCTGGTGGTGATACAGTTGCTGGTGTTCAATATTCCCGCTGCCCTTTCGAACGGGGCCAAGATTGCCTGGATCGTCGTAAGCTATTTCCTGCTGACAGTCGTCGCGTACACGGTCAACAATCTGAGCTATCATGCCATGCTTTCACGCATCAGCTTGGATAGCGAGGACCGCAACAAAATCAGTTCACTGCGTGGCGTATTTGCCTTTCTGGCCGGATTGATACTTGCTATACTCACCCCGAAACTGCTGGCAGGCTTCGGCGGCGAAAAGGTTCAGAGTGCATGGACGACTACGGCACTGGTGTACAGCCTTCTCTGCCTTGTTTTTGAAGGTATATGCTTCTTTGGTTGCCGGGAGAAAATATCGTGCTACGATGAGAAGACCGAGCAGAAGAAGGAAACGCCGGATTTGAAGGCCGGTATTCGGATGTTGCTTCACAGTAAATATTTCTATATTTCCGTGCTGGTCTTTATCGTCACATACGTGCTCAACGGCATGACGCTTGCAACCTCGGTCTACTATGCCAGAGACGTGCTGGGGAATTCCGATCTGTATTCGATCATTGCTCTGGTCGATGTGTTCGCGGTTGTGGTCGGTCTTTCAATGGCGCCGAAGCTGTTCAAAAAACACGGGAAGCGCAGTGTGATGCTTGCCGGCTCCGGCATTGCAATCCTTGGATGCATTATCGGCCTGATTGGCAAGCAAAATCCGGTTATGGTCTTTATCGCAACGGCACTTAACGGTCTGGGCCTGGCTCCCTATGTTTCCGGCCTGTTTACGTTTGCCCCGGACATCATCGAATTCTTTGAACGCAAAAGCGGTGCACGCTATGAAGGTCTCGTGACGGCCGTGAATTCCGTGGGCATCAAGATCGGCACGGGCCTTGCATCCGCGTTTATCGGCTGGGGCTTGTCCATCGGCGGCTATAGCGGCGCTGTGGCAGTTCAATCTGCATCGACGATTACGGCAGAGGTAGTGCTGCGCTTCGGTATCCCGATCGTTATGAGCCTGATCAGCATCGTCTGTATGCTGTTTTGGGATATGGACAAGCATCTTGCAAGCAAGAAATGAAGCGATGCATGTCGGCGTATCGACACAATTGAACGATAGATGCATTTACAATTTAACCGATCTATGGTATACTGGGCAGCAGAAACGGAGATGCTGCCCATGAATTATTTTAAGAACGTACGCCGACTGGTGGTCAAGGTCGGCACATCCACATTGACCTACGAGACGGCAAAACTGAACCTTCAACGCATGGACAGGCTGACGCGCGTGCTGGCGGATCTGCGCAATCGGGGCATCGAGGTCATACTCGTTTCCTCCGGCGCGATTGCCGTGGGTGTCAGCAAGCTCAAGCTGCCGGCCAAGCCGCACGACATCGGCGGACGTCAGGCCTGTGCGGCGGTGGGCCAGTGCGAGCTGATGTACATCTACGACAAGCTCTTTGGCGAGTACGGCCAGACCACGGCGCAAGTGCTGCTCACGCGCGACTGCGTGGACGATGCGCTGCGGCTCAACAACATCCGCAGTGCCTTTGAACGCCTGCTGGACATGGGCGCTCTGCCGATCATCAACGAAAATGATACGGTGTCGATCGAGGAAATCGAGTTCGGTGACAACGATACGCTCTCGGCCGTGGTTGCGCGCATCGTCAGGGCAGACGCACTGGTGATACTGACCGACATAGACGGCCTGCACGCGCAGAATCCGACCGAGCATCCGGATGCCCCGCTGATTCACGTGGTGGATCACATCGATGAGGAAACGAAGCGCATCGCGGGTGGCGCAGGCTCTTCGCGCGGCACGGGCGGCATGTATACCAAGGTGACGGCCGCCGAGCAGGCCACGGGTGCGGGCATCGTCACTGCCATCGCAGACGGCTCCGATCCGGAAATACTCTACCGTCTGCTGGACGGCGATGAAGTCGGCACGGTTTTTACCGCCAACGAAAGGACTTGATCGCATGATAAACATACAGGATATCGGCATCCGAGCCAAGGCGGCAGCGCGGGCTTTGGCGGCGGCGAGTGCAGGGAAGAAGCGTGAAGCGCTGCACGTCATGGCGCATGAAGTCATGTCGGCTGCGCAGGACATATTTGAAGCGAACGCCCGAGATTTGGAAGCGGCGCGTGCAAACGGTATGAGCGAGGCGTTGCAGGATCGCCTGCGTCTGACGCAGTCCCGCCTGCAGGGCATGGCAGACGGCATGCACAAGGTTGCCGATATGGCGGATCCCGTCGGCGAGGTACTGGGCGGCAATACGCTTGCGAACGGCCTGCGGCTTGAAAAGCGCAGCGTGCCCTTCGGCGTGATCGGCGTGATATATGAGGCGCGTCCCAACGTGACCGGCGATGCGGCGGCGCTGTGTTTCAAGAGCGGCAATGCCTGCATACTGCGCGGCGGCAAGGAAGCGATTCATTCCAACACGGCAATTGCGCGTGCACTTTGGCACGGCCTTGAAAAATCGGGCATGAACCCGGACAGCGTGATGCTGATCGAGGACACGAGCCGCGAGAGTGCCACGGCGCTGATGCGTGCCAACGGCTGGCTGGATCTGCTGATCCCCCGCGGCGGCGCCGGGCTGATCCGCTCCGTGGTGGAGAACGCGACCGTGCCGGTGATCGAGACGGGTGTGGGCAACTGTCACGTCTACGTGGAAAAGACGGCGGATGTCGACATGGCGGCCGAGATCGTGTTCAATGCCAAGACTTCCCGCCCGTCGGTCTGCAATGCCATGGAGACGCTGCTGGTGGATCGCGAGATTGCGGAACGGGCACTGCCGGTGATTGCCGAAAAATTGTGCGAAAAGCAGGTCGAGATCCGCGGCTGCGAGGAAACAAGGCGCATACTGCCCGAAGCCAAGACTGCCACCGAAGAGGATTACGCAAAGGAATTCTTGGATTACATACTGGCCGTGAAGGTCGTGGACGATATCGATGCTGCCATAGCGCACATCGACCGCCATTCCACGCATCACAGCGAGGCGATCGTCACGCGCGACTACGCTGCGGCGGAAAAGTTCACCGCTCTGGTGGATGCGGCTGCGGTGTACGTGAATGCCTCCACGCGCTTTACCGACGGCGGCGAGTTCGGCCTGGGCGCGGAGATCGGCATTTCCACCCAGAAACTGCACGCCCGCGGCCCGCTGGGGCTGCGGCAGCTGGTCTCCTACAAATATATTGTCCGCGGTGACGGCCAGATACGTGTTTAAACCGATATCAAACGGTTTATATACCCTTTGAACGGAGGTGTTTTAGATGGCACTTAAAATGATAAAGAGTCAGGCGGAATTTGAAAAAGAGGTTCTGAAAAACAGCAAGCCTGTCCTCGTTGATTTCTGGGCGACCTGGTGCGGGCCGTGCAAGATGCTTGCGCCTCTGCTGGAGCAGCTCGCATCCGCACATCCCGAGATCGATATAGCCAAGGTGAATGTAGACGAAAACGCCGATCTCGCGGTGAACTATCGCATCGCGGCCATACCGACCCTGTTGCTGTTCAAGGCGGGTCAGGTGGACAAGCAATCCGTGGGCTATGTTGACATGGCCGGGCTTGAGCAGCTGATCCTCTGAAGCGCCCATGCGAAGGCCTTTGCCGTTCGCAGGTCCGCATCCCTGAAATGGTTTCCCCTGTTCCATTCGAGCGTACAGAGCACATTCTGTGCGCTCAATATTTTTTGGCACTGCACGATCGGGTCCCGCGCCATGTTCTCCCGATCGCCGAGGCTGAGGTAGACCGCAGCGCAGTTCACGGGGTTCTGCCGCAGATAGTCGGTGAACCCCGGGAACCAGACGGAGGGCGAAGCTGCCGCGACAGCCGCAAATCTGTCCGTCCGGCAGGCCGCCCACAGGGCAAACAGCCCCGCAAGGGAATAGCCGCCGACGATGTACCGCCTGCCCGTATCCGCGCACGTATTTTCGATGAACGACAGCGTCCGTGCCGCCGCGCCGCCGAAGTCGGTCTTTCCGAACGCGGCGGGCGCAGCCCAGGGCGTGAGATCGTCGTTCCAATTATCCACCTGCACGGCCAGCAGTTCAAAGGGAGTAGCGGACAAATCCCGTATGGTGGCCACTTCGTTCCCGATCGCCGAAATTTCATGCCCGTCCACGGGCTGAAAGAGTACATAGGGCGCACCCTCGTCACCATAGCGTTTCAGTATCATCACAGTGCCTCTCTTTTTACGATTTCCCGATACAGGGCGAGCACGGGTTCGATGACGGCATCCTCAAATTCGTATCCGTCCGTGTGCAGCGCCGCATGATCCCTGCCGCAGCCGATGCCCATGAACGCGCCGCGCGTCCTTTGCAGGTAATAGCCGAAGTCCTCCGACCAGCGGAAAGGCTCGCTCGGGCAGGTGACCTTGCGCCCGAGACTCCGCGCGATCCCGTCAAGCTTGGCGACGCACTTTGCATCGTTGATCGTGGCGGGGAATTCCTCGATGCGCGTTATGTCAATCGTCAGGCCGTCCTTTTTTGAAAGCTCGGCGGCAGTTTCCTCGATCTGAGCGATGAAGGTATCGTATTCGTCCTGATGCTCTGCCCGAAGCGTGAGCCTCAGCGTCCCTTCGCCCGCGGAGACGCCGTAGGAACGGCTACCGGACTCTATGCCGATGACCGTCCCCAGCACGATGCCCCTGTGCTTTTCGCGAATCAGCTCATCCATGCGAATTATGACACCCGCGATGGCGCTGCCGGGGTTGGCACCGCTTTGGGGATAGGCCGCATGCGCCTGCCTGCCGTGAAAGCAGATTTCAAGCCCGGTGGACGCGCAGGCAAAGGTGTGCTCCGGCAGGATTACCTCACCGCAGTCATATCCCGGAATGTTGTGAAAGCCGTAGATTTCGCCGATGTGCTTTTCGTTTATGAGGGATGCGCACACGGCGGCACCCGTGCCGTTTTCCTCGCCGGGCTGGAAAATCAGGTAGACATCCCGTGTCAGCTGCACCGTTTCCAGCCACAGCGCGAAGCCCGCCAGCACGGCGCTGTGCCCGTCGTGGCCGCAGAGGTGGCGAGGAATGCCGTCGGCGCAGGTCACGGCATCGAAGTCCGCGCGAAAGGCCAGCGGCGCAAGGGAAGATGTGCCCCGCTTCAGCGCGTAAAACCATGTGCCCCTGTCTTCGATTTCGATGCTCTGCGTGTGTTCTTTGATAAAACGCATCAGAATCTGCTTTGTCTTCGTTTCATGATTGGATTTTTCGGGATTGTTGTGAAGTTCCCTCCGAAGCTGCACGATAAGTTCCGTGTCCATGTCAACCACCTCCCTGTATATACCGATTTTACATCATATTCTCTGTCCGGACAAGATAATAATTATTGATTCAACTCATTTTTCCCGATGCAGAGTTTACCGACCCTTCCATCCCCGGCCTTCCTCATCGTGAATGAGTGGCGGTGGGAGTTGGAGCGAAATAATTATCTTAAAATACTTGACAAAATGTGTCGGGTGGGGGTAAAATGAGAGCAGCAAAAATAAAATACTGACGTAACCCGGAGGCGATATCATGAAAAAGTATTTGGCGTATTTGTTGATCCTGGCCATATTGTTGAGCTGCGTGCCGACAACCCTGGCCGAGGAAACGGCAACGGAGGAACCCGCAGCGGTTGCCGAGGTCGAAGAAACGACCCCGGAACCCGCAGAGGAAGCCGAGGAAACCGGGGAAGAAACCATCGTTGATCCGACGGCAGTACCGACGGCGGAACCTGCTGCCGAACCGACGGCGGAACCTGCTGCCGAACCGACGGCGGAACCTGCTGCCGAACCGACGGCGGAACCTGCTGCCGAACCGACGGCGGAACCTGCTGCCGAACCGACGGCGGAACCTGCTGCCGAACCGACGGCGGAACCTGCTGCCGAACCGACGGCGGAACCTGCTGCCGAACCGACGGCGGAACCTGCTGCCGAACCGACGGCGGAACCTGCTGCCGAACCGACG
>CAVINP010000068.1:0-11157 GCA_963643985.1 bacterium
GGCTGATGAAGAACTCGGCAATGCCCGTGCGCTCAAGGAAGGCACCGAAGATGATAAACACGACGATGTACTTGGCGCAGACGTTGACGGGTGTTGAGAGTATGCCGCTGTCGGCGTAGAAGAGCTTGTAGACGATCAGCGAAATGCCCTTCGTGAAGCCGTTCTTCGTGCACATCTTGATGACGGTGTAGATCATGAACGCACCGGCCACGCAGAGTATCGGTATGCCGACGCAGCGGCGGCAGAGCTCGGCCAGAGCCAGCATGCCGATAAGACCGATGACGATGTAGGCGGTGCTCTGCGTCACGCGCAGCGCCATGTTCACGACGGTCTGGGCGGTGAAGGTGTAATAGAAGAAGGCACCGGCACCGACGATCATCAGGAGAATGTCATACCAGGGCATGTAGTTGACCTTCATCACGCCCTTCTTGGCGGGATAGGTCAGATAGCCGATCACTAGCACCGCGCCCACAAAGCTGGAGAGGCGCGCCTGCTCGAGAAAGTTTGCAAAGAGTGTGCTGTACAGGCAGAAGAGCGCAAATACGATGGCCACGGCCGAAACGATAAGCTTTGGCTTGCCCTCCCATATGCGAACGTTCGATTCACGGTCATACTTGCGCATGATCTCCTCGACGTCCGCAGCCGTGCCGACTTCTACATCCTGCACCGGCGGCTTGACGTTGGCATTGTCCTTCTCTGAACTCATTCGTTGTCCCCCTTTTCTTTTTGTTACTCTCTATTTCATAGCAGAGGACTAGGGCAAAAGGCTGCCTTAGTCCCCAAATGCTATGTATTTGTGCTCATTGCGACCGATTCGGGCGCTAAGAACGCGCCAAGAAATTTATTCGGCCGTCTGGACGGTGATGCCCTTCTCGGCGAAGTACTTGGCAGCGCCGGCATGATAGGGCAGGCCGCACTCGGAAGCGTAGGTGAGATCCAGTTCGGCTCCCTTGGCATGCAGGGCGGCGATGGCTTCGGTATTCTCAAAGATGGTAGAAACGAAGGTGTAGGCGTCCTCCTCGGACACATCGCCGTTGGCGATCACGATGGCCTTCACAGCCACGGTGGTGACATCCGCGTCGATGCCGTCATAGGTGCCGGCCGGGATGGTGCACTCGGTATAGGCGGCGTTGAGCTCCTTGAGCTTGGCGATGTGCTCTTCGTCAACGCTGACCAGATATGCGCCCTTGGTGGAGCAGAGGTCAACCACGGCGGTGGTCGGTGCGCCCGCAACGACGAAGTACGCATCGATCTTGCCATCCTTCAGCGCTTCGGTGGAATCCGCGAAGGAGAGGTACTGGGGATTGATGTCGTCGATGGTCATGTCATAGGCGGCCAGGAAGTCCATGGCGTTGAAGTACACGCCGGAGCCGGCTGCGCCGATGGAAACGTTCTTGCCCTTGAGGTCTTCCATGGACTTGATCTCGGGGTCACAGGTGACCAGCTGCACGGTCTCATTGTACAGGGCGGCCAGTGCGGTGAAAGAGGTGATGGGCTTGCCTTCATACTGCTCGAAGTTCAGGCCGTTGTAGGCATAGTATGCCACGTCGGACTGAACGAAGCCCAGCTGAGCCAGACCCATGTCCAGCATATCGATGTTGGCGGCAGAGCCTTCGCCGGCCACTGCGTTGACCTGCAGATCGGAGTTTTCGGATACATACTGAGCCAGCACGCTGCCGAAAGCGTAGTAGGTGCCGGAAGTATTGCCGGTGGTGAAGTCGAGCTCTGCAAACGCAGAAGCGCAGCCCAGCGTCAGAACCAACGCAAGCAGGATAGCCAGAGTCTTTTTCATCGTAATGTCCCCCCATTTAATATTGCTTGTATGAACCGAAATCAAATTCTGTTCATAATACCATTATACACCATCATGAATCTACAATCAATAGGTTAAGACGATTTTCTGTAAATATTTTTATTTGTCTTTAACACACGGACACGAACGCCGATATACGTTATAATTGGCGGTTTTTGCGGACGGCATTCCGATTTGTTAACGCGATCATCGATATCGGACTGAAGGATTAACGCAGACAAGATGCATATAAGGCTCATTATTGGCGGTTTCTTTGCCGATTTTGAATCAAAATAAGCAAATCGGACCGGAAACGGAAAACAGGCAGTATGCATTTAATGCAAAGCGGATGTATATTTATGAGCAGTGGAGGACCGGGGATCGGGGAATACGACAGTGATTAGCGGATAGTGGCCGATGGTCAGTGAAATAGTGCGGTGATGATCGGCAGCTCAAGCCATTCAACTGACCACTGATCATTGACCGCTTTTTACTCCCCGGCATTCCGTAAAAACAAAAACGCGAAGGCCCGAAAGCCTTCGCATCAAAGCGTTTCACAGTTGCCCGGGGTAGTCTCCTGCCTCAATCAGCTCCCGTATCCTGCTTTGCGTCTCCTGCTTGTCCTGATGATAGGTCATGCCAAACCAGCGATCCCTTGTCGGCAGCACGCGTACGCGGCCCGGTCCCCGGGCGATCATTCCGGCAATGGCTTCGGGCAGAAGATATTCCTTCGTGAGCGCCTGATCGCCCAGTCCGGCCAGAAACGGGGTAAAATTCGCATCCAGATAGTCGATGAGCGCGGGCGAGAAGCCCCAGATGTTCATCGATACCAGTGCATCGGCCGCAGCATACCGCCCCTCGGGCTCGATGTAGGGCTTGCCGTCCTTCAGCACGATGCCGCGCGTCTCCTTCAGATCCATGAGCCAGCCGTCATCATCCGCACAGCAGATGCCGCGCGTGACCGCGCCCGCAGGAGAGACGGTATTGCCCAGCACGTAGCCCGCCATGCAACCGTCCAGTGCGCCGTGCCCGTCACTGTGAATCAGGTAATTGTGTATCAGACTAAAGGCTTCCGGGCCGTAGTAGTCGTCCGCATTGAGCACGCAAAACGGCGTTGTGACCACGCCGCGGCAGGCCCGGACCGCCTGTGCCGTGCCCCAGGGCTTGACGCGTCCCTCGGGCAGAGCAAAGCCCGACGGCAGATCGCTCAGATCCTGATATACGTATCGCACATCGCAGTGCCGCGCCAGCCGCCTGCCCACACCCTCGCGAAACTGCATCTCCAGGTCGCGCCGTATGATGAGCACGATCCTGTCAAAGCCGGCCTTGAGCGCATCGTAGGCAGCATACTCCATCAGCACCTCGCCGCAGGGACCCACGGGTTCTATCTGTTTCACGCCGCCGCCAAAGCGCGAGCCGAAGCCCGCCGCCATAAAGACGAGTGTCGTTTCCATCAGACTGTTTCCTTTCGAATGTTATTACGATGTAGTCATTTTACACCATATACGCGAAAAAAGCAAGCATGCGCGAAATCTGCCGGTCTCGCGCATGCTTCGGGGGTCATTCTTCGGTTTCGGGTTCTTCTTCGGCGGGCACTTCATCCTCCGGTGGGAGTTCCGTTTCCTCGGGCGGCACTTCCGTTGCCTCGGGTTCAATGAGGGACAGTTTGCAGTAGACATTGCTGTCATCGCGCCAGAGGCTGATGATCACGTTGCCGCCGTGATTGATGAAGCGGAAATCCGTCGCCTGACGGTAGTCGGTCATCACGGCGTCCTGCTCGTGTGCCACATAGTTTTCGCAGAAGTCCGAGCCGTAGGTGGTTTTTTCCACCACTTCCATGTCCGCCATCTGCTTGATGGCCAGATAGATCGTGGTGGCGACCTGGGCTACGCCGCCGCCGACCACCTCCACGCCGCGCCCGTTCGGTGCACTGCGGTAGCCGCGTGCTTCGCTGCGCTCCCCGACGGTTGCGTTGAAGGAGAAGGTCTCGCCGCTGTCCAGCTCCAGGTCATTGATCGATTCGATACAGGTATCCAGATTGTTTAAATAGGCGTCGTGGTCATCACCCTCCACGGTGATGGGCGTAAACGCCTCGGCCAGTGCCGATGCGGATGCCGTAAGCAGCACCGCGGCCAGCACGATTGCCGTCACTCTTTTCATGACAAGCTCACCTCTTGCATTCACTCTTTTCGAATGCAGGCGATACTTTATCACAAACCGTCGCGTTTTTCAATAGTGTATCGGCGTCACTTGGGTTAATTTCCTACAAAAATCGGGCTGCTTTGTTAAACTATTGCCCGTCCTTTGCCATCTCCAGCACGTCCCAGATGCGCTGAAGATCATCCTGGCTGTAATAGTAGAGCGTCAGACGGCCGCTCTCCTGCGTGCCTTCCAGCCGCGCACGCGTGCCGAAAAGTTCGCGTGCCATGCCCTCGAGCTTGCCGAACTGCTGATCGCGCAGCTTTGCGGGCTTGGGCGGACGCTCGTTGACGGGCTGGGCGCAGATGCGCTCCAGCTGGCGCACCGACCAGCCCTGCTGCACGGTAAGGTTGGCCAGTTGCACCTGCCGCCGCCTGTCGTCCAGACCTGCCAGCGCGCGCGCGTGCCCCGCGGAGAGCTTGCCGTCGATGACGAACTGCTGCACGCTCTGCTCCAGATTGAGCAGCCTCAGCAGGTTTGCGACCGCAGAGCGGCTCTTGCCCAGGCGTTCCGCCACCTTTTCCTGCGTCAGTGCGCTCTCTTCCATCAGATGTCTGATGCCCTGCGCCTCTTCAATGGCGTTGAGATCGTCGCGCTGCAGGTTTTCAATCAGCGCAGCCTCCAGACGGCGCTGCACATCCCAGTCACGCACGATGGCCGGTATCTCTTCCAGACCTGCCATGCGGCTGGCGCGATAGCGGCGCTCACCCGCGATGATCTGATATCTTTCGCCCACGGCACAGACGATGATCGGCTGAATCACGCCCACGGAGGCGATGGATGCGGCCAGTTCCTTGAGCGCGTCCTCGTCAAAGCTGCGCCGCGGCTGCTCGCTGTTGGGATCCACCAGGCGTATGGGCAGCATGCGCACCGCATCGCCGGTCTGCGCCGCCTCTTCCTGCTTGTTTTCCTGCTCGATCACGTCGTCGCCCAGCAGAGCGCCCAGACCGCGCCCCAGACCGCGCTGTACTTTCTTTGCCATGCTGTTATACCTCGTTTCTGCCGATCAGTTCCCCGGCCAGTTCGCCGTAGGCCTTTGCGCCGATGCAGCGTGCGTCGTAGAGATGGATGGGCTTGCCGTAGCTGGGTGCCTCGCTCAGGCGAATGTTGCGCGGGATCATGGTCTCGAAGACCTCGTTGGGGAAGTGCGCACGCACCTCCTGTACCACCTGCGCACAGAGATTCGTTCGCGCGTCGAACATGGTCAGCAGTATGCCCTCGATGGTAAGCGCCGGGTTAAGCTTGCGGCGCATGAGCTTTATGGTGTTCATCAGCTGTCCCAGACCCTCCAGCGCATAGTATTCGCACTGGATGGGTATCAGCACGCTGTCGGCGGCGGTGAGCGCGTTGAGTGTCAGCAGGCTCAGCGACGGCGGACAGTCTATAAATATGAAGTCATATTTTTCGCGCAGTGCCTCAAGCGCGTTTTTGAGCAGCATCTCGCGCTCGTCCATGCCCACCAGTTCGATCTCCGCGCCCGCCAGCTCTATGGCGGTGGGGATAAGGTCGAGCGGGCCGTAGCCCGTCTCCAGCACCGCGTCCGCGGCCTGCGCCTCGCCCAGCAGCACGTCGTATATGGTGCTGCCCTGCGCATCATTCTGCCCCAGACCGCTGGTGGCATTGCCCTGCGGGTCCATGTCCACCAGAAGTACGCGCTTGCCCTTTTCGGCCAGACAGGCCGCTAGATTGACGGCGGTGGTGGTCTTGCCGACCCCGCCCTTCTGATTTGCGATTGCTACGATCTTTGCCAATGCTACCACCCGATTCCTCATATGCATACATATCTGAATGATATTATATAAGAAAAGTATATGACATACAAGCAGCAAAAAGCAACAACAAACAGACTTTTCATATACGTTCCCTTCGTGCAGTACGGCAAAAACTTTTTCGAAAAAATTAAATATTTGTGAATGACGCAAAAACACTTGAAAACGGGATGCGATCGCGCTATTCTTATTATACTGAAATTTGTGCCTTGAGCACACACATCAGAAGGGGATTGTGCAGAAAATGAAAGCGGTTAATATCAAACTCAGCCTGGCGGAAAATGTAAAGTGCTTCGTCAACATTGCGAACAAGTACCCCTATGACCTGGACCTGCGCGTCGGTCGCCACGTTGTGGACGGCAAGTCCATCCTGGGCATCTTCAGCCTGGATCTCTCCAAGCCGATCACGCTCGAAGTTTACTCCGATCACTGCGACGATCTGATGGAAGAACTCAAGCCCTTCATCGTCAGCTGATCCGGACAAGTCAGAACAGCTGCCGCCATTGACCTCTGATCGATGGCGGCTTTTTCATGCGCATTTTTGATACAACAGATAATTGACGGGAGGCACTCTTATCGTATATAATGGATGTGTAAATAATAAACTTTCAAACGGGAGGTTTGAGATAATGTACGACGTGATATCGCTGGGCGAGCTTCTGATTGATTTTGCGACCCTGTCAACCGACGAAACGGGTTATCCGACCATGGCGGCACATCCGGGCGGGGCACCGGCCAACTATTTGGCGGCTGTGGCGAAGTTCGGCGGCAAGGCGGGCTTTATCGGCAAGATCGGCACGGACACCTTCGGCAAGCTCCTGCTGGGCACGCTGAGGGAAGCCGGCATCGAGACAAAGGGCATCGTGGCCTCCGATGACTACTTTACCACCCTGGCCTTTGTCACCTTTGACGCGCAGGGCGACCGCGAGTTCTCCTTTGCACGCAAGCCGGGCGCGGACACGCAGCTGAGCTTTGACGAGGTGGATCTGTCCCTCATCGACGCAACGAAGGTCTTTCATTTCGGCACGCTGTCGCTGACGGACGAGCCTGCGCGGGAGACCACCTACCGCACGGTGGAGTACGCAAGGTCGAAGGGCAAGCTGATCAGCTTTGATCCCAATCTCAGAAAGCCGCTCTGGAAGGATCTGAATGAGGCCAAGGCGCAGATGCTCTGGGGGCTTGAGCATTCGGATGTTGTGAAGATCAGTGACGAGGAAGTCGAATTCCTCTTTGGTCTGGGCGTGCGCGAGGGCGCAGACTACATCATGGCGCACTATCCGATCAGACTGCTCTTTGTCACCTGCGGTGCGGACGGCTGCTGGTTCCAAAATAAACAGGCCGGCGGTCAGGTTGACGGCATGCACGGGATCAAGGTCATCGACACGACCGGCGCGGGCGACATCTTCGGCGGCAGCGCGATGTGGAAACTGCTGGCAAGCGGCAAGGCCCCCGAGGATCTCTGCGAGGCGGAACTGAGGGACATCGTATCCTTTGCCTGCAGGTCGGCCGGCTTGTCCACCACCCGTCAGGGCGGCATATCCAGCATCGCCGAACTCAGTGAAATAGAAGCATAAGCAAATGAGGGGAGCACGCCGCAACGACGCGCTCCCCGATGTATCCCTATCCTCTTTCTTTCAAAAAATCCATGACCTCGTCCCGGCGCGGTATGCTCACCGAGGCCCCCGCGCGACCGACCGCAATGGCACTGGCCGCCGAGGCGATGCGCAGTGCTTCGGGCATCTCCAGCCCGCGCTGCATGCACGATATGATGTAGCCGCAGAAGGTGTCGCCCGCTGCGGTGGTGTCCACGGCATTGACCTTGAATATGCCGTGCTCATACACCCGATCGCCGTCGGCACAGAGCACGCCGGCCTCGCCGACCGTCATCACGATGCGGGCCTTGGGATAGCGGCGCTGCATGGCAAAGAGTATATCATGAAAGTCATCCGAACTGCTCTGCGAGAGGGCTTTGGCCTCGATCTCGTTGAGCACGAAGCAGTCAATGTCCTCCGGCGGCAGGTTGCACATCACCTCGTCGATGGGCGAGGGATTGACCACCACGTACAGCCCACGCTGCTTTGCGGCATGAATGGCGTAGGGCACTTCGGAGGTCTCGTTCTGGCAGAGGAAGCAGTCACCGGGCGCGAATCCGGCCAGCACACGGTCGATGTCGGCGCGGGTGATCTGGCGGTTGGCACCGCCGTAGACGATGATGCAGTTGTTGCCGCCCTCGTTGACCTGTATCACGGCATGGCCGCTCTCGCCCTCGAGCGTCATGATTTCGGAGACGTCCGCGCCGGCTGCGGCAATCTGATCGCGCAGCATGCCCCCGTCTCCGCCGACGGCACCGAAGTGTACTGTGTCACAGCCGGCCCGCGCCAGCGCGACGCTCTGGTTGAGTCCTTTGCCGCCGCAGTAGAAATTCAGAGTGCTGCAAGTGATTGTCTCGCCGGCCCGCACAAAATGGTCGACGGAATACACGCGATCGATGTTCAGTGAACCGTAGTTGAGAACCCGCACGTCATCAGCCCCTTTCAGTCGGTAAAAAAAGAAGCATGATGGTTGCGCATCATGCTCTGTGTGGCGGAGAAGGAGGGATTTGAACCCTCGCGGCAGTTACCCCACCCTACTCCCTTAGCAGGGGAGCCCCTTCGGCCTCTTGGGTACTTCTCCACGGCCTACGAAAGGTATATTCTTCTGGCGGAGAGAGAGGGATTCGAACCCCCGGTGCCTTTCGACATCACTGGTTTTCAAGACCAGCGCCTTCAACCACTCGGCCATCTCTCCTTGCTCAACCAGCTTTGTCATTATAACAGATTTGATTTGCGTTGTCAAGCCTTGAAATGCGCCCCGACTCGCTTCAAATCATGATTTTCTGTGACAAGAATTTGACAATGCGCGGCCCCCGGTTGAAAAACAGGGGCAAATGCATTAAAATTTTGAGTAAGAGGATGCCGAGAGGAACAGATGCCCCGCTCCGAAACGTCTAAACAGCGGTGACCGGTTAAACGGTCAGGTTTTTATCGTTTGGAAGGCCCACAGCCCGTGACTCCCATGCAAGGGGAGGGGCGGTGGCAGGGTTCATAAAGCCCGTCTGTTGTATCCGTGAAACAGTGAAAGACAAAGGGGGAGAGATGATGAGGAAGCTGCTGATATATCTTTTGACCGTGGTGATGCTTACGGGCTGTGCGCATGCTCAGGAAGCGACATATGTCCGCGCCGCACGCGGCAACATCAGGACCAATCCGCTCTTCGTGACGGAGAGGGACGATGCCGACATAGCGGATCTGCTCTGCAGTCATCTCTTTGACCGGACGGCTTCGGGTGCCGTGGCCACGGATGAATCGGAAGCGGCCGAGCACGGCGTGGCGGATGTCGTCATCGAGAAGCAGAGCGACGGCAGCGTGAACTACAACATCACCCTGCGCGAGGGGCTGTACTTCTCGGACGGCGAGGAAATCGACGCGGACGACGTGATCTTTGCCATGTACGTGCTGCTCGATCCCACCTACGACGGCGGCCTGGCATTGTCCGATGTGTCCATATCGGGGCTTGACGACTATCGCGGCACGATGCTGCCGCTGTATGAACTGCTCCTGAGCGCGGGCCGAGACAACGAAAATTTCGCGCTCTGGGCACAGGAGACGCAGACCTCCTTCTGGGAGGCCGTCGATGAAGCCGGCACGCAGTTGGCCCGGGATGTGACAGACTATCAGGTCTCCAATTTTCTGACGGAGGACACGGCCACACTCATCGGCAGCAGCGTTGAGGCCATTCAAAAGGACAGCCGGCTGCAGCTGCACTTTGCGATGGAGATGGACGGCTTCGGTTCGGCCTGGACGGAAGATGCAACCGCGACGGATTTCTGGCAGGCCATGGTCAACGGTTATGACGGCGATCCCGTGGTGGCAGCCAACGCCGAGGGGCTGGGCACGGGGCTGCTCGAGCGCATGGGCGATGCGATCGACAGCTACAGCCGCGGCGTGTCCGTCAGCGACGGCGCGGCCTCTGTCGGCGGTATAGAGCGCACGGGGCGCTACAGCCTGACGGTGCATGCGGAAAAGTATTCGGCGGGCGATCCGGAAACGCTCAACATTCCCGTCGTGCCGCTGCACGTCTTCGGCGATGCCGGGGCCTACGACTACGAGAACGGCAATTTCGGCTTTAGCAAGGGCAACCTCAGCGCCGTTCGCGCTGCACGCGCCACGGTGAGCTGCGGCAAATACACGGTGGCCGCCGATGAGGCCGGCGCGTGCGTGCTTGAGGCCAATCCGAGTGCGCAGGATGCGCCCGACCTGCCCCGACTGAGCGTCGTGAAGGTTGATGAGGACAGCCTCATGGACGGCCTGACGGACGCGAGCATTGACTGCGCCCGCGTCTCCTGGAGCGAGGACAACGCCGAACTGCCGGCTGAGGCCGGCACGGTGCTCAGTGCGACGCCCGTCGTATCAAAGACCTATGCCGTCATCGGCATAAGTGCCGGCCGCGTGAAGATTGGCGAGGCAGGCTCGGACGGAAGCAAGGCACTGCGCAAGGCTCTGTTGGGGCTGTTTGAGGCGCAGCGTGCGTCTGCCGTTCAGAGCGTGTACGGTGCGTGGGCGACGGCCATCGCGGACCCCGTCTGGCCGGGCAGTCCGCTGTACGCGAACCGCTCCTGCGAGGATGTGACGGCCGACGAAGCGCTCGAGAATGCGATCGCGCTTCTGCAGACCGCAGGCTACGTCTGGGACGGCGAGAAATTCACCGCAGCCCCCGAAGGCGGTTCGATGACATTCACGATCTCCTTTGCCGAAGGTGCCGAGGACAGCGTGGGCTACATCATGGCCGAGCGGGTGCGGGCACAACTGGAGCAGATCGGCATTACGCTCACGATACGGCTCATCGATCCGCTGATATGGCAGGGCAATGTCGAAAACGGCATGGAGCAGATCTGGATTGCGGAGCGCAGCGGCGAATATGCGCCGGATCTGTCCGCACTGTACCATTCCGCAGATCCCGCCGAAATGAACGTGTTCGGCCTGTCGGATGAGAAAGCGGACGCATGTCTGGCCGAACTGGAAACCGCGACGGATACCGCCGAGCGCAGGGAAATATGCACACGTCTTATGGACATCGTGCGCGACTGGGGCGTGTCCGCGGGCGTATACTGCCTCAACGACATGCTGATCACGCGCGGCTGAAATACATGATAAACAGGGCCTGCCTTGCTTTGACGGCAGACCCTGTTTCATTGCATTCATGCAAATCCCCTTGGGATCCCCTGATTAATTCGGCGGCAAATCTGAGCGTGCCTTTCGCCCATCTGCTTCGTACGCACCCGCCGCACTGCGCCTTCGCGCAGCGGCGCGACTGCTGTTACGAAATTCACTGCTCAGCTTACCACCTCATTTAATCAGT
>CAVINP010000069.1:0-10987 GCA_963643985.1 bacterium
GGTCATGGTGTTTCCTCCTCATTCGATACATAGATTTGTTAATATTTTACCCCCCTGACACATTTTGTCAAGTATTTTAAGGCTGTCGTTGCAAAAAAAGGAAGATCCAATCGGCATATCAAATTTGGTTCATCACGAAAAGTCGGGGGATTTCGTTTCGCTGAGCTTCCGGCGCACTCCTTCCACCGCTCACGCGGTCCCCCTCCCTCCGGGAGGGAAGCAAGGTCTTAAGCCGGCCGAGGGGCCGGTAGCCCCATCCTCCGGAAAAACGTGAAGAATAAAAAAACGCCTTCCTGTCCGGGAAGGCGCAAAAACAACGGCGGAACTTGCATTAAGGATCCCTACAACGAAACCGTGAGCCTGCCGTCCGCGGCTTCGATCTCCTCGGAATAGCCCCGGATCAGTCTGGCGGAGATTTCATCCTTGGCGCGGCCGAGAATATCTCCCGTGATGCCGTTTCCGGCAAATTCCAGCTTCACATGGTCGGATTTCTCGGCGTAGCTGAAGGTGAAGTGCAGATCCGTTTTCTCCTGGCCGATGGCGGCAAAGAGCAGGCTGTAGATCAGTTCCTCGATCAGCAGCACCGTCTTTTGCATGCGTTTTTCGTCAAAGCGATGGTTGCGCATGAATTCCGCCAGCTGCCCCAGCATATCGTAGAGGTCAAAGCTTGGGCCGTGGATGTCATAGCCGAAGGATCGCACGCGGTAGATGAAGTCGCGTGTCCTGGAGCGCTGCGGGTTGTGGAAGATCTGCTGCGGCGTACCGTCCTCGTAGATGCCCTTTTCGTCCATGTAAAATATGCGGTTGGACACGTTTTCGGCAAAGCTCATCTCGTGGGTAACGATGAGCATCGTCATGCCGTTGTTCGCCAGGCGGTTCATGACGCCCAGCACCTCCGAGACCATGCGTGGATCGAGTGCGCTCGTCGGCTCGTCAAAGAATATGATCTCGGGTTTCATGGCCAGCGTCCGCGCAATGGCCACGCGTTGCTTCTGGCCGCCGGACAGTTCCTCGGGATAGCGCATGGCTCTGCCCGCCATGCCCACCATGTCCAGCAGGCGCATGCCCTCGTCGTAGGCGCTCTGTCTGTCCATGCCCAGCAGTTCGACCGGCCCCAGCATCACATTTTCGATCACGGACATATGCTCAAAGAGATTGAAGCTCTGAAACACCATGCCCATCTTGCGGCGGCACATCTCAAGTGTCCTGCGGTCCGCGCCCGTCAGTTCCACATCTTCAAAATAGACCTTGCCGCAGCTCGGCTTCTCCAGCATGTTCAAACAGCGCAGGAACGTGCTCTTGCCGCAGCCCGACGGCCCGATGATCGATATTACGTCGCCGCGATTGATCTCCACGTTGATGTCGCGAAGGATTTCACTGTTGAATGTCTTGCCCAGATGTTCCGTGCGAATCATTTGATCTTCACCCCCCTGAGCAGATAGCGTCCGGAGCGCCGATTCAGCCTGCGCTGCAGGAGCTTGAGCAGCTCAATAAAGGCGCAGGTGATGCCGAAGTAGATCAGTGCCGTGGCAAAGAGCGGGAAGAACGCCTTGTAGGTGCGGCTGCGCACGATGTCAGACACCTTCGTCAGATCCATGATGGCGATATAGCCCACGATGGACGTGCCCTTGGTCAGCGATACGAACGTGCCGGAATACAGGCCGAATACGTTGTGCGCCGCCTGCGGGAAGATGATGCGGCGGAAGATCTTGAAGGGGCCGAAGCCCATGGCATGCGCCGCCTCGCGCTGACCTATGCTGACCGAGTCCAAACCCGTCTTGAATATGCCCGAGAGCGTCGCGGCCGTCTCCAGACCGAAGCCGATGATCGCCACGACGACGCCGGGAACATCCACGCCCCGGAAAACCATGTAGTAGAGTATCATCAGCCAGACCAGTATCGGTATGCCCGTGACGATCTTGTTGTAGGCGGCTGCAAGCCTGCGCGGCAGGGCGTGTCCGGCATCCAGCATCATGCACAGCACCAGTCCCAGCACCGTGCCCAGCAGATAGGAACAGACGCTGATGAGTATGGTCACGCCGATGCCCTGCAAAAACAGCTTCCAGCGACCCTCGGTGATGAATGTACCGGTGAAGTTGTCCGTGAGCATCTCCCAGGGATCGTCTCCGTCCGCCACCGCATCCACGGCCTCGACCAGGTCGACATTGATCGTGCAGTAGGGCTGCGAAAATTCCAGAGACTCGGCGCGCTCATCGGAATAGGCGATGCCCACCGTCACGTCCGACTTGCCGCTGACGACGGAGGATATGGCGGCGGCAAAGCTCATATCCCGGAACTCCACACGCATGCCCAGTTCATAGGCCACGCGCTGTATGATCTCGCAGTCGTAGCCGATGATTTTGTTGTTGTACATAAAGCGCATCGGTTCGGCGGTGGAACTGACGGCAACGCGCAGTATCTCGCCGGAACTGCATTCGGGGATGCCGCCCGTGTCGTAGTCGCCCGATGTCCACCTTTCAAAGGCCTCGTCCAATACGCCTTCCGAATCGAGCTTTTCCAGCGCCCGATCGATCCTGTCCAGCAATTCCGTGTTGCCCTTGGCGACTACGAAATGGCTGTCGTTGGCATAGACGGGGTTGGTGCAGTAGCGCACACCACCTTCGCTGTTCAGGTAGGCCTTGACCTGCACCTCCTGCACGACGGCATAGTCGATCTTGCCCGACCTGAGTGCCGCCATGGTATCCGGCACGGAATCATACACCAGCACATCGGCCTCGGGATATTCCATCGTCAGATCCCGCTCGGTGGTTGTGCCGCTCAATGCGCCGATTCTCGCGTCCGAGAGGCGGTTGGCGATGCCGTTGTCGCTCAAATCAAAGCTCGGCTTGGAGGATGTGTAGCGGTCCTTGCGCACGAGTACCGTCGCATCGGAGGAATAGTATTCATCGGTAAAGGCGATCTCCTTTTTGCGCTCCTCGGTCACCGATATAAAGCTGATGAGCAGGTTTTCATCCGAGGCGGCGACGGTGGGAATCATGGCATCGAAGTTCATGATACGTATGTCCCAATCCATGTTCAGGGCATAGGCGATGCGCATGGTCATTTCGATGTCATAGCCGACGCACTCGCCGTCCTCGATGAGATAGTTGAACGGCTCGCTGATGCCGTCCACCAGCACACAGAGCGTATCCGTCGGGTTTTCGGGCGGCGTCAGCTCCGGCATGGTGCGGTCTCCGTTGCCGAACCAGCGATCAACCGCTTCCTCCATCGTGCCGTCCGTGCGCATCTCGGCCAGAACCTCGTTGATGTCGTCGCGCAGGCCGATCTTGTCTTTGGAAAGCCCGAAGGCTGCGCCCGTGCAGCGATAGGTCTCGTCGATGGTCGTGATCTCGTCATCGGCCTCGCAGTACAGGCCCATCATGCGCGTATCAAAGACGAAGCCGTCAATCTTCTCGGCCTTGACGGCGGCCACGGCCTCCAGCACCGTCGAAAAGCGCTGCAGGTCCGCATCGGGAAATTCCCGCTCGGCCATAAAATCGGATGCCGAACCCACGATGACACCCAGCTTGAAGGACGGCCGGTTGATATCGTCCGCGCTCTTTATCCTGTCATCGGTGTCGCCCGAGCAGCCGCCCGGCAGCAGTGCAAGTGCGCACAGGAGCAAAATACAAATAAGCCGTTTGCTTTTCACGCCGTCTTCCCCGCCTGTTCACATTTTTCTATATTTTATCAGATATTCCCACAGTTTTCAATCCCGTAAAACGGCAACAAAGGCTTGACGCAACGGACATTATTGAGTTAAAATAGATGAAGATTATTGATCGGACAGGAATTGATACAATGAACAGACAGCTTTCCATGAACCCCGAGCTGACGCGCAAACTGTTGCAGGTGGGTGAAGCCTTCCGTATTCCCGGCCCGCTCTTCTCCTATGACGAGATCAAGACCGGCAACGTCAACAAGACCTACAGGCTCAACTACATCCGCGACGACGGTACGGGTCTGGCCGGCATCAAATCTTATCTGGTGCAGAAGGTCAACACCTACGCCTTCCGTCACCCGGTGGAGCTGATGCAGAACATCGATCGCGTGACCGAGCATATCCGCAAAAAGCATCCCGAGGCCCAGAGCCTGCACTTCCACCATACGGCCGACGGGCTGAACTACCTGATGGACGATGACGGTTTCTGGCGTCTGAGCAACTATGTGCCGTCCGTCACCTTCGACAGCTGTGACGATCTGGAGGTCGTACGCAGTGCCGGCAGTGCTTTCGGCGATTTTCAGATGCTGCTGGCCGACTTTGATCCTTCCCAGCTTTTCTACACCATCCCCGACTTTCACGATACGCGAAAGCGCTACGCACAACTCAAGGCGGACGCCAAGGCCGATCCCTGCGGTCGTGTGGCGGAGGTGCGCGAGGATCTGGACTGGCTGTTGAGCGCCGAGGACGAGGCCTGTGCCCTGACCGATCTGTTCAACAAGGGACAGCTGCCCCTGCGCGTGACGCACAACGACACCAAGATCAACAACGTGCTCTTTGACGAGGCGACGCACAAGCCGCTGGTGGTCATCGATCTGGATACGGTCATGCCCGGTCTGGTCGGCCATGATTTCGGCGATGCCGTGCGTTCGGCCTGCAACTTCGTCGAGGAAGACTGCCCCGAGCCCGGGAAGGCCGGCGTGGATCTGAACATCTACTGGGCCTTCACCGAAGGTTTTTTGAAGGAAACCGCCCCTGCGCTGACCGAAGTCGAGGTCGAAACGCTGGGCAGCAGCTGCTTTGCGCTGGCGTGCGAACTGGCCGGACGCTTCCTGGATGACTACATCATGGGCGACAAGTATTTCAACATCAAGTACGAAAAGCACAACCTCGTGCGCACACGCTGCCAGATCGCCATGGCGAAGGACACGCGCACGAAGATGAACGCCATCAATGCCATCATCCGCGACTGCTGGACGCGCTACCGCTAAAATATTTCACTTGACAATTTGTGGTTTTGTGCTTTATAATAGATACTGCACTTGTGGAGCGGTATCGAAGCGGTCATAACGGGACTGACTCGAAATCAGTTGAGGTGAAAGCCTCCGTGGGTTCGAATCCCACCCGCTCCGCCACATCTTCAAGCCGATGCGAATCGGCTTATTTTTTTCGTATCGCTACGATAATGTCAGAATCAGTTAATATTTATGTAACGCTATTTAAGCAGCCAGTTAACATTGTTAAGTTATGATGTATATACAACAGATAAAGGAGTTGAGATCATGATCAGACGTATTGTTGCATCTGTCATCGTTCTGGTGCTGGCGTTGGGCTGCGTGTTTGCGCTGGCCGAAGACACCACCGCTCAGGAGGGCAAGACCCGCTATATCTCCGCCCGCAAGGGGCTCTACATTCGCGCTGCCGCAGACACGGATGCCGAAATCGTCGCGACCCCCGATTTTAACTATACCGTGAAGGTCATCGGCGAGGAAGGCAAGTGGAGCCACGTGATCTACGAAAGCAACGATCAGACCTACGAGGGCTATTGCTGGACGGCCTACCTCAGCAATCACAAGATCGTCGTCAAGCAGACAAACAAGGGCAAAAAGACGGAGGACGAATCTGACAGGATTGGCAGGGAAGAGGCCGAAGAACATGGTGGCTCTGTAAATTAAGAATACACCGGTTGTCAATCCCAAAGAGACAGATCGAAACGGTCTGTCTCTTTTGTTCTGCACATCTTCGCAGGGAACAATTTAACGGTTTAACAGCGGACAGCCCAATGGTCCGGGTTGCTGTTCATCACCACACTGTTTCACCGCTCCCCGGTCCCTCGTCCGTGGCCGGTTGCATGGTATTTGATCACCATTTCACTATCCACTGACCACTGAAAAAGGCTGCGATCTCTCGCAGCCTTTTTTGTCGTTATCATGCTTTCTTCCGATCGGAGTAGGTGACCACCGCACGCTGGATGCAGATGAACAGCAGCAGCAGTGCGCCGGTTGCGATCTTCCCCCACCAGGAGTTCAGGTTGCCGGCGAAGGTGATCAGCGCCGGTATGACCGACTTGAGCAACACGCCGAACATCGTGCCGAACATGTAGCCCACGCCGCCCGTCAGCAGCGTGCCGCCGATGACCGCGCAGGAGATGACCTCCATTTCGCCGCCCTGCAGCGACATGTTCCAGCCGGACTTGACGACCAGCACATATGCAATGCCCGCCAGCACCGAGCAGAAACCGTTGAAGGCATATACGATGACCTTCGTGCGGCCCACGGGCAGGCCCATCAGTTTGGCCGACTGCTCGTTGCCGCCGATGGCGTACACGTTGCGGCCAAAGCGCGTCTTCTGCATCACGAATGCGCCGATGAGTATCATGGCCAGGAAGACCAGTACGTTCAGGTTCAGGAAGGCGATTGGCTTGATCTTGACCCACTCGCCGTCCACGAGGTGCTTGAAGTAGATCTTAAAGCCTGCCAGGCTGTCGATCAGCGGATGCTCGATCGATATGGATTCGCGGCTGATCAGGGAGCATACGCCGCGGGCCAGGAAGTTGCCCGTCAGCGTGGTGATGAACGGCGGCACATTCAGATAGTGAATCGTCGCGCCCATCAGTGCGCCCAAACCCACGCCGACGACCAGCGAAAAGAGCATGCACCATGCAGGATGGATGCCCAGCACCGAATAGCCGTAGGCGATGAACATGCCCGTCAGGGAGGCCACGGAGGCCACCGACAGGTCGATACCGCCGGTGATGAGCACCATCGTCATGCCGACGGCGGAAATGCCGTAGTAGGCATTGTCCACGAACATGTTCACGAAGGTGCGCAGCGTGGTAAAGCCGATGCTGCCGAACATGATCGCGCCGAAGGCATAGATCAAAAGGAAGATGCCGATGGTGGCATAGACCATGATGTACTTGGGATTGAGTATGCGGCTCAGGAGCGACTGATGGCCCAATTTCTGCTTCTCAGACATTTAAATTCCTCCCTTCGCCAGCGCACGTCCGGCCTCACGGGCCTTGGCACGCTTTGCCATGGCGTTGCGCACCGGTTCGGACTGCAGCACGATAACGATGGCAATGATCAGCGCCTTGAACGCCATCGTGGCCTCGGAGGTGATGCCGAAGTAGTACACGAAGGTGACGATCGTGCGGATGATGATCGAACCGATGACCGTGCCGGTCAGGCTGAACTTGCCGCCGGACATGCTCGTGCCGCCGATAACCACTGCGAGGATGCAGTCGGTCTCGTAGTTGATGCCGGCATTGTTGGAGTCGTTGGACATGATGCGGCTGGAATAGATCAGACCTGCGATGCCCGAGAGCAGACCCGTCAGCGCAAACACGATGAAGATCACGTGCTTGGCGTTGATGCCGGAGAGGCGGGATGCGCTGCGGTTGATGCCGACGGATTCTACGAAAGTGCCGAATGCAGTTTTGCGCACAAACAGCATCACCGCAGCGACAATTATGATGGTCAGCACGATCGGTGTGGGCAATCCCAGACACGAGCCCTGGCCGAGCCACTTGAAGGGCGTATAGCCGGTCGTAAACTGCTTGCCGTCGGTCAGAATCTGTGCCACGCCGCGGCCGCAGACCATCAGTATCAGGGTTGCGATGATCGGCTGCAGACCCAGCTGGCCGACCATGAAGCCGTTGAAAAGGCCCATGAGCGTGCACACCACCAGCGGCACCACGATGGCCAGCCAGAAGGGCTTGACCGTGTAGTCGCCCATGGTCGTGTACTCCAGCACATCCCAGCGCATGAACTTCAGCGCGAACGCACCGGACATGGCGACCAGTGCGCCGACGGACAGGTCCGTGCCGCCCAGGGCGATGACCAGCGTCATGCCCATGGCGATGATCGTGATCTCGGCGGAACGGTTGATGATGTCAACCAGGCTGCCGTAGAGCATGCCCGTGGAGGGCTGATAGCTGATTTTAAAGAAATCCGGGCGAATGATCAGGCACACCAGCAGGATCAGCAGTTCGGCAATGACCGCCCAGGTGATCTTGGAGCGCATCAGCACCGAGAAGTCAAGTTTTTTCCTGTTATTCTTCATGCTCTCTTCCCCCCTGCTGCCTTGGCACCGTCGGCGATGACGCCCAGAATTTCCTGCTGCGTGCAGCCATCGCCGTCCAGCTCGGCCACCTTCTCGCGGTCACGCATGACCACGATCCTGTTCGAGCAGCGGATGATCTCATCCAGCTCGGACGAAATGAATATGACGGACACACCCTGATTGCACATCTCCAGCATCAGGCGCTGAATCTCGGCCTTGGCACCGACGTCGATACCTCTGGTCGGCTCATCCAGTATCAGCACGTCCGGGTTGGTGGCCATCCAACGGGCCAGTATGACCTTCTGCTGGTTGCCGCCGGAAAGCTCGCCGATCTTCTTTTCGGCATCCGGGGTGGCAATGCCCAGAGCCTTGATGTATTTGTCCGCCAGTTCGTTCTGCTCGGCGCGGGACATGGGATGCAAAAAGCCTCTCCTGGCCTGCACAGCCAGCATGATGTTTTCGCGTATGGACAGGTCTCCGATGATGCCGTCGCGCTTTCTGTCCTCGGGGCAGAAGGCAATGCCGTTCATCATGGCATCGTAAGGCTTTTTGATGTTGGCCTTCTTGCCCTTGACGGAAACTTCACCCTTGACCGGCTTCGTTGCACCGAAGATCATCTCCGCCGTCTCCGTGCGGCCCGAGCCCAGCAGACCCGCAAAGCCCATCAGTTCGCCCGCCTTGAGCGAAATGGAGATGTCCTCCACGCTGCCGGGGATGCCCAGATGCGATGCGGTGAGCATGTAGGGCGCATCTTCCTTCACGTCTGCACGTTTGAGGTTGAAGATCACGTCCATGTCCTTGCCGATCATGCGCGTGACCAGCTCGAGCTTGGTGATCTCCTGTATGCCGTAGGTGCCCACCAGCTTGCCGTTCCGAAGCACGGTCATGCGGTCGGAGATGGCATAGACCTGATCCAGGAAGTGTGTGATGAAAATGATGCCCATGCCGCTCTGCTTGAGCTCGCGCATGACATCAAAGAGGAGCTGCACCTCGTTCTCATCCAGAGAGGAGGTCGGCTCGTCCAGTATCAGTATTTTCGCCTGAATATCCACGGCGCGGGCGATGGCGACCATCTGCTGCACAGCCGTCGAATAATATGAAAGCGGACGCGTGACATCGATGTTCAGGTGGAACCTGTTCATCAGTTCGCGTGCACGTCTGTTAATTTCCTTCCAATTGATCTGACCGTGCTTCATCGGCTGGCGGCCGACGAATATGTTCTCGGCTACGGTCAGATTCGGGCAGAGGTTGACCTCCTGATAGACGGTGGATATGCCCATGTCAATCGCGTGCTGCGGGCTGACGGGCGTAATCTCCTTGCCGTCCAATGTGATGGTGCCTGCGTCCTTGTGATTGACGCCCGTGAGGCATTTGATCAGCGTAGACTTGCCTGCGCCGTTTTCGCCCAGAAGCGCGTGAACCTCGCCCGCATTGAGGCTGAAATCCACCTTATCCAAAGCCTTGACGCCGGGGAACTGAATTTCAATGCCCTTCATTTCCAGAATGCATTTTTGCGGCAAAACTACCACTCCCCTTGAATTAGTAAAAAACCAAGGGGCGGACGAAACCCGTCCGCCCCACGGTTAAGGATCTACATCAAAGTATCCTGATGGATGATTAATACACGCGGGAGTCGATCACGTCTGCAGCCAGCTGAGTGGTCACAGTGCCCAGGTCGATGCCGCCGACGCAGTCGTACACGCCCTCTTCGGGATGGACAACTTCCTTGTCATAGGTCTCGCCGTTGAGCAGGCCCTCGATGACCGGCACGACGAAGTCTGCATACAGAGGAGTGCACTCGATGGTGGCGTTCATTTCGCCCGCAACGATGGCTTCGAAAGCAGCCTTAACGGAGTCGCAGCCAACGATGATGATGTCCTGTCCGGGAACCAGACCGGCAGCCTTGATGGCGTCGATTGCGCCCAGTGCCATGTCGTCGTTCTGAGCAATCAGCACGTCGATGTCATCGTAGGACTTCAGCCAAGTCTCCATCAGAGCCTGGCCTTCGGCGCGGGTGAAGTTACCGGTCTGCTGAGCGATCAGCTTCATGTTCGGATACTCTTTCAGAGCGGCCAGATTACCCTCGGTACGGCCGGTCTGAGCGGATGCACCGGTGGTGCCTTCCATGATGACCACGTTGACTTCTTCTTCACCGCGGCCCAGGGTCTTCAGATACTCGCCGACCCATGCGATCTGACGACGACCTTCTTCAACGAAGTCACCGCCGAATGCTGCGACGTAGTCGATATCGTCGATGCAATCAGGCATACGGTCGACCAGCAGCAGCGGGATCTCGGCCTCGTTGACCTCTTTGAGGACCTCGTCCCAACCGGTGGAAACCACGCCGGTGAAGAGGATGACGTCAACGCCCTGGGTGATGAAGTTGCGCAGTGCCTTGATCTGGTTTTCCTGCTTCTGCTGTGCATCGTCATAGACGAGCTCCCAGCCTTCGTGCTCGGAGATTGCATTGCAGAGGTTGTCGGTGTTCGCGGTGCGCCAGTCGGATTCCTGACCGATCTGAGAGAAGGCGATCTTTGCGGCAGATGCGCTGGCCGCGATGCTCAGCACCATAACCAGAGCCAGTACCAGAACCAACAGTTTCTTCATGAGTATACCCTCCTTCATTTTTGGGCATCAGCCCATCTGACACTATTATACAACGTCCCTGTTTTAAACGGAATAAACAATTTTCTCCCGTTTGTTCGCATTTTACTGTTTTTCTATGCCTCAGATGAGAACAAAACGTGAACAAGGTTAAATATTTTACGATGAAAGGGGACTGTTTTAGGTTCAAACCGATCTTTGAGAAGTTGGTACTAAAGGCAACAGAAGCGAAGCAAGGATCAGAGAAATAGTGATGGGAGTCGAACCATCCTTCTGTCTCAGCTCCCATCCCCACTCCTGTTCACCATTCAAACGGCCCTAAAAACTGACCGCCGGCCGCTCTCCGTCACTTCCCTATCTTCTCATCCTTTCTGTAAT
>CAVINP010000070.1:0-10803 GCA_963643985.1 bacterium
GCCAAGGTTAAGGAGAGAACTTAATCCTTACCCGAGATCGAGAACTGCTCATCAGGAAGTGGTTCTCGTTTTTTATACCCTCAAGGAGGTGATACCCATGCCGCAGATCAACTGGTACCCGGGGCATATGGCCAAATCGCGACGTCTGCTTCAGGATCAGCTTCGCGCGGTGGATGCGGTGATCGAGCTCTGCGACGCACGTGCGCCGCGGGCCACGCGCAATCCCGATCTGGAGAAACTGACGCAGGGCAAGGCCCGTATACTGCTGCTCAACAAGGCGGATCTCGCCGATGACAACGAAACCGCACGCTGGTTGGAATATTTCCGCAGGCAGGGCATCACCGCCATGCGCTTCAACTCGAGCGGCGGCAAGACCCGCGACATACTCTCCGGTATCGAGCGCGCCACCCGTCCCGCCGTGGAGCGGGCGCAGGCACGCGGCGTGAAAAAGACGGTACGGCTGATGGTGGTCGGCATCCCCAATGTGGGCAAGTCCACCTTCATCAATCGCCTGCACGGCTCGGCCGTGGCCAAGGCTTCCGACCGTCCGGGTGTGACGCGCTCGAACCAGTGGGTCAAGGTCGGCCCCTACCTTGAGCTGCTCGACACCCCCGGCATGCTGCCGCCGCGCATGGACGATCAGGACGAGGCACGGCTGCTGGCCTACCTGGGCTCCATACGCGACCGGATCATGGATACCGAGGTGCTCGCGGGGCAGCTGCTCATGCATTTGCTCACGCTTCGCCCCGAAGCCGTGCGTGCACGCTTCAGGCTCAGTGAAGATGCCGTCATAGAGGATCCGCAGACGGCCGTGGAAGCGGCCTGTGCCGGGCGCGGCTGGCTGATATCCGGCGGACGGCCCGACACGGATCGCGCCGCGGCGCTGATACTGGACGAGTTCCGTGCGGGGCGCACGGGCAAGATCACCATCGAACCGCTGAAGAGGTGATACCGCAATGGAGACAAAGCCGCGCCGCGTGCGCGAGAGTGCCGAAGAGAAACTTCAGAGGCTGACGGAAATCGAGCGCGAACTGTGGGCGCAGGGGCTGCATATTGCCGGCATAGACGAGGTCGGCAGAGGCCCGCTGGCAGGGCCGGTGGTCACCGCCTGCGTATCCGTTGCACGGGAAAAGCTCGTGCCGGGCGTGGACGATTCCAAGAAGCTCTCCGAAAAAAAGCGTGAGATGCTCTATGACCGGATCGTGTCCGCCGCCGACTACTGCGAGACCTGCTTCATCGGCCCTGACGTGATCGATGAGATCAACATACTCGCCGCCACGAAGCGTGCCATGGAAACCTGCGGTGCGGGCTTTTCGGGCATATTTCTGGTGGACGCGGTCACCGGACTGCATTTGCCGGGCGATATCCGCTCCATCATCCACGGCGACGCGCTCAGCTACATGATCGGCGCGGCCTCGATCGTGGCCAAGGTCACGCGAGACCGCTACATGATCGAGCTGGACAAAAAATACCCCATGTACGGCTTTGCACGTAACAAGGGCTACGGCACAAAGGAGCACATTGAGGCGCTGAAGAAATACGGCCCCTGCCCCGAGCATCGCCGCAGTTTTATCAAAAACTTTGTCGGTGACGCGCTATGACCGGCAGGGAGATCGGCAATGCGGGCGAGGACATGGCTTGCGCGTACCTGAAGAAACACGGCTGGAAGATACTGGGGCGCAACGTGCGCTGCGGAAGAAACGAGATCGATATCATCGCCGCCCGCAGAAGCCTTGCCGACCTGTTTGCGGGGCGGCCGCGCCTGATCGCATTTGTTGAAGTCAAGCGCCGTGGGAGCGCGGATTTCGGTCGCCCTGCGGAGGCGGTCAACGCCGAAAAGCAGCGGCGCATCGTCCGCGCAGCCTCACTCTATCTGCGACAGAACAACCTGTGCGGCGCAAATGTGCGCTTTGACGTCATTGAAATACTGCCTGATGAAATCCGCCACATCGAGGGTGCATTCTATGCGCCCGAAGGCTATTGAGGAGGGACGTAAGCATATGGAAAAGCTTGAGATGAGCATACTGGATGTTTTGACCGAGGATGCACGCACGCCCGTATCGCAGATCGCCGTGATGCTGGGCAAGAGCGAGACGGAGATCGCCGACACCATCGCGCGGCTCGAACGTCAGCGCATCATACTGAAGTATCCCGCGCTGATCAACTGGCAGAGGGTGGACATCGACAAGGTCGAAGCCATGATCGAGGTGCGCGTCACGCCCCAGCGCAATGAGGGCTTTGACGCCATCGCCGAGCAGATCTATCGCTTTGAGGAGGTCTCCAGCGTCTATCTGATGTCGGGCGGCTACGATCTGCTGGTAAACATGCGGGCACGCACCGTGCGTCAACTGGCGCTCTTTGTCGCCGAGAAGCTCTCCACCATCGAGCACGTCATATCCACCTCCACACACTTTGTGCTCAAGCGCTACAAGGATCAGGGCATACTGATGGACGAGGATGAAGAAGACTACAGATTGAAGGTGACACCGTGAATTACGAAAAGCTGGTCTGCCGGCGCGTGGCGCAGGTGCCGCCGTCGGGCATACGCAAATTCTTTGATATTGCCAACACCATGAAGGGTGTCATTTCGCTGGGCGTGGGCGAACCCGATTTCAAGACCCCGTGGACGGCCACGGACGCGGCCATCTATTCTCTGCGCTCGGGACACACCCACTACACCAGCAACTGGGGCCTGCTCGAGCTGAGAAAGCTGATTTCCCGCTACCAGTTTGAGCGCTTCGGTCCGGAATACAACCCCGAAAACGAGATCCTGGTCACCGTCGGCGCAAGCGAGGGCATCGATCTGGCGATACGTGCGCTGGTGGAGCCGGGCGACGACGTACTCGTGCCCGACCCGAGCTACGTCTCCTACATGCCCTGCATCACCTTTGCGGGCGGCAACTGTATCCCCGTGAAGACGGAGATGGCCACGGGCTTCAAGATCACGCCCGAGGCACTGAAGGCTGCCGTTACGCCGCGCACCAAGGCGCTGATACTCCCCTACCCCAACAACCCGACCGGCGGCATCATGTCCGAAGCGGACTATATTGCCATCGCCGAGGTGCTGAAGGATACCGACATATTCGTCATCCACGACGAGATCTATGCCGAGCTGAACTACAGCGGTGAACGGCACAGAAGCTTTGCCGCCGTGCCCGGCATGTGGGATCGCACGATCACGCTGAATGGCTTTTCCAAGGCCTTTGCAATGACCGGCTGGCGCCTGGGCTATGCCTGCGGGCCGAAGGAGGTCATCGCGCTCATGTGCCGCATTCACCAGTACACAATGCTCTGCGCACCGATTCCCAGCCAGTATGCCGGCATAGAGGCGCTCAAGACGGGCTTCGAGACCGACTTTGACGATGTGCGCCGCATGGTGGATGCCTATGACCGCCGCCGCCGACTGCTGGTGGAAGGCTTCCGCGAGGCGGGGCTGCCCTGCCATGAACCGCTGGGCGCGTTCTACGTCTTCCCCTCGATCAGGGATACCGGGCTGGACTCCGAGCACTTCTGCGAATCGCTGCTGTACAAACAGAAGGTCGCCACCGTGCCGGGCAACGCCTTCGGTTCGTTGGGCGAAGGACACATCCGCTGCAGCGCGGCCTCGTCCAATGAGAACATACTGACCGCCATCGAGCGCATCAAGGCTTTCACGCAAGCGCTGTAGAGCGGAATGGAAGAGGGATCAGGGACCGGGAGAACGGCACAAGCCGAATCCTTCCCGCTCCAATTTGAATCCTCCGCCGCTCCATATTTCATATAATAAGGTTCTTAACAGAAAGTTGGGGGTGACTAAGGATATCACCGCTCACGCGGTCCCCCTCCCCTTGCAGGGGAGGCAAGGGTTTGGCTCCCCTGCAAGGGAAAAAAGCAGCGAAGTTGACTGATGGGTTGATAGCCCCATCCCCCGGGAAAACCGTGAAGAATCAGAAAATGTGAAGAACCATAAAAACCCATCGAAGCATGTTTCATCGGCTTCGATGGGTTTTGTGTTGTCTGTCCGATTCCGGTATTCTATTCTTCCGGATACATCTTCATCGGTTTGGAAGATTCCTGAAAGTTGCTTTTAATGTAGTCACTCACAATGGTGCCATCTGCGTATTGCACCTCAGACACATAAAATATGAGCAAATCGGCCTCATCCGCGCGTTCCACCCATGCATAGAAGCTTTCCCCGGGATCGATTACCTGCGCTCTTGTACCGTATCTCCATCTACCGGATCCGTACAGGTTGTTCCCGTTCGCATCAAACAGCATAAATTGTACACTGAAAGCAACAATCGTGAAATCGGAATTGTTCCGAAGTTCCACTTCTATATTGCCGGAGCCGTCGGTATGATACGTGTTTGTCGCAGGCTCAATTGCAATCGATCTGCCGCTCGCCGCCGTTCCGCGGTATCGCTCCGCCTGCTCCGAAAGCAGACGGATATTTGTAAGCGGTGTACCGATGCCGGAAGAACCGCTGATCATGTGATCCGCCTGCCATGCGGCCAGCGCAATCGCTGTCTTTTTCCCGAACGAACCATCCACACTGCCCACGCTGTAGCCGGCCGCATTCAGTGCTTCCTGCACGCGAATCACCTTGGAAGAATCATTGTTCCAATTTCGGACAACTACCTCCCAATCATCCTTCCAGTGCTCCGAAAGGTAATCCTCCACACTCAAGGAAGTGTTTACGGTCGGTTCCGAGGTGGCTGTGGACGCTCCCGTATATTCCATCACATCACTGTCACATGGCTTGTAGTAGTAGCCAAGATCATGGATATAAAATTCCAGCCACACAAATGTAGCGCCCATCTCTACCCCATAATACAATTTGATATTTTCCCAGCAGATTTCTATAGTTATATCTTTTGCATAGTTAGCTGTTTCACAGGAGGCCAGTATAGAATCAACCGTCTCATTCAACAGGCCGTTCTCCGACAGCCGCCGCAGTTCATGCGTTCCTGCCACGTCACCGTCTTCCTGTTTAATGTCATCCACTTCATACAACTCAACATAATCGATATCCGGACTGCCGAGGCAGGAAATGAGATAATCCCTCACATCCTCGAAATCCCGCGCATCATTATAATAGATGGTTTCATCCACCCATCTGGCAGAACTCACCATGACCACTGCGCGTGCTATTGTTGCGCCGAACATATCGACATCATCGTCATCTATATCATATGAATAAGCCGTTTGATCATCACTTACCCAGGGATCACCCACATTTTTGAAGCCATATGTATTTTTCAGCAGATTCCCGGCTTCTTCCTTTGTGGTATCGCTTTGAATGAGTGGGAAAGCACGATACAATCCCTCCGAATCCAATGTGGGAACAAATCTGTCATTCGAATTATGCCGTTCATCTTTATCCTGTTCGTCTGAAGACTCGATCATGGATACCGATGAATGCGTCGGTTCGGGCGTCAGCGTGGGTTCAGGCGTAGGTGTTGCCGTTGCTTCCGGCAAATTCTCCTGCAGATCCGGCTTTCTGTCACGTGCGTCCACGAAGCGCAGGCACTTGTCGTAGTATTCCATGGCGGCATAGCCGTCGCCCTCGGCTTCCAGCTTGCGAGCCATGACGTAGCTGTACAGTTCCTCCGTGGTGCCGAAGGCGTTGAGGTCGTATGAACTCAATTCGCTGCCATCCTCGATGTACGCACGGAATTTCTCATAAGAAGCGCTCGTATTCAGATCCTCGGCTTCCCGAAGCGCGGCATCGTAGTCGCCCGTCTCCAGCAGATACAGGGCGTTGGTATAAACCTCGAACTCTGCGGCATATTGGCCGATGCGCCCGTTTCTTTGGATCCGTTCGTATGTCTTCTTAATCAGGTCCCCGGGCTTGTAAGCCTGCTTCACGTCGTTCCCAAGCTCGCTGATAATGACGATCTCTCCCGTGCCGTAGGTGCGAAGATACTCGTTCAGCATGTTGAGTTCGTTCAGATACTCCCCATCCCGGTCCTCCGCCAGGGTGCATATGGGAAGGAAGCACAGCACCAGCAGCACACACAGTATCCGCTTCATGTTCATGGCAACAACCTCCGGATTCGTTTGGTTAAATTTCTTTGCTTTCATTTTACATCAAATTTGTGCTGCAATCAAGTGCCGCGGGCCGAATTCGGCATATTTTTCAGCATATACGGATCAATCCCGGATTTTTTTCGCGCATCGGGCATATAAATAGAAGGAATTTTGCATATCCGTATGGAAAAGGATAAGGTTAAACCTCAAAGGAGCAGCCTGAAATGAAGAAACTTATCCCGATTTTGCTTGCGCTGATGATGCTGGTCTGCCTGCCGGCCTGTGCCGAGGAAGGCGAAAATCTGATTGTCAACGGCGATTTTTCGGAAATTACGTCCTCGGGGCTTCCCGAGGGCTGGCAGCAGGGCATGTGGTATACCGACACGGGCGTGAGCCATCTGACCGTCGAGGAAGACGGCCTTGACGGCAACTGCGTATCCGTCTACAATGCCGATGCCAACGATGCCCGCTTCGAGCAGACGATTGATGTCGAGCCGGACACGCTCTACCGCTTCTCCTGCATGGTCAGGGCCGAGGACTGCGGCAGTGACGGCTACGGTGCGACCATTTCCTTCAAGGACAACTTTTCCTATTCCGAGGCGCTCTACGACACGCAGGGCGACTGGCTGGAGGTCGTCTGCTACGGCAGGACGGGCGAGGATCAGACGGAACTTACGCTGTTTCTGCGTGTGGGCGGCTACGGCATGCTCAACAGCGGCCGAGCCTGGTTTGACGATGTCGAGGCCGTGCGCGTGGACGAGGTGCCGGACGGCTGCAGCGTGCTCGATCTTGCGCCGCAGGAATCCTCCGGCAGTTCAAACACGACGACCGCAACCGTATCCGACGACGAGCCTTCGCGCAACACGCAGGCCTATCTGCTGCTGACGCTGCTCTACGGCGTGCTGATACTTGCCCTCGTGCGGCGCTCCGGGCGCATGCGCAGAAGCCCCCTGTGCGGCAGGTGGCTCTTCGTCATCGCCATGGGCGCAGCGCTGCTTGTGCGCATCGTGGTGGCCTGCACCGTGCGCGGCTACAACACGGACATCAACTGCTTCTCGGCCTGGTCGGAGCGCATCTTCTCGGTGGGCCCCGCGAACTTCTATTCCGAGGACTATTTCTGTGACTACCCGCCGCTGTACATGCTGCTGCTCTGGCTGCCTGCGGCACTGCGCAACCTGCTGGGCATCACTTATCAGGGCGCACTGCACCTGATACTGCTCAAGTTCATGCCCATACTCTGCGACCTGCTGGGGGCATGGCTCGTCTACCGCGTGGCCAAACGGCGTCACGGCATGAGCCTTGCAAGCCTGCTTGCAATCTTTTACCTGTTCAACCCCGCGACCCTCATCGACTCGGCGGCCTGGGGGCAGATCGACTCCGTCTTTACGCTGCTGGTCGCGCTCTGTGCGCTCTATGCCGCGGACGAAAAATACCTGCCCGCGCTGCTCGCCTTTGCTGCATCCATGCTGATCAAGCCCCAGGCCATGCTCTTTGCGCCGCTGGGCCTGATCGCCATCGTGATCGACCTGATCCGCTCCAAGAATGCCCGTAAGGCACTGAACGCACTGCTGGGCGTATTGGCGGCGGTCGGTCTGATCCTCGTCACCGCCCTGATATTTACTCTCGGCAAGGCAAACCCGCTTGAGTGGATCATTAATCTCTATTCGAATACGCTCGGCAGTTATGCCTACGTGACGGTCAATGCGCTCAATCTCTACAACCTGTTCGGTCTGAACTGGGCTGCGGCCGACAGCCAGCCCTTCTGGACGGTGTTTGCGTGGGTGATGTTCGCGCTGTCCTATCTCTACTGCGCCTGGCTCTACCTGCGCGCCAGGGACAAAAAAAAGCTCCTGCTGCTGGGCGGACTGCTGATCTGCCTGATATTCACCTTCGGGCCGATGATCCATGAGCGCTACATCTACCCCGCGATGCTGCTGCTTTTGCTCTTCTATGCCATGGAACGCGACCGCCGCGTGCTTGCCTCGCTGACGGTGCTGACCGTCACGCTGACGCTCAACGAGATACTGGTACTGCAGGGCGGCACGGGCTCGGGCAACTACGGGCACCTCTACACCTCGGAGCAGTGGCTCAACTCTCTCGTATCGCTGACGAACGTGTTCAATGCGCTCTATCTGGCCTACGTCTCCTTTGACATCTGCGCCTTTTCGCACATCGTGCCGCTCAAACCGGGCCTTCCCAAGGATGCGGAGCCTGTGCGGGATCATCGCCTGCACCTGAAATGGCGCGACTACGTGCTGATGATCGCCGTGACGGCCGTCTATGCCGTAGTGGCCTTTACCAACCTCGGCGCGACGAGTGCGCCGCAGGTCGGCTGGACTTCCTCGCACGGCGGCGAGTCCGTCACCTTCGATCTGGGAGAAGTGCATACCTACCGCATGTACTACTACGGCGGCATCTGCAATTCCACGTTCACGGTGGAGCTCTCCAACGATGGCGAGAACTGGACGGAGCCGTACCAGGCCAGGTATGATCAGGGCGAAATCTTCCGCTGGCTGTGGTATGTGCCGCAGAACGAGAGCGGCTCCAACGCCATGGGCACGACCGTCGACCCGGGGGACGGCAGTGCCTACGTGACCTTTGCCGATACCGACAACCCCTACCCCATGCAGACCTCGCGCTATGTGCGCATCACCGCCCGGCAGGCGGGGCTGATACTCTACGAAGTCGCCTTCCGGGACGAAGACGGCAGCCTGATCGAAGTCCGGGACGTTGTTCAGACGGATGTGCTGGAAGATCTTGCGACCGATGCAAACCTGCTGCTGGATGAGCAGGACACCGTTCCGGAGATCCCAAGCTACTACAACAGCACCTATTTTGACGAGATCTATCATGCACGCACAGCCTACGAGCTGCTGCACGGCATGAGCATATACGAATGGACGCATCCGCCGCTGGGCAAGGTACTGATGATGGTCGGCATACAGATCTTCGGCATGACGCCCTTCGGCTGGCGCTTCATGGGTGCGCTGATGGGCGTGCTGATGCTGCCGCTGATGTATCTGCTGGTCAGGCAGCTGAGCAAATCGGGTAAACTGTCACTGATCGCCATGCTGCTGCTCGCGCTGGACAGCATGCACTTTACCCAGACACGCATCGCCACTATAGACTCCTATGCGGTATTCTGGATCATGCTGATGTACCTGTTCATGATACGCTATCTGCAGATGTCCTGGCAGCAGGTACGCTTTGGGAGGACACTGATCCCGCTGGGGCTGTGCGGCATCACCATGGGCATCGCCTGCGCCACAAAGTGGATCTGCTGCTATGCGGCGGTCGGGCTTGCGGTACTCTTCTTTGTGAAGATGATCGCGGAGTTCATGACGGCCCGCCGCGGCAGGACCAAATTTGCCGGGCGCTTCTTCGGCACGGTCGGCTTCTGTCTGCTGTTCTTTATTGTGCTGCCCGTGCTGATCTACCTGCTCAGCTATTATTGGCAGCTGCGCTGCGAGGGCGTGGAGACGATATGGGATATGTTCAGCCGTGAGCGCATCGAACGCGTCGTACAGCTGCAAAAGAGCATGTTCAGCTATCACGCAGGTCTGAGCGGCGATACACACTACTTCCGCTCGCCCTGGTACCAGTGGCCGGTCATCTACTGGCCGATGTGGTACTTCTCCGGCTCGTCCTATCTGCCGGATGGCATGATCTCCTCCATCTCCTGCATGGGCAATCCCGCCGTGTGGTGGACGGGGCTGGTCGCGCTGATATTCATACTGCTCGCCTGTGCATGGCGCAGAAGGGCGCCTCGAACCTGGCCGGTGGTGCTCATCGGCTTTGCGGCGCAGTTCCTGCCGTGGGTGCTGGTGCCGCGCTCGACCTTCATCTATCACTACTTTGCCAGCGTGCCCTTTATCATCATCTGCACGGTGCTGGCACTGGATGAGATCCGAAAGCGCAACAAAAAGGCATTTACTGTCTGCAGCTGCGTGCTGCTTGCGCTGGCGCTGGTGCTCTTTGCGGCGTTCTATCCGCTGGAGTCCGGCCTGCCCGCGCCGCTGAGCTATGTGAAATACTTAAGATGGTTCAAATGGTACAACTACTGATGAGAAGGAGGTGCACCCATGCTGGCAAGCATACCGAGCTTTGGTCTGATCGGCATTGACGGCTTTACCGTGACCGCGGAAATCAATCTGGCGGGCGGCGTGCCCATGTTTGAAATTGTGGGTCTGCCGGACGCGTCGGTCAAGGAATCCCGCGAACGCGTCCGGGCGGCACTGAAGAACAGCGGCTTTAATTTTCCGAACGGCCGCATCACCGTAAATCTCGCGCCCGCGGATCTGAAAAAAGAAGGCCCCGCCTACGACCTTCCCATCGCGCTGGGGCTGCTGGCCTGCAGCGGCATGCTGGACCCCAAGGCTTTTGCGGACACCGGTGCCATCGGCGAGCTGTCGCTGGACGGCAGCGTGCGCGGCGTGCGCGGCGCACTGCCCATGGTGATCTATGCCCGCACGCAGGGCATGAAGCGCGTGATGCTGCCTGCGGCCAATCTGCCGGAAGTGCGCTGCATCGAGGGCATAGAACTGCTGCCCGTCAACAATCTTTTGCAGGCCGAACGTCACTTCTCTGGTGCGGAAAAGATCGCACCTGCCGAAACCATTGCCTATTCCGAACTGCTCTCCTCGCGCGAGAGCACCGTGGATTTTTCGCACGTGAAGGGCCAAAAGAGCGCCAAGCGTGCACTGGAAATTGCCGCAGCCGGCGGTCACAACGTACTGCTCATCGGCCCGCCCGGCTCGGGCAAGACGCTGATGGCGCGTTGTCTGCCGACCATAC
>CAVINP010000071.1:0-10210 GCA_963643985.1 bacterium
ATTAAATCCATGCTCAAAGCTGGCATCATGGGCGAATGTGATGTAAACGAGGATGTCCGCAATCCTAAATCACACAAGTTTTTGCATTGAAGCACAAAATATGCAGGGCCTGCTCACTTTTTTCCGATTCTCCTGCCTCTGCCGCCGAAACGTATTTTTCGACTGTCCTGTCGCAGGAAACGGGAATCGAATGGTGGCGCAGGAATCATTTGGCGTTGGTTGAGCCCTGGTTCATAGTACGCTATTGCCGAGAGCATCAGCTGCTTCCGGAAAGGGACGAGCCCTCCCCACCCGTTGAACCAATTGTGATTCTCCCGGAAAATGCGAGCAGTATCCGGCGCGCGCAGATAGGGCTGGAACGAGACATGTATTACCCGGAGGAAGGACTGCTGCGGATAGACAGCGCTGACAACACGGCATTGGCGGAAGCGTTGCAGAGCATGAATTTCTCCCCGACCGCGCAAGGCTGCCTTCGGAAGGTGGGAGAATGCAGCGGATCTCTGCCCGATCGCGCTGCTGAAGCAGGGCTGGAATTATTGAAACGCGGATACTCGCTGTATCTCACAGATCGGGATGTGGCGGATAAGATCCGCATAGCACAGTTCACGCCTGTGCACCGCTACTGGATTCGGGAAACCAGCCGCCCGGATATTCTGCGCCTGACCTATCCGCGGGATAAAACGCTGCACCAATACGTCTGCGCGGCGGGCGGCCGATGGAATGGCAAATATGTGGAATTTCCCATCGTCTGCTACGACCGTCTGGGCGACCTGATCCGGCTGTACGATTTTCATCTGACCCGCACGGCGAATCAGCGTATCGACGCATGGCAGCGGGCCACGCGCCAGGCGGTGGTCTATCGGGTGCGGCGGGAGGAAGAGGGCAAGCCGCGCCCAACAGCCGAGGACGTGTTTCAGCAGCTGCTTGCCCGCGAAATTGTCGTTCCGGACGACTTAAAGGACAGTGAATGAACCGCTGCATCCCGCGCAGCTCTGGGCGATCGAAAAGCTGAGTGCGCTGAAGGTCGGCGCATTGTATGTGGAGCGTCAGGAAGGCAAGCTGCGCGTCGTATCCGAGCTGATCCGCAGCCGGTTTGCGCGGCGGAAAATCGACCGGGTGGTGTGGCTGTGCACCCGCCGGCGGAAGGATCGAATCGAAGCGGGATGTCTTCGGTATCTTCCGGAGTTCAGGAAATCCATCCTCCTGTGCGGCCTGGAGAGCCTGTCCCATAATCTGGGGCTGTTTCTTGAGACACTGGGCTTCTGCGGCGGCGGTCAGACGATGACGGTGATCGACAACAGCCTGCTGATCAAGAACCCCAACGCACTGCGCACAAAGCGGGCGACCGAGATCAGCCTGCAATGCGAATACCGGCTGCTGGTCAGCGACGTGCCGCTGGCGAACCGTGCGTCGGACATGTTTTCTCAATGGTACGCGCTGGACTGGCGGATTCTGGGTTATCAGACCTACTGGGGCTTTTGCCTGAATCATGTGCGCGGAAGCCGCAGTCTGAACATGGACTATCTGAGCCGGGCGATCGCCCCCTACAGCGCGCAAATTTTGCGCGAAGAAGTTCAACAGGTTGCCGGACGCAGGGAATATGTCTGGAAGTTTCAGCTGCCGGCAGAGATTATGGCTCATTACCGGGAAGTTTCCGGCCGGTTCATGTACCGGGCACAGCAGTCCCCCATGGGCGTTTATCGGATGCTGCAGGCCTGCCGGCAGGTGGCGTCCGGACGGCGGGTGATCCGGGATTATCCATTGGAAACGGAGCCGTTCTTTCGGAAGCGCGAAAAGGACGCGCGATTTCAGGCGCTGCTGGAGGTATTGCGGCATTTTGAAGGGAAGAGGGTGCTGATCCTCAGCCACTATCGCTTTGAAGCGGAGAATGTGAAGGCAGGACTGGCAAGGCGCTTCGGCGCGCAGTGGGTTCATCCCTACGGCAACCGAAAAAAATTTGAGCCGCCGCCAGCCTATACCGTCATGAACCTCCAGGCGGACGAATGGGAAACATCCCGGCTGAAAGCCAATGCTATCATCTATTACAGCAGCAACTGGAACTGGAAAAAGCGCCATGAGAAGGAAAGACAATGCCAGAACGCGCTGGCGGACGGAGAAATCACGGTAGTCAGCCTGGTGGCGGCAGATGCCATTGAAATGCAGATACTGCGCTGCGTATGGAAAAAAGATCGCCTGATCCAGCAGCTCCGCAGGGAGCTTGCGCAGCGAACGGAGGATCAAACGTAGCCATGCCCAAGATATACAAAAGCCAGAATGTGCTGGACGCAGCTTTTGAACGCCTGCAGATCATCTTTTCGGAGTTTGAAAACATCTACTTTTCGGTGTCGGGCGGCAAGGATTCCAGCGTAATGGTACAGCTGGCGGAGCGCGTGGCGGCGCGGATGAACCGAACCTACGACGTGCTGTACATCGACTTTGAAGCGCAGTACGCCCACACCATCGCCCATATCGAGGAGCTCAAGAAGCTGCCGCATATCAGGACGTTCTATCATGTGGCGCTGCCCATGGCACTGCGCAACGCCGTGTCCATGCTGCAGCCCAAGTGGATCTGCTGGGACGAAGCAGCAAAGGAACTGTGGGTGCGTCCGCAGCCGAAGGACGCGATCACGGCGGACAACTGTCCCTGGCCCTGGTATCGCCGCGGCGAGGAATTCGAAGAATTCATCATCGAGTTTGCCGACTGGTACCATGAAACCCACGCTGGCAAGGTGGCCTGCGGCGTGGGCATCCGGGCGGACGAAAGCCTGAACCGTTTCCAGACCATCGCCTTTTACGAGCGCAAGGAGGAATACGACGGCCATCATTGGACGACCAGGCTGAACGACGGAATTTACAACTTCTATCCCATCTACGACTGGCGCGTGGAGGATATCTGGGGCGCGGTCAGCCAGCTGAATCTCATGAGCAACGAGATCTACGAGCTGATGTACAAAAACGGGCTGAGCATTTACCAGCAGCGGCTGTGTCAGCCCTACGGCGACGACCAGCGCAACGGCCTGGATCAGTTCAAGGCGCTGGAGCCGGAGACCTGGGAGAAGGTGCTCAACCGGGTGAACGGCGTAAACTTCGGCAACATCTACTGCCGCACGACGGCGCTGGGCAACATCAAGTCCTTCAAGCCGGAGGGCATGGACTGGGAGCAGTACACCGTATTTCTGATGGAAAGCATCGGGCTGTACAATCGGGAGCTGATGCTGCACTACTATGGGAAGATCAAAAAGTTCATCCGCTGGTATGAAAAGGAGGATGGAATCACGACGGCGGATATCCCCGGCGAGGCGGATATAAAATTGGAACAGCAGAAAAAGGCCATCAGCTGGCGGCGCATCGCCCGAGCGCTGGAAAAGAATGATTTTTACATGAAGCGGCTGTCCTTCTCCCAGACCAAATCGGACGCGGCAAAACTGGAAAAGTTCGTGAGGCACTGGAGCAACTTTCTCAACAGAGACACCGACACCAATGACCGGGATCTGCGCCGGTTCATAGAAAGGCAGGAGCTGGATGAAGATTTTGAAACTGAACCGGAAGAGTGAGGATTTCTATCTGCATATGGGGCCTGTCTTTGGTTCCAGACGGGTGGACATGACGACCAGGGATCGCTTTTATGACGATGCGGACAAGCAGTGGTATGTGATTCCCAAGCGCGGCGCGGTGTCTCTGCGCGGAAATGCCATCCGCAATTTCTGGGCAGTCGGCGATGAGACCGCAAACGCGCTGATTGCCGCAATTCTGGCGGACTATCCCCAGCTGGAAGGCATAGCGCCGAAGCAGTACGAGTCAAATTTTAAAGAAGCAGGCTTCCGAACCGAAAGCCATCGAAGAAATTTTATCAAGGTGTATCGCTATGAAAAGAAACGTTGATTTCCCTGTGCTGAATGTGCGGCTGGTTCCTGCCGACAAGATCGTCGCCAACGATTATAATCCCAACCGGATGGCCTCGCCGGAAATGCAGCTGCTGAAAATCTCCATTGAGGAGGACGGCTATACCCAGCCCATCGTCACCTATTACAACGAGGAAAAGGATATCTACGAGGTGGTGGATGGCTTTCACCGCTGGCTGGTGAACAAGCTGTATTTCCATCTGCCCGAGCTGCCGGTGACGGTGATCGACAAGCCCATCGATCAGCGCATCGCCAGCACCATTCGCCATAACCGCGCCAGGGGCACGCATCAGATCATCGATATGTCCCAGATCGTATGCCGGCTGACCAGTCAGGGCTGGAGCGACGAGCGCATCTGCAAGTTTCTGGGGATGGAGCTGGACGAGGTGATCCGCCTGAAGCAGGTCAGCGGGCTCAGGGAGGCGTTTGCAAATCATATCTTTTCGCGGTCGTGGGAGGAATTTGAGCGGAGATTGCAGGAAGAAGGCGCAGAATCGCCCAACGAGCGTCATGGGGGATAAATTGCAACGACCGCAGTGCTTATAATGTAAGGGAAAATTAACAGATTCCATTCGTTGCGCTATTGACAAGGTATGTAAAGTACGATATAATAGAATTGATTCTGAACGTGAGGTGAGGAAGGAGACGTCGTATCCATGAAGCGAGTTCACGACAGCGCAGCCGCCCGGAAGAGAATACTGTCCACCAGCGTGCGCCTTTTCCTGGAGCAGGGCTACGGCAAGACAACGCCGAGGCAGATTCTGGAGGGAGCGAAGGTCAGCGCCGGCTGCTTCTACAACATCTTCCCCTCCAAGAGCGCGGTGCTGTCGGCGCTGTGCGAGTTCATGTTTGAAAACCAGTTTGCGATTGCCGAGACCATCGCTGGAAGGGAGGCGAGCGGGCCGCTTCTGTACAGCGCGGAGACGGCCATTCAGCTCGCGCTTGCGGAAGCGAATGAAAATCTTCGCGAGATTTACGCGCTGGTCTATACGGAACCCGCTCTATTGGATATGGTGCAGCGTCGGATGACGGCGGAGCTTCCGCGTCTCTTCGGCGCATATCTGCCGGAGAGCGGGGAGAGCGATTTTTACGAGCTGGAGCTCGGCACGTCCGCGATCATGCGCGGCTACATGGTCAAGGCGTGCGACGAGACGTTTCCGCTGGAACGGAAGCTGGAGCGCTTCCTGCGCATGAGTCTTCAGGCCTACGCCGTGCCGGAGGAGGAAATCGACCGGGTGATTGATACCGTTCTGGCGCTGGATATCCGCGGGATTGCGAATAAGGTGATGCAAGAGCTCTTTGCTGAGCTTGAGGTGCGATTCGATTTCAAACTGACCGCCCATTGAACCCCGTCATTCCATGAGTTCGAAAGGAGTGTTTCCCTGATGAAGAAGACGGTTTCCCTGCTACTGACGCTCTGCCTGCTGCTTTCGGCGACGCCGATGGCGCACGCCCAGATGATAGAAGAGACTCCCTCTCCCGGTGAGATCAAAAATACCGGTGAGATCAAAAATACGATCTACAACACGATCGAAACATCCTTCATTGATAACAGCGGCGTGATTGTCGGAAACAATACCGAGACCGTTTCCGACGCAGAGCACGTGCATAACTATGCGGAAACGGCTCGTACGGACTCTACCTGCACAACGCAGGGCAGCGTGACATACACCTGCTCCGGCTGCGGAGGCAGCTATACCGAAGAGCTGCCGCTGGCGGAACACCAATGGGTGTACTCGCAGGCGTCCACCGGCACGACCAGGCACCATGTGCGCACCTGTGACGTATGCAGCGCAGGTGAAAGCGAGGCGTGCGATATCACGACCGCGACCTGCACGAATCCCAGTGTCTGCACGAAGTGCAAATATCATTTTGCCGATGCCTACGGCCATGACTACAAGGAAACCGCCCGCACGGCTGCCACCTGCACGACAGACGGCAGCGTGACCTATACCTGCGATCGCGAAGGCTGCGGCGATAGCTACACCGATCCGCTGCCCGCCACCGGTCACGATCAGGCGGGATCACTGAGCATTGCGGCGGCTACCTGCACCGAGCCGGAGACCGAGTATGTCGCCTGCTCCAAGTGCGGCACACAGCAGGTTCACGGCACAACCGGAGAAGCCCTCGGTCACCACTATGTGGAAACCGAGCGCGTAGATGCCACCTGCACGACGGACGGCAGCGTGACCTACACCTGCGATCGCAAAGGCTGCGGCGATAACTACACCGATCTGCTGCCTGCGCTCGGCCACAACTATGTGGAAACCGCCCGCACAGCTTCCACCTGCACAAAGCAGGGCAGCGTGACTTATACCTGCTCCCGCGAAGGCTGCGGCGCCAGCTACACCGAAGAGCTGCCGCTGGCGGAACACAACTATTTCGCAAGGGAGATTCCCGCTTCCTGCAAGGAGCCGGAGATCCATGTGAATGAGTGCAGCGAGTGCTATGCCTGGGATTGGGATACCCTCCAGTATGTCGGTGAAAAAGCGCCCCATGAATATGTGGAATACGACCGCATCGAGCCGACCTGCACCGATGCAGGCACCAGCTTCCTTATGTGCACGGGGTGCGAGGACATGAAGGAAGAGCCACTGTCTGCGCTCGGTCACGACTATACCGAGACGCGCACGGCCGCCACCTGCACGGAAAAGGGCAGCGTGACCCATACCTGCAGCCGCTGCGAATACGCCTACGCCGAGACACTTAAGGCCAGGGGGCACAGCTGGACGACCAGCGACGGCTACACCTACACCTGCACCCGCTGCGGCCTGACCGAGGTGGACGAGGAAGCCAGGGCCGAAGCGGAAGCCATGCCCTTCCCCGACGCCCTCGGCGAAGCCAACGAGAACGGCGACCTGACCGACCTGACGCTCACCAGCGCCATCAAGCAGGTGGGCGGCGGCTATTCACTGCGCCGCGAGGAGGCCACGCTGAACAGCATCACGCTGGCTGCGGAGAAGGATCCCGAAAACGCGTGGATGCGGCTGACCGCAACGGAGCCTGCCAGGCAGCTGGGTATGCTTTCCAGCTTTATCGGGGATAAAATGACCCTGACGCTGACCGAGAACGACGAGGAGCTGAAGATTACGGGGGTCAGTCTGGACGGGCACGTGCTGACCATCACCACCTCCTCCGGCGCGGTATTCGAGCTGAGCACGCCGAGCGTGGCACTGGGCTATACCGAGCTGGAGTCCATCGCCGAGAAGAACCTCGACCGCATTATCTTCAGCCGCACGGGTTGCGTGCTGATGATCGATTTCGGTTCCGCCGAGACGCTGAAGGCCGAGGCAGAAGCCGCGCTCGCAACCCCCACGCCATCCCCCACCTACAAGGTCAATATTACCTTCTCGAAGGCAGACATCACCAGAGAGCAGCCGACGGCCACGCCCACGCCGACCCCGAGACCCACATACAAGGTCAATATTACCTTCTCGAAGGCGACCATCACCAGAGAGCAGCCGACGGCCACGCCTGAGCCGGTGGTTGTGATTGAGCCTGAAGAGGAGTGCCAGATCGTCATCATCGCCTATGAGGACGAGGAAGAGGTCGAGACCTACACGCGCTCCATCTGCGCGCACCAGTGGGAATATGAAGAGGAGAAGAATTGCCAGTCGCCCCGAACCTGCAAGATCTGCGGTCTGCACGAGGAAACCCCGTCCTCGCACTGCTGGTATGTATCGGGGTCGGGGTATAATGCGCGAGGGCAGACGTCAGGCACGCCGGATTATTACATTCTGAAATGTCGCTATTGCGATGCGGTGATGACGGAAACCTCTCTCAATCAGGCGCAGGGGGTCTGCACGCATCCGAACCTGCTGCACCAAGTCTATGACGGTTACGCTTTTATATATGATGGAACTTCTGGTAGTGGAGGCAGTACTGGGAGTCTAGAAACATGGTGCACCCGCGCACGGATGTGCGAGAAATGCGGCGCAATCGTGCCTGCCATCGGTCACGATTGGGAGTTAAGTGGGGAGTACGGCGGCTATGTTCACGTTGTCTGCAAACGATGCGGCAAAGGCCGAAATGTCAGTAAAACCTACTATGACAGCGCCACCGGAGAAGTGAACCTGGACGGCGTCAAATGCGACGGTGAGTATGCCCATACGTGGACGATCCTTGAGTCTGACGGCTGTAAGCGAACGCTGTTTTGCGCAGTATGCGGGACGGTACAGAAGCGGGATCACGACTGGGTGACCACAAGGGGTCGCCAATGCGCATATACTGCCAGGTGTTCGGTCTGCGGGAAAGTAGAAAAGCTGACGCTCCATATAGGGGTTAGCTATGAATCCGAAATTAAAAAAAAGGCTGGTAAAGATAAGGTAATCGTCACGGGTAAGTGCAATTACTGCGGGAAGACCGACACGATAACTTTCAGAACTTCGCAGAACAGCGCCAGTAACGTTAAAGGAGAAATACACGATAATGTGAATAGATTGTTTGATGGTTGCTGGACTGCACCGTCATCGTATGACAGAGTGCCTTCTTACATCCTCGATTGTTTCCTGAAAAACGAAGTCCAATATAAATAATCTTCTCTTCGGGCGGCGCTCCACTGCGGGCGCTGCCCGATTTCTCTGTGCGGCTGATACGGAGGCAGGCGTGGCCGAAGCGGCGCTTTGGGATCGGCATAGAGCTTTGTAAGGCGGTATGTCGATTTTTCATTTTGCGGATTTTTCATTTTCATTAAAAAAGTCAAATCATGATGCAGAACTCCGCATTTTATGATATACTGAAGCATAGAAAGTGTGAATTTGCAAAGAATGCTTTGCCGGACGCGCCATGAAAGGAAACACATCATGAGGAGACGATGGACGCGCATTTTTGCCGGACTGCTGGCTGCCATGACGCTTTGCACCTGCGCGCCTCTCGCGGGCGCCGATCCGCCCGAGGAAATGCCGATGATTGATGCGTTCTTCTATTTGCGCAGCGGCATGTCCACATACGAGGCGAGAAGCTACGAAGTCAAGGAGAACGGGCGCGGATGCTTCGTCTGGATAGAGCTGCACCATACCCATCATATCGTGCTGCCCATGACCGATGCGGACAGGGAGGCGCTTTCCGCGCTGGTCGCGGAGCTGGCGCTGTCCGAATGGGACGGCTTCGACCAGACCGATCCCGATGTGCTGGACGGATCGAGCTTTTCACTGGATGCAGCTTTTGAGGACGGCAGCACACTCACGGCGCACGGTTCAAACAGCTTTCCCGAGGGCTATTCAGAAAAGGCGGCCCGCATGGAGGACTTCTTCAAAGCCCTCATGGCGACGTACGAAATCGATGTTGAAGAATGAGAAAAATTCAAATCAGGGAGGATCGACGAATGAAGAGAATCAGAACGCTGACCCTGCTCCTGCTGACCATGATGGCGCTCATGGGAATCACGGCCCATGCGGAGAATCAGGGCTCCTGGCATTACGACGCGAACAACTGGTATCTGACGCTGAAGGGCGATATGAGCGGCGATGTGGCGGTTCCCCCCGATGTGGACGACTATTGCGTCTGTGCCATCGGTTTCAGCGCATTTTCCGGACAGAGCGGCATCACCTCGCTGACCATGCCCGAAACGCTCTATGCGCTGCAGAGCGGCGCCATCAGCCGCATGGACGCCCTGATCGGCGTGACGCTCAACGAGGGGCTTGAGGTGATCGGTTCAGGCAACTTCAATAATTGCCCGCAACTGACCCGCCTGACCATCCCGTCCACCGTGCGCGTGATTGAAGCCTCCTTCGGCAGCTGCGACAGTTTGAAGGAGATCACGTTTCTTGGCGAATGCCCCGTGTTCGTCGATACGTCGTTCATGTTTTTCATGATGCCGGACGACTATGTGATTTACGTGCCCGACGATCAGATGGACGCGTATGCGGCGGCTCTGGCCGACTGCAACGGCGCGGTCGATCACATTCAGTCCAGCGGACAGAACGCCGTGATTCCCGATGCGCAGGACACGGCGGACTGGTATGCCTTTGACGAGACCACCGGCACGATCACGGGATACAATGAATACCACGCCTTTATCGAAATTCCGTCCGCGATCAACGGTGTTCCGGTCAGGGCCATCGGTGAAAACGCCTTCAAGAGCGACTATTCCGTATATGGCGTAGTGCTGCCCGAGGGGCTGGAGCGCGTGGAGAACAGCGCCTTTGAAAGGGCTTCGAACATCAATTACCTCCATTTTCCGACCACGCTGCGCACTATCGGCGACAGGAGCTTCTACAACGTCCAGTCCCATCTGACCGAATGGAGCGAGGGTCTGGAGGAGATCGGCGCGGAGGCCTTCTGCTACGATCAGACCACAATACTCACAT
>CAVINP010000072.1:0-10150 GCA_963643985.1 bacterium
TCCGCCTTCCGGCGCGGTGACTTTGAAAGCTATACCGCGCTGTGCGGCAAACCGTACACGCTCACGGGCACAATAGAGCACGGCCTGGCGCTTGGGCGCACGGTAGGTATGCCCACGGCGAACCTGCATGCGGATGATGGCGAAGCGCTGCCGCCGGACGGCGTGTACGCCACCGTCACGCGTCTGCCGGAAGGAAAATACATGGGTCTGACCAATATCGGCCCCAAGCCCTCGGTGGACGACAGCGGGCGCGTCACGGTCGAGACCTATCTGTTTGATTTCTCGGGCGACATCTACGGCGAGCGCTGCGCTCTGGAGATCCATTTTCGCATCCGCGGCATACAAAAATTTGCCGACCTCGACGCGGTGCGGGCGCAGGTAGGGCGCGACATCGCCGCAGCGCGGGAGAAGCTTATGCATATATATGCACAGGAGGATTGATGACCATGCCCGAATCGGACAGAAAATTTATGCTTGAGGCACTGGCTGAGGCACATCTCGCGTTTGGGGCAGGGGAGATGCCCGTCGGTTGCGTGGTCGTAAGAGACGGCGAGATCATCGGCCGCGGCCACAACAACCGCGAAGAGAGCAACGATCCGACGGGACACGCCGAGGTCGTTGCCCTGCGCGCGGCTGCCAAAGCCACGGGGCGCTGGCGGCTGGACGGCTGTACGCTCTACGTCACCCTCGAACCCTGCCCGATGTGCGCGGGCGCGATCGTGCAGGCCCGCATCGCGCGTCTGTGCTACGGCGCAGCCGATGAGCGTTACGGCTGCGCGGGCAGCGTGTACCGTATCCCCGAAGATCCGGCGTTCAACCACTTCTGCAGATCCGACGGAGGTGTGCTGGCGGATGAGTGCGCAAAGCTGCTGGGGGAGTTCTTTGAAGAGAAGCGCCGAAGCGGTTCCGAATAAATGCATCACATCTGAATAAATATGCGATCTATACGAATATCATTCATCTTTTTAACCGAATATACCCACAAACAAGCGTTTTGCCCCTTGACGTTTGGCCCGAAAAGTGTATAATTATACTCATCAAAGCGATTCCGAACCGGACGCACCGAAAGGAAGCAATCAAAATGAAGAAGAAGAATTACAAGAAGATCGTTCTCGCCTACTCCGGCGGACTGGATACCAGCATCATCATCCCCTGGCTGAAGGAAAACTATGAAGGCTGCGAAGTCATTGCGGTTTCCGGCAACGTCGGTCAGGTCGGCGAACTGGACGGCCTGGAGGAGAAAGCCCTCAAGACGGGCGCTTCCAAGCTCTACGTCGAGGATCTCAACAAGGAATTCATCGAGGATGTCGTCATCCCCTGTGTGCAGATGGGCGCGAAGTATGAAAACACCTACCTGCTGGGCACGTCCATGGCGCGTCCGATCATCGCAAAGCGTCTGGTGGAAATCGCCAAGGCCGAAGGCGCAGACGCCATCTGCCACGGCTGCACCGGCAAGGGCAACGATCAGGTCCGTTTCGAGCTGGCCGTGAAGGCCTTCGCGCCGGATATGCCCATCATCGCTCCCTGGCGCATTTGGGACATCAAGGGCCGTCCGGAAGAGATCGATTACGCCGAGGCGCACAATGTGCCGCTGAAGATCAGCCGCGAGACCAACTATTCCAAGGACAAGAACATGTGGCACCTCTCCCATGAGGGTCTGGAGCTGGAAGATCCCGCCAATGAGCCCAAGTACAAGGGCAACATGGAAATGGGTTGCTGCCCCGAAGAAGCTCCCGAAGAGGCCGAATACGTCTCCATCGACTTCGAAAAGGGCGTGCCGGTGGCCGTCAACGGCGAAAAGATGGACGCTGTTTCTCTGGTCTGGAAGCTCAATGAGCTGGGCGGCAAGCACGGCGTCGGCATCATCGACATCGTCGAGAACCGTCTGGTCGGCATGAAGTGCCGCGGCGTGTACGAGACCCCCGGCGGAACGATCCTCTATCATGCGCATGAGATGCTCGAGCAGCTCTGCCTGGACAAGTACACCCAGCACTACAAGCAGCGCATGGCGCTGGAGTTCGCGGATCTGGTTTACAACGGCCAGTGGTATTCGCCGCTGCGCGAGGCCATGAGCGCGTTCTGCACCAAGACGCAGGAAACCGTGACCGGCACCGTCAGGGTCAAGCTCTACAAGGGCAACATCATCGGCGCGGGCATGACCAGCCCCTACAGCCTGTATGATCCTGAGATCGCCACCTTCGATGCGGAAGATGTCTACGATCAGACCTGGGCGGACGGCTTCATCACCCTCTTCGGCCTGCCCACGGCGGTGCATGCCAAGATGAAGGCCAAGAACGGACTGCTGTAATTCGATCATTGATACGGGGCGGCTCTTGCAGTCGCCCCTGTTTTTTGCTATACTTATCTCATATTCATCCGGTTCTTCACGGTGAGTTGGGGATATATTAACCCCGGCGAGGCTGATGGGTTACCCAAATCCGTGAAGAGCCGTTTATTCAAAGGAGGATACCCTCATATGAAACTTTGGGCAGGTCGGCTTCAGGGTCAGGTGGATGATCGCCTGAACGAGCTCAACGCATCCATAGGCTTTGATTCGCGCATGTACCGTCAGGACATCCGCGGCTCGATGGCGCACGCCAAAATGCTGGGCGCGAGCGGCGTCATACCGCAGGCGGACGCCGATGCCATCGTCGAAGGCCTCAAGGGGCTGCTTGACGACATCGAATCCGGAAAACTGGAAATTGACATGACCAGCGAAGATATCCACACCTTCGTGGAGGCTGAGCTGACAAAGCGCATCGGCGATGCCGGCAAGAAGCTGCACACCGCCCGCAGCCGCAACGATCAGGTCGCGTTGGACATCCGTCTCTATCTCGCCGACGAGATCGAAATGCTCATCTCCCTGGCGAAGGACTTCATACGCGCCATCTGCGACACGGCCAAGGATCACCTTGAGACCGTCATGCCGGGCTACACGCATCTGCAGCGTGCGCAACCGGTCACACTGGCACACTACCTGATGGCCTATGCACAGATGCTGCTGCGCGACATCGGCCGTCTGAAGGACTGCCGCGAGCGCACGATGGTATCGCCCCTGGGCTGTGGCGCACTGGCCGGCACGACTCACCCGATCAACCGCCAAATGGTCGCGGATGAGCTGGGCATGAACGGCATCTGCATGAACTCGCTCGACGGCGTGTCCGACCGCGACTTCGTGCTGGAGCTTCTCTCGGATCTGTCGATCATGATGATGCACCTCTCGCGCTTCAGCGAGGAAATCTGCATCTGGTGCAGCTGGGAATACGGCTTCGTGTCGCTCTCGGATGCCTTCTCGACCGGCTCGTCCATCATGCCGCAGAAGAAGAACCCCGATATCACCGAGCTGGTGCGCGGCAAGACCGGCCGCGTCTACGGCGACCTGATGGGCCTGCTCACGGCCATGAAGGCGCTGCCGCTGGCCTACAACAAGGACATGCAGGAGGACAAGGAGGCCGTGTTCGATGCCATCGACACCGCCGCACTCTCGCTGCAGGTGCTCGCGCCGATGCTCAGAACCGCCACGTTCAAGCCCGAAAAGATGAAGCAGGCGGCGCTGGGCGGCTTCATCAATGCCACCGATGCGGCAGACTACCTCGCCAAGAAGGGCGTGCCCTTCCGCGACGCCTACTGCATCTGCGGGCAGCTGGTCAACCGCTGCATCGCGCTGGGCACCACGCTGGACAAGCTGCCCATCGAGGAGTACCGCGCACTCTGCCCGGCCTTCGATGAGGACGTTTACGGGGCCATTGACCTGCTCACCTGTGTGCGCGGCAGGAACCTGCCCGGCGGCCCTGCGCCCGAACGCGTGAAGGAGCAGATCGGAAATGTGATGACCGCGATCGGTGAACGGTAAACCGAACGGATAAATTTGCACCCCGCCGATGCGATGCCGGCGGGGTGCATTGCTTTTCGGGGAGGCCGTTTCTCCTCTGAAAAGGGAACTACGAAGTGGCGGTGGAGTTGAAAAACCGCCCCGATTTTCGCGTTTTCTTGGGGGATAAGATACCGGCACTCACTCAGTCACTGCGGTGGTGGGCGTTGAAGCGGAGTACAACAAAACGAAATCTTTCACTGACCACCGGCCACTGATCACTATATCACGATCCCGTCGCAGTGATCGATCTCATGCTGTATGATCTGCGCCGTCCACGCCGAGAACCTGCCGCGGCGCTTCTTCCACGCGCCGTCCAGATACTCCACCTCGATATCCCGATACCTTGTGGTCTTGCGCGTACCGCTCAGTGACAGACAGCCTTCCTCGGTTTCGTACGCGCCGCTCTTGGACACAATGACGGGGTTGAACATGACGATGTCCATAACCCCCATGTTTACGATAATCACCCGCTTGCGCACGCCGATCATGTTGGCCGCCATGCCCACGCAGGCCTCGCGGTACGCCCTGAGCGTGTCCGCCAGATCACGACCGACGGGCAGATCCTCGCGCGTGGCCTCCCCGCTCTTCAGCGCCAGAAAGAGCGGATCTTTCACGATTGCACGCACCATATCCTATTTCCATTCCTTCCATACGTCGGGTTGATAGCCGATCGTCGCCTGTTTGCCGTTGCGCACGATGGGCGTTTTCAGCAGCTGCGGGTTCTCCAGTACGCGCTCCAATTTGCCGTCGCCGGAGATGTATTTGATCATGGCGAGCGTGTCCTTGTCCTTGTGCTCCCAGTTGATCATGTTCTCAAGCCCGCCGTTGACCTGCGCCACGGCGTTGAATTCGCCCCGGCTCATGCCCTTTTCTTTCAGATCGATGAACTGATACCGTATGCCGCGCTCCTTGAAAAAGCGCTCTGCCTTGCGCGTATCGCTGCACTTCTTCGTGCCGAAAATCTGTATGTTCATTATGTCCTCCCGTCATATCCTGTCCATGACCGTGATGCCAAGCCCCGTCAGGCAGCGCTTCGCCTCTTCGAACCGCTCTTCGCAGTCCATCTCCTCCGGATGGTGCGCGTCCACGCCGATGACGGCGCGGATGTCGTATTCCGCGGCGATCTGCCAGAACTCGGGCGTACAGTAGCCCAGCACGCCGCGCTTGCGTGCGCCCGCCTGCCTGCAATGCCCCAGCAGGTTGTACTCCAGCGGCAGTTTTGTCTCCACGGCGCAGGCGCAGATCTCGCGGCAGATCTTCTCGCAGTCCGCATCGAAGTGCTCCCAGCGGTTCAGACACAGGTCGGGGTGCGCCAGATAGACGAAGTGCCCGCTCTGCATGGCCGCGGTGGTCGTCTGAAGATAGCGCCACATCTCCTTCTTGCCCGCGCACGCGCCGAAGTAGCCGAGGCCCAGCTCGTCGTTGGTGTCGTAGTGGTTGCCGAGTATGAAATAGTCAAAGCCGTACCGGCCGCGGATGTCCTCCAGCCAGGGATAGAACTCCGGGAAGCCCTCGCACTCGAGTGCGAGCTTTATGCCGATGCGCTCCCTGTATTCCTCGCGCAGCGCCTTGATGCAGGCGACATATTCCTCCAATTGACTTATGTGCATGCGCATATTGGCCACGAAGTCCGACCTGTACGGCCACGGGCTGTGATCGGAGAAGCCCAGTATCCCGAAACCGCTGCGGATGGCCTGCTCCACGTATTCGCGCTCCGAGCCGAAGGCGTGCATGCAGCGCGGCGTGTGGCAGTGGTAGTTTGCCGGTTTCAGTTCCATTTCTCACACTTCCTTCTTTTTCAGTCGGAGGTAGTACAGCACGTTGAGCACGATGCCCACGGCGGTGGCGACGGGCGCGGCCAGACCGATGCCCGTCAGGTTCGCGTCCGGCTGCACGCTCATGATGTAGGCCAGCGGCAGGCGCACGGCAAGCGTCTGCACCAGACCCTGCACCATCACCCAGACCGTGCGGTTGTGGCCGTTGAAATAGCCGATCATGCTGAAGAGTACCGCCGTGACGATGGTCTCGGGTGCAAAGCCCTTCAGATAGTCAAAGCCGTGCGATATGACCGCCGCATCCGAGGTGAAGATGGCGCAGAGTTTATCACCCGCAAACAGCACGAGCGCGAACACGATCACACCGATGCCCAGCCCCAGCCCGACGCCGGTTTTCAGCGCCTTGCGTGCGCGGCCCTCGTTGCCCGCGCCGACGTTTTGCGACACGAACGAGGCCATGGACTGCATCAGTGCGCTGGGCACGAGCATGGCAAAGTTGACGATCTTGCAGGCCACGCCGTAGCCCGAGGAAGCCGACAGACCCAGACGGTTCACGAAGGCGCACAGCGCGAGGAAGGACACCTGCGTCAGTGCCTCCTGCAGCGCCAGCGGCAGTCCGATGCGCATGGACAGGCGGCTCTGCCCGTTGATGCGAAAGTCCGCCTTGCCGATCCTGAACGGCAGGCCGCGCTTTTTGAGCAACAGAAGCGCGAACAGTACGCTGATCGCCTGTGCAAACACGGTCGCCAGTGCCGCGCCCGCGGCATCCATACGGAACACCGCCACCAGCAGCAGATCGCCCACGATGTTGACCACACAGGCCACAGCCACGAACATCAGCGGCGAACGGCTGTCGCCCAGTCCTCTGAATATGGCCGAGAGCAGGTTGTAGGCCACGATGAAGAATATGCCGCCGCCGCAGATGCGCACGTAGCTGACCGTCTCATCCAGCGCCTCTTCCGGGGCCTGCATCAGCACCGATATGGGCCGCGCAAAGACCACCATGACGATCAGCAGCACGGCGGTGATGATGGCGAATATGACCGAGGAACCGCCGATGACGCTGCCGATGTCCTCCGGATGCTTCTCGCCCAGGTATCGCGCGATGAGCACCGTGATGCCCATGGCCAGAGAGGTGATCACGAAGGTGACGAGATTGAGCACCTGACTGCCCGTGGATACGCCGGACAGGCCAGCCGTCGAGCCGAAATGCCCCACGACCAGCAGGTCCACCGCGCCGTAGGCCGCCTGCAGCACCAGTGCGCCCAGTATGGGCAGCATGAACAGTATCATTTTCTTCAGGATATTGCCCTGCGTGAAGTCGGATCTGTCATTCGTCAATGCAAACACTTCCCTTGCTCAGCTTATCATAAATCTTGCGTATTGTGTCCGCCATCGCCTCCGCTTCGGCATCGGATATGTCGGGCATATAGGCGGACAGGCGGTCAAACACGTCGCGATTGTATTTTCCGGACAGACTCGCGCCTGCCCGGGTGACGGTGATGTAGGTCACGCGTCCGTCCTCGCCCGAGGCAATCTTTCGGATATAGCCCCGCGACTCCATCTCCTTGATCGTGCGCGTCACGCCCGGCCGCTGCAGGTGCAGCGCTTCGCTCACGTCGGAGATCCGCACGTGCATATTCTTCTCTTCCAGACGCTGTATCACATCCAGGAAGCGTATGTAGGATTCCGTCATGCCGTCGGGCAGCGGCGGCAGCATATCCCGTATGCGCTTGGCCATGTAGAACGCGTCCAGCACGCGCCGTATGTTCTCGGGCGACATAGTATACCTCCGTAATTATCTCCGCTAATTAACACGGATAATTATAGGCGGCGAGCGTGAAATATCAAGGCGGGATTGCGTAATGATTGTATTCGGAAGAGATGAAAAGTGCAATAAATAAGCATAGGTTTTTGCCCGGAATCCGCATCGAAGCCCGAGATTGTAATGTTTTGATTGGATGCAGGAAAACGGGCAGGGCGTGTCGAAAGGTAATGAATCCCATGAAGGGGAAGAAAGAGGAGGAAAAAACTATGAAGAAGATTCTGGCTATGGTTCTGGTTCTGCTGCTTGCCCTTTCCACGGCTGCGTTCGCTGAGGGCGGCTTTGCCGTGACTTTCAGCGATCTGGTGCTCGACATCGGTGAGACCTACGCGCTCAATCCGTCCCTGATTCTAAAGCTCGGTGCGGACGAGACCACGGCTTGGATCGAAGTTGAGGTCGCTGCCGGCTCGGAAAGCATGCTGGCCGCGCAGATTGAGATCGGCAACGATACGCTCTCCGCTTCTCTGGACGGCGCAAACGATGCGTTCGTGGTGAACGGCATGGATGCAATGCTCGCGGAAGAGGGCGTGGATATGACGACGGCAGAGATCATCGCGCTCTTCAACAGCGAAGCCATGACGGCTTTTGACGGCGCGACGCTGGACGCGACGATTGAGGCTGCGGCCGCCGGCATCGAAGGCATGACGATTGAAAAGCTTGGTGATATGCAGTATTCGTTTACCTACGACGATGCTGATACCGGCATGGGCATTTCCATGGTCGCGACCATCGAAACCGCTGCCGAAAGGGACTTTGATCTCTCTGCCAAGAATGCCGTCGTGCTCGATCCCGATACCGTTGACGACGGGGCGATGCCCGAGTGTGATGTTATCAATGTGGGCACGGTGAAGCTGGCCACGCTGATGACGGAAGAATCCGTCGCTGCGCTGGTTGCTGCCGTCTCCTCTCTCACCGGCGCAGCGTCCGATGCGGCATAATCGAATATAATCCGCAAAAACCACCTCGATTGAGGTGGTTTTTGTTTGCAGGCAGGCATTATCGCCGGCTTTTACGCTTTGCCTTCGTCATTCTTGTCCTCGCGCAGGCTGCCGTAGGGGAACTCGCATATGCGCAGCGGAGCATCGCCGTAGGGCACAAGCTCCAGCACATCCAGCGCACCTTTGCCGAAGCGCGGCGCCATCGGCACAGAGGCGCAGCAGCCCGTTTCCGTCGGCCAGTCGATCTTCGCGGCCTTGACCATCACGCCCACGGCGCTCTCGCCCTGCGCGAAGGCGGAAATATCTTCCTCTATCTGAATCAGTTTCATAGGCTCGTCGCGCACCAGCGCACGGTTCCACGGCTCGGCCGTCTCCGCAGCCAGACCACCTTCGGTCTCGCACCAGACGGGTTCGGGGCGCAGCACCATCAGCAGCGGGCCGACTTCGACAGCGGCAGACTGATGATACCAGCGCGTCACGCGCGGCACGGCGGGCATTTCCAGACGCAACACGTCACCGCTTGACCACTTGCGGCGCACGCAGGCGGATTCGTCGGCACGCACCTGCATGATCTCGCCATCGGGCAGATAGATCATGGCCTGACGCGCCCAGAAGGGAATGCGCAGATACAGCGGGAACTCCGCGCTCTTTTTCAGTGTCACGGTGATTTCGACCGTCTGCATGAAGGGATAGCCGCCGGATACGCGCAGGCGCGCGGGGCTGCCGTCCAGCGTGCAGCGCACGGTGCAGGGTGCGTAGCTCGCGGCGTACAGGCCGCCGTCATTGGTGGCATACCAGAGGGAAGACGTGAACTTCGGCCACGCCTGATGGCAGGACGCACCGTCCGCGTCGGCGTGCGCGGCAATGAAGAGGTTTGCATCGTCACCCGCGCTGTACCACTTGCGCGGCTCGTCGGAAATCTTGATCTGGTTGGCCTGCTGTATGCGCTGGTAGTGACGCTTGTCCGGCGAGAACGCCGCGGGCAGCGCGTTGTAGGCCAGCTTCTCCAGCAGGTCGAAAGGCTCGGCGCCGAAATCGCCGATGCCGATGAGCGTCTCAAGCGTGTTCATCAGCTCGACGAGCGCCTGCAGGGACGTGCCCTGCGTGGGGCTTGCGCCGCTCAGGTGTTCATCGGCGCTGAAGAGGCCGTTGGCCAGACCGTGATGCTTGGTCAGCTTCTCCAGACCGAAGTGGAAGCCGCCCTGCTCCTTGAAGCCGCTCTTGAACAGGTTGATCACGCCCGGGGTCTTCAGGCCCATGGCCACGTTGACACCCTGCGTGAGGTGATACTGGCTGTGGAAGTACGGACGCTTTTCACCGCAGAGCGGCTCGTCCTTTTCCTCTTCAAGCGCCTCGCGCAGCCGCTCCCACTTGAGCGACTTGCCCGTGGGCGCGACGCTCGGGAAGGTGTGGAAGAAGTTCGGCCAGTCCAGCGTCTGTTCGCGCAGGCGGCGGCACAGCTCCGGCAGGTATTTCTGCCCCGTGATGTTGTACAGCCAGAGCGCGATTTCCATGTTTTCGCCGCCGCGGGCGACCGCCAGTTCCCTGAGCGGATGCGTCTTCAGATTCTGATACTCATACTTGAAGAAGCGGTCCATCAGCACGAGCACGCGCTTGTCGTTGGTGGCGGTGAAGTACAGCCGCAGCGCACGCAGCGCCAGCATCAGCGGCCAGTAGTCATCGTTGCCCTCGGGGCCGAACCAGCCGTCCTCGCGCTGGCTGAGCAGTATCCAATCGA